>DAOTZM010000316.1:0-2003 GCA_034434035.1 Anaerolineales bacterium
AAACGGCAAGCGGGGGAGTGCCAGCCAGAGAAACAGAACGCGGACGAGTTCCAGCCCCGAAAAATACTCCATCATCGCCAGGTGATACGTTTGCAAGACCAGCGCCAATCCCAAGAAAAGCCAAAATGATTTGCCGTTTTTTCGAACAGAAAAAACCGTAAGCACAAACGAAAACATTACAGCCAGGTAAGATACCCAATGCAGTGTGTACGCTGCCGCGAGGGGTTGCAAGGTATAAACCGGGTGCAGCGCAAAAAAAAGCGCAAGCCAGGTGGTTAGTTCATCTTCATCCCGCCAAAGCAGGCGCGCCGTCAGCCAAAATCCGACAGCCGTCAGAAAGCGCAGCAACATCAGAGACCAGTGCCAGCGTGCCGGGTCGAATCCCAGTATGCGAAAGAGTAACCCATAAAGCCCATAAGCCAGCGGGCGGCTATCAGTGTAGAAAAAATTTTTTAGGCCTTCCGTTCCCTCATGATAGGCATAGTAAACATGATGCCAGTCGTCTTGAAAATAACCCAGGCTCGAGAGCCCTATACCAAACAAAAAAAAACAGCCCAGGAAGATCAGGGTGGGCGCAGCCAGAGAAGGTGAAACATGAAGTGTTTGTAGCCGGTCAATCAACGGGCGGTGTCTTTGTGTATTCATTGTTTCTGATTATACCGAATGAGTCGGATTGTCTCGATATTTTATCGTCAACGGTGCGTTTCACAGATTACAACCACGCTATAGTATTATGCCGCAAGATTTGCGCTAATAGCGCAAATCATAGCAACCTTTGGTTGCGGCCCGCGAAGCCGCCCGCTTTGTGATATGTTTTTTTATGTTTTTTTTGAAACCTACAAATACGTCGCCTCGGCAAACTTGCGCTGGAAGTTTGGCACGCTTGCCAGTTCGATATACCCATCGCGGGCGGCAATTTCGGCGGCTTTGGCGCGCTGGCTGAGAGAAACCAGCGCCAGGCGCGCGCCCGTCCCGGCGGCATTGCCGACCTGCGAGAAGCGTTCCAGCGGCAGGCCGGGCAGCATTCCAATCGTGACGGCGCTGCGGATGTCGATGAACGTCCCAAACGCCCCGGCGACGATGACCTGTTCGATGTCGCTTTCGGCCAGGCCCTCGGCAGTTACCAGGGACTGAATCCCGGCGCGGATGGCGGCCTTGGCCAGTTGCAACTCGCGCACATCCTTCTGCGAGATGGTGATGGCTTCCTGGCCGGGACGTTCAGCCAGGATGAACTCGGCCACCTGCCCGCTCGGCTGAGCATGTGACGAAGCCTGGCGGCGGACGCGGGGATGTTCGCCCATCCGCCCCGACCGGTCGAGGATGTTGTTCAGCCGCAACTGGGCGACCACATCCAACAGCCCGGAGCCGCACACTCCGACCGGCGGTTCCGCGCCGATGGTCTGGATTTCCAGCCGGTCATTTTCCAGCCGGACATGCTCGATGGCCCCGGGCGCGGCCCGCATCCCGAATTTGATGTGCGCGCCCTCGAAGGCCGGGCCGGAAGCGCATGAGACGCTGGTCAGTTTTCCCTTGTGGTTCAGGCAAATCTCTGTATTGGTGCCGATGTCGATGGCGAGGGTCGTCTTTTCGGCTTCGGCGGCGCGGGTGGCGAGCAGCATGGCGACATGGTCCGCGCCGACGTAGCCCGCCACGTTGGGCAGCATGTACAGGTACGCGCCGGGGGCCAGTTCCAGGCCCACTTCGCGGGCTTTGATTTCGACCGGGGCGCAGGTTGCGGGGACGTAAGGGGCCAGGCCGAGTTGCCTGACCGGTAATTTCAGGAACAGGTGATGGATGGCCGTATTCCCCACCACCACCGCCTCGACGATATGCGCCGTATCCAGGCCGGTTTCGGCGCACAGGCCGGCGGCGAGTTGGTTGAGGGCTTCGACCAGCAGGCTTTGCAGTTTGGCAGCCTCCGCCGGGGCCCTGCCGGCCGCCGCAATGCGCGTGACCAGGTCCTCGCCGTAGGCGATTTGCGGGTTCATCATTCCCCTGGCGGC
>DAOTZM010000317.1:0-8465 GCA_034434035.1 Anaerolineales bacterium
GCAGGCGAGCGCGGAAAAGGCTGGATTTAGCCGGATTTCTCAAAAAATCCGCGTTTCTCCGCGTAACACCTGCACCTGCAGCGCAGGCGCAAGTGTCCGCGTCCAAAAAGGTTTTTGCCGCAAAAATTATACGGACTTTATTCACGCTGTCCATAACTTGCCGCCTGTTTACTTGCGCTGTGAGCCGAACTTTGACCATAACCAGGCGCCTAAAATGAGGATCAACCCCAAGCCCACCCACCAAAACTTCGGCAACAGGGAGGCGGGAGGTGGTACGAGCGGGGCGGAGGTTTCAACCGGTACGGAAGTTGGGGAGGCGGTTGCGGTTGGCAGGCTGGTGGGGGCGGCTGGTAAAGTGGCTGTGATTGCAGGAGTAAAGGAAACAGTGGGCGCTTGTGTGGGCAAAACTGGCGTAGAGGCAGGCATAAAGTGGGCGCTCACATCGGCTGGTTCGGGCTGCACCATCTCGCCGGGGGCGAAAATGTCCAACAGCCCATTGGCGATGACAAAACCGTTGTTTGTGCCAAGCGCGCGTTCGGCAAAGCGCAAATCGAGGACAAAAATACCGTTTTCGCCCAGCACCCGCGCGCCTTCGGACGTGATTTCGAGCGCAGTGTTGGTGTTCAGCCCAATGGTGAGTTGGCCGGGGTAGTTGTAGGCCAGGGAAAACAGCCGCCCAAAACGCAGGTCAGCGAGCAGTTGCGGTTCGAGGGTGACCTTGACCCAGCCGAGACCGGGCTGGATGGTGGTGCGCCCCTGCCAGAAGGAACGCTGCACGGCCATTTCTTTCTGCTCGGCATCATCGGGGGTGGGACCGTGAGCCGAATAGTAGGCGCCGAAGAGCGGAGCGGCGGCATTATCGGCCAGGATGGGCTTGCCGGCCAGCCAGGGATCTCGCAGCCAGGCAGGAGGCTTCATCTTTGAAGCATCTTTGCCAACGATGACGAAAGCCGCGGCATCCGCAGGCAGGGAAGGATAATTTCCCTCTGTATCTGCCACCAGGGAGGCGGCTTGCGCTCCGAGGGCATTGAGAGCATCCACATATTTTTTGGCAAAGCGTTCGTTCGCGCTTACCGAGGCGCCGCCTTCGGCAATGACGATGATTTTTGCTCCTTTTCCCCCGGCCGCTTCCAGGAAACGGCGCAGGATGGGGCTGTTTTTCAGGGTTTCGCTCAAATCGCCAGCCAGGAAAAGGCTGCCGGTGCCGGGTGGGGTGCGCAGGTCGGCGAAGTCGCGTTCGATGCGCGAGGGCGCCGCCGCCAGCGAAAAGGAGCGCGTCTTCAGGTCGTAGGTCACATCGCCCGGCGACATGAGGTGAAGCAGCACGTTGCGCAGGCTGAGGAGCGGCGGGCGGTTCTCGGCGATGGAGACATAGCGGACCGAATTGGCGGCGTGATAGGTTTCGGCGTCCAGAATGGTAACGGTGTAGAGGCCGAAGACATCGCGCAGGACCTCATCATCCGCCACTACCCCGGTATAGGCGTCAATCCCTACGCCGAGATGAGGTAATCCGGGTTGGGTGATGACTGAAAGCAAACGCCCCATGCGGGCGCGCTGGTAAAAATGCTGGTCTATCACGGCGCTGCGAAGGCCAAAATCGAAGCCGCGCTGGGTTTCGGAATTCCACAGACGGGTGGAGCCGAAGAACAGGCCGCTCTCGTTACTGTAGTTCAGTTGGAGAGAGGCAATCATGATGCGCGAGAGCATAGCCGCGCCGGCGCTGGTGCCGGCTACGATGGTTCCTTGTGAGTGTAACTGGTTGATGCGCTCTTCGACCGGCGTGCCGAGGATGGCGCCCATGCCGGTTTCCTGGTCGCCGCCGAGGATGTAAATCATCGCCACGTCGTCGGTGAAGTAAGCCAGGTTTTCGGGCTTTCGGGCATCTTCTTGGGTGAAGATGGGGAGCAGTTCTACCTTGCAGGTCATAGAGGATGAAGGCGGCAGGTTGCGCTGACAGGCGCCCTCTACTTGCAGGCGGCGCTCGCCGCCATCTTTCATATTCTGCTGAAATTCGGCCTGGGTGATGGTGTTGGGGTTGGTGGCATAAGTGGAAGCCAGGACGAGGATACGCACCGTATCGCCGCGCGCGTTGGCGATGGCGTGCTGCGCCAGGGCATTATAGGTGTCAGTGTAGCCGCCGCCGACAGGCAGAAGCAAGCCAGGGCGGTTCTGTGCGGCAGCGGGAAAGACGCTTGCAAAAAGTAAACTCAGCAGACAGATGAAAAAGAGAAAACGCAGTCTCATTAAGAAACTCCTGACTTGGAGAAGCCGATATGCTTTGCTGTAATCATACAAACCGTTCTGCGTAATTTGCGCTCTCCTCTGGCTATCGCACGCCAGGGCAGGCGTAGTGCAAAAGATTACGTAATTGCCTGCCCGCCCTCACATCCAGCCCCTCTCCCGTGAGGAGAGTGGAGAAAAATCCGCTTCTTTTGTCCGTTCTCATCTCCCTTTGGGAGAGGGTCAGGGTGAGGGTGGAGTGGTTACGCTCTACTGAATTGAGCGTGGGTCGAGCGCATCGCGCAGGCCGTCGCCTAGGTAGTTGATGGCGATGACGACAATGAAAATCAGCAGGCCGGGGAAGATGGCTACCCAGGGAGCGGTAGTCATCTGATTTTGGGTGTTGGAGAGCATGTTGCCCCAGGTGGGGGTGGGCAGTTGCACGCCAAAGCCCAGGTAAGAAAGGCCGCTTTCGCTGATGATGGCATCGGCCAGACCCAGGGTGGCCGAGACGATGATGGGACTGGCAATATTGGGAAAGATGCGGCGGAGCAGAATATGCCAATCGGAGGCGCCCAAGGCGCGGGAGGCCAGCACGAATTCGCGCTCGCGCATTTCCAGGGTGGAAGCGCGCACCAGGCGGGCAGTGCCCATCCACGAGAGCGCGCCGATGACGAGGGCAATCGGCAGAAAGGAACCGGCTTTCAGCCAGGGCAGGTCGAGGGTGCGCAGGAACATTCCCAGGGCAATGAGAATAAACAGGCGCGGCGTGGAGAGGAAGATTTCGGTCGCGCGCATCAGGAGGGCATCTACTGCGCCGCCGTAATAGCCGCTGACCAGGCCGATGATGGACCCCAAACCGATTGAAACCGCCATTGCCACAAGGCCCACGCTGAAGGAGATGCGCCCGCCATAGAGGACGCGCGCCCACAGGTCGCGCCCCAGGTCGTCGGTGCCCATCCAGTGTTCGGCCGAGGGTGGTTGAAAGCGTTGGCGCAGGTTTTGAGTCATGGGGTCGTGGTGAGAGAAGAAGGGAGCAAAAGCGATGAGCACAGCCAGCAGCAGGGTGATAAACCCGCCGAGCAGCGCCATGCGGTGTTTGCGAAAGCGCCGCCAGAAGAAAAGAAAGATGGAGGATGAGTTGGCAGGGGCGGTCATGGTCTTCACGAGAGGCGAATGCGCGGGTCGAGCCAGGCGTAGAGAAAATCCACCAGCAGGCTGGAGAGGATAATGAGGGCGGCTCCAATCATCAAAATCGCCATGACAAGGGGGTAATCGGTCTTGAGCGCAGCGGAAAAGTATAATCGCCCGATGCCAGGCCATGCGAAGATAGTTTCGGTGAAGAGCGCGCCTCCAAACAGCGAGGGCAGGTCGAGGCCGATGAGCGTAATCAGCGGAATCAGCGCATTGCGCAGAGCATGTTTGTAAATCACCATGCGTTCGCGCAATCCTTTGGCGCGCGCCGTGCGGATGTAATCCTGGTTGATGACATCCAGCATGGACGAACGCAGATAGCGCATGTAGCCGGCGGCTGAAACAAAGGTGAGCATGGAAACGGGCAGGATAAGGTGACGAATGCGGTCAATGAGTGAAAAGGGTTCTCCGAGGGTATACATGCCTGCGCCAGGCAGCAGAGGGCGTCCATCTGCGCCGCGCAGAGTGACCGCAAAGACAATGATGAGCAGCAACCCAAACCAGAAGACTGGCAACGATTGCCCGGCAAACGCCAGGGTGGTGATGATGTGGTCGAAAATGGAATATTTTTTCACCGCCGAAAGGATGCCAAGCGGCACAGCCACCAGCAGCGTGGTCAGCAGGGAAATGCCCATCAGTAATAGCGTGTTCGGCAGCCGCTCGCCAATTTCCTGAATGACCGGGCGCTTGCTGGTGAAAGAGCGCCCCAGGTCACCCTGCAGGGTGGCGCTCAGCCACTTGATGTAGCGCACCGGCAGAGGGTCATCCAGCCCAAATTTAGCGCGGATGCGCGCCAGGTCTTCGGGCGTCATGTCGTCGCGCACGTTATAGACGGTCATAAATCCGCCGGGGACGATGGAAAGCAGCCCATAAATGACCATGCTGATGACCAGCAAAGTGAGGAGGGCTTGCAGGATACGGCGCAGGAAATAGGTGGCCATAGGCGCTTCGTTTGGAGACAGAAAGGCTGCCGGTTACGGCTGCAGGTTAAGCGCCTCCCCCCTTTCTCTTGAGGGGGGAGGCTGGCAGGGGGAATGGATTAAGGCTCCAACCACCAGTCTTGGGCGTTCCAGGCAAAATCCACAAACGAGGGCGAAATAACCAGGTTGTGGAATTCGGTGCGGTAGGCGGTGATGGAAAGCCGGTCGTAAAGGTAGATACGCGGAATATCCTGGTTGATCTGTGCGGCGGCTTTGCAGAAGAGTTCGTGACGTTTTGCATCATCGGTGGTGAGAGAGGCTTCGTCAATCCAGGCAGAAACATCTTCATTGATGTAGCGGCTGAAGTTGGCGCCGCTGCCTTCGTTCTCGACTGTTGGAATGGAATCTTTGTGGTAGTTGCTGTAGAGATGGCTGTCGGGGGCGAAGATGTAGGGACCGGTGGTGTACATGACGATATCGTACTTTCCTTTGTCGCGCATCCCGTCGCTTTCCCAGCCGGCGAAGAGCACATCCGATGGCACGTTTTCAATCACCAGCTCAACGCCCACCTGCTTGAGCATTTCCACCAACACCTGTTCGGTTTGCTCGCGCAGTTGATTACCGGTGGTTGTGGCGATTTCCAGGCTCAGGCGCAGGCCGTCTTTTTCACGGATGCCATCGGCCCCCGCCTTCCAGCCGGCTTCTTCGAGCAGGGCTTTGGCTTTTTCGGGGTTGTATTCGCTGACCGGCTGATTGCAGGCATATTGACCGAAGGAAAGCACTGAAGTGCCCGGTTGGACGTTGCCATAGAGAAGCGTCTCGGTAATTTCCTGCTTGTTGATGGCGTATTGAATTGCTTGGCGGATGCGCAAATCGTACAAAATGGGATGCGGATTTTGCTCCGGGTCGGCGGGCGCACTGCCGTCGTTAGCGCCGAAGTTCAATACCAGCTGTTCGATGTCGCCGTTCTGCACACTGGCGTACGAGACGCCATCCGCGGCCATTTCTGCCATCGCTGGAAAATCTGCCTCGGTTACATCCCAGAGCGCGTGGATTTCGCCGGTCTTGAGCAATTGCATGCCCACCTCGCGCGAGGGCAGGATTTTGATGATGACGCTATCGAGATAAGGCTTGCCTTCCTCACGAAAATTTGGATTGCGGACGAAGGTCAGATGATCGCCTGGCGCCCATTCTTCCAGCACAAAGGGGCCGGTGCCGGTCGGTTTCTGGTTATACGCCCAGGTTTCCATCTGGTCAATTTCGCCGGCGTTGCGGGGGACAATGTAGGCAAACAACCGCAGGTAAGGGGCGTAGACCTCGCTAAAGGTGACTTCCACTGTGAGTGGGTCAGGGCACTCAATCGTGTCAATCAACCGATAACCGGTGGTGCTGACCTGCGAAAGGTCGGACATGATTCCCTCGTAGGTGAACTGAACGTCTTCGCAGGTGAAATCCAACCCATCTGACCATTTGACCCCTTCCTTCAGGTGGTAGGTAATCACCAGTCCATCCTCGGAGACTTCAGGCAAATCTTTGGCCAGCACAGAGACGTATTCGCCCTTTTCATTGACTCCCACGAGGCCCTCGATGAAGAGGGATGTGACCGCATCTTCGATGGAGGCGCCGGTGAGCAGGGTGTTGAGAATCTGCGGTTCCTGGGGCGTGCCGATGATGACCGTGCCGCCGGAAGCAGGGCCGCTGGGGGTGGCGGTAGCGGCAGGCGGCGCGGAGGTCACCTCAGGCGCGGTGGTTGGGGCCGTCTGATCGGTTTGGGCAGGCGGCGGTGAGGCTGTCCCGCCACATGCTGTCAGCAACAGCACGGCAAACAAAAACAAAATCGAGAGTGATGCTTTCATTTCTTCCTCCTTGAGTAAGGCTTATAATCCAGCTCGTCATTCGGCGAGCGAGGAAACAACCTGAAGATGTACTTCTCCGCTTTCCCAGTTGTAGCGACAACCTTCGGTGAGGACATGAACGGTTAGGTGCGCTGCGGCGATGGGCCGGCTATGTTCAATTTCTGCCACATTAGAACCCGACATTTGGCGTCCATCCACAAAGGTGACTGCGCCTCTTCCATAGACGCTGAAGTGCTTTTCATCTTCGATGATGGCTGCTGTATCTTCGTCTATTCCTATTCCTATTACGCCGGGATGAGTGCAAACAGCATAGATGAGCCGTCCCAGGCGGTCGCGCTGACGAAAGTGCTGGTCAATGATGAATTTGTCGGTCAGGCCCAGTCCTGGCGAAAGTTGTACGATGCGTTCCCGTGGGGTGGGGCCGCTTTTTCCATAAGCAATCATTGTCTTTGAGAGAACCGAGGCCCCAGCGCTTGTGCCAGCAATTACGCAACCGCGCAGGTAAGCCTGGCGGATAGCCTGCTCCAGGCGCGTTCCTCCAAGCAATTGGGTAATGCGCATTTGCGCTCCGCCGGTAAAAAAAATGCCGCTTGCCGCCTCGATGGCACGCAGGTTTTCAGTGGTATCTGCTTCGCCTCTATGGCGAAATTCTAAAGCCACAGCCTGTGCTGCGCCCAAGCTTAGGCATTGCTGGACGTAAACGGAACCGGTTTCTGCCAGGGCCGATGCCTGGGGAAGGATGACAATGTGCGCCTGGTTGCTCCCAGCTCGTCGGATAAACTCCGACATCACTTGCGGGTTTTCGCTATCCATAGCGCCGCCAATGGGCATTAACAGTCTCATTGCTGCTCTATATTTTCCAGGTTTGGGTGTGGGTCGAGCGATTCGCGTAGATAACGCGCAGTGTTCAAAATGTGACTCCGCATGGCCTGTTCTGCCTCTTGCGATTGGTGATTTTTCAAAGCCTGAAAAATAGTTAGATGCTCGGCGGGGTCAGTTTCATCTCGATTAGGGAGGGGATTTTGTGCCGTCGCAGCAAAGTTGCCAATCAACATGGTTGGAAAGGTTGCCCACATCTGGTTGAGAGTCCGAATGAGATATTCTCGCCTCGAAGCAGTGTAAATCATCTGATGAAATTTGCGGTTAACCTGCCGGTACTGATTGATGTATTGTGGGTCGCCATATAGGTTCATTTGCTCCATCATCTGGCCTAGGGCAGCAAGTTCTGGCTTGTTGATTTGTATGGCGGCATAAGATGTTGCTCGTCCTTCCAAAAACGCGCGATGTTCGTACAAATCAGCAATGTCCTCCGCTGAAAATGCAATCACGCGCGCTCCGCGATATGGCACATGCTCAATCAGCCCTTCGGTGGCAAGTTCTTTCAGCGCTTCGCGCACCGGCATCTGACTGACGTTCAGTTCTTGCGCCAGGCGCTCTTGCCGCAGCCATTCGCCGGGCTTGTAGCGGCCTTCCAAGATGGCGGTACGCAACTGGTCAGCCACGAGATTGCGCAATTGACGGTGAGTGGGGGTATCAGTCAGCACGGGCGCATTTCCATTAATGTGATTTTATATATTAGATATAATATCTGACATACAGAATAGCATGTTTAGTGGGGCGAGTCAAGCACGAACAAATTTTTTAAGAAAAAAGCCAGCCTCAAAGAGGGCTGGCCGGTGCTGGGTTACGGAGGGTGGTTTTGGCGGAAGAAGGTCGCTCTATGGTTTGATGACCAGCATCAGGAACAGGATACTGGCAATCAGCGTGCCGGCGAAAATGATGGCCGGGGCCGGGTTGTTCTGTTCCACCGATTCGACCCGAATGGCTTCGAGCGATTCGAATCCCATCAGCCGCAGCACGCCCCACACTATCAGGCTGGAAAGGAGGGCGATGACCGTCCCCCAAAAGGCAATCATGCTCAAAATGCGCGGCAGGGCGGCAAAGAACGACTGCCAAGCTTCGGGCGAGGCCAGAAACGATAACGCTTGCCCAATCACCAGGGCTAAAACCAATAACCAGAGAAAAGCGGGAATTTTCTTCATGAATATCTCCTTGTTGGGTGGCATTAAATACGCGATACTGGCTGCTCGAATATCGAATACCAAGTTAACCTGAGTTCGGAATATACCATTTTGAAACCGTTTCAAAGGTTTTTTTTATGGACAGCGTGAATCAAGTCCGTATAATTTTTGCGGCAAAAACCTTTTTGGACGCGGACACTTGCGCCTGCGCTGCAAGTGCAGGGGTTACGCGGAGAAACGCGGCTTTTTTGAGA
>DAOTZM010000318.1:0-6517 GCA_034434035.1 Anaerolineales bacterium
AACTGTAATTCATATCTTATTCTTGTCATTTCGAGCCGCGCAGCGGGGAGAAATCTTGCGCACTGGGAGAAGATTTCTCGCCGTCGCTCGAAATGACAAATTAACACGAAGTTTGTCTGATAGAGAATTCTCCTTCCTGGAGGATACCTTGGAAATTGTTCATGCGCCGCCATAACTCAGTTTTGAATTTGGAATTGCTGACCTGAATTCCCCAATCAAGCGAGTAAAGTTATAATCCCAATCCACCGGAGGAACAAATGAGCAAACCAGAAACCGCCTACTGGATCGAACGAGACCGAAAGCAGCTGCACCCGGTTTACCACCCCAAAAGCCACGAAAACCCGCTGGTCATCGAACGCGGCGAGGGCGTCTGGCTCTATACCACCGACGGCCAGGAAATTCTGGACGGCATGGCCGGGCTGTGGAATGTCAATGTCGGTTACGGCAACGAGGAACTGGCCCGGGCCGCTTACGACCAGATGAAGCAGATGGCCTTCACCTCGAACTTTGCCGGGATGACCAGCCTGCCCTCGATTTTACTGGCCGATAAACTGGCTGGCTGGGCTTATGAGGGACTCAACACCACCTTCTTTGCGTCTGGCGGCTCCGAAGCGAATGACTCGGCCTTCAAAACCGCCCGCTACTACTGGAAGCGCAAGGGCCAACCGAGCAAAACCAAAATCATCGCCCGCAAGGGAGCCTATCACGGCGTAACGATGTATGCGACCTTCGCCACCGGGCTGGAGAAATACCACGCCATGTTCGGCCCGGCCATCCCCGATTTTGTCCACATCCCGGCTCCCAACCCCTACCGCTTCGAGGGCGACCAGCGTCCCGGCGAAACCATCGGCCAGGCCGCCGCGCGGGCATTGGAAGAAGCCATCCAACGCGAAGGCGCGGAGCACATCGCGGCCTTCATCGCCGAGCCGGTGATGGGCGTGGGCGGCGTCATCGTCCCGCCCGATGATTACTTCCCGCTCGTCCGCGAAATTTGTGACCGCTACGAAATCCTGTTCATCGCCGACGAAGTCATCACCGGCTTTGGGCGCACCGGCGAATGGTTCGCGCTCAAACACTGGGGCGTCAAACCCGATATTTTGAGCTTTGCCAAAGCCATCACTAGTGGCTACGCGCAACTGGGTGGCATCCAAATCTCGGACGAAATCCGCGCGGCTATCGAAACCGCTTCGGAGGGCGAAGCCTACATGCACGGTTTCACTTATTCCGGCCATGCGGCTGCCTGCGCCGTTGGCCTGAAAAACCTCGAAATTATGGAACACGAAAACTTCCCCGAACGCGCCCGGCGGCTGGGCAAACGCCTGCTGGACGGATTCCGAACGCTGACGGAATTCCCGTTCGTCGGCGATGTTCGTGGCCTGGGGCTGGTCTGCGGCGTCGAAATCGTATCAGATAAAGCCGCCAAAACCCCCGACCCGGCCCTGGCAATAAAAATTTTCAAAGCCGCCCAAACGCACGGGCTGCGCTCGCGCCCGCTCGGCGCCACCCTGGCTTTCGCCCCGCCGCTGGTCATCAGCGAGGCGGAAGTGGATGAGATTGTGAAACGCCTGGGGGCCGCGATGGATGGGGTGATGTAACCTGAACCGTTGTATAATCGCCTTACGAGGTGCAGTATGACAGTGGCAGAACTCTTTAAGTCGGTAAAATACATCACCAACCACAAAGGCAAAAAATCCGCAGTCGTGGTGGATATGGAAGTCTGGAAACAAATCGTTACTCTGCTGGAAGACCTGGAAGATGCCGAAGAATTGGGTCGAGCGCGCGCAATCAAAGAGGAAACCATTCCCTGGAATATCGCCCGGAAAGAATTGAACCTGGGAGAGTAAAGCATGTACCAGGTCGAACTGCGTCGTTCCGCTTACAAAGACCTGGAAAACCTGCCTGCCAAATACCTGCGCCTGATTTCCAAACACATCGATTCTCTCGAACAAAACCCGCGTCCCGTTGATTCAAAGAAACTCAAAGGGGATGCGGGTTATTCGTTACGGATTGGCTCTTACCGCGTGTTGTACGATATCGACGACAGCGCGAAAGTTGTGACAATTTATCGCGTCAAACATCGCAGGGAAGCATACAGGCGATAGAACAATCAAACTCCTGGATGACACCACCCTGGCCTTCGCCCCGCCGCTGGTCATCAGCGAGGAGGAAGTCGATGAGATAGTCAATCGCCTGGGGGCGGCGATGGATGGGGTACGGTAGACGAGACAAGAAGAGCGACCCGAAAAGGGTCGCTCTATTTTTCATGGTTTCCACCCCCTGTCCTCCGGCACGGAATTGCCGCCATCGACTACAATCAACTGCCCGGTGATGTAGGATGCGTCGGGGTGGGCTAAAAAACGGACGGCGTGGGCGACTTCGGCGGGTGCGCCGGAACGTTTCATGGGGGTCAGTTCCCCGGCTCGTTTTTCGGATTCGAGCTGGGATGCGGTGGCAATCCAACCGGGGGCGATGGCGTTGACGGTGATGCCATCGGCGGCGGTTTCGAGAGCCACGGCGCGGGTGAAGCCCCACATCCCGGCCTTGGCGGCGTGATAGGCCGAGTCGCCTACGAAGGCCTGCACCGGGCCGCTGGTGGAGGCAACGTTGATGATGCGCCCGTATTTTTGGGTGCGCATGAGCGGCAAGACGGCGCGGGTGACGAGGAAGCAGGTAGTCAGGCTGCGCGTCAGGCTCTTTTCCCAATCGGCCAACGACAAATCATCAACCCGGCTTTCGAGCTGTTCGTCTTCGGTCACGACGGTCATGCCGGCGTTGTTGACGCAAATCTCGAGGCGGCCAAATTCGGCGCGAATGTCATCCACGATGCGCTGGACGGCCTGCGGCTGGGTCAGGTCGGCGATGCAGCCCCTGGCGAGAATCCCTTCGGCCCGAAGTTCGGCGGCGCGTTCGTGAATGCGGTCGGTGGTGCTCACCAAAGCCAGGGCAGCGCCATCGAGACCAAGAGCGCGGGCGCTGGCGAATCCGATTCCGGCGCGCGACCCGGCTCCAGTGACGAGGGCAAGTTGATGGGTCAAGACTGCCATCGGTCAAATCCCCGCGTTGCTAAGCGAGGCGAACATCTGCGAAAGCGCGGTGGTCAGCCTGGGGTGTTCGACCTCGAAATGCGCAATCGCCTCGTCGAGACGGGACAGGGTAACAGGCAGGGACGCGCCTTCGGAGCGTTCCAGCAGGGCATGGATGTCGGCGTCGAGCGCCTGTAACAGTTCCCGCCCTTTTTCGTCAACCTGGTCTGCCGTTTCGAGTTCACGGCGGAGCTGTTCGAGCAGCGTGCGAAATTCGGGGGTATTCATCACGAACCTCCTCTCTCAAGGTGCGCCGGATAGGGTGTGATTCTATTGTACGCTTTTTTGGGCTGTGTGACTCATCGTTTTAGGCCAGCATTTCTCCATGCGCCTTGCGCATGGAAATCGGCGTATAATTATCCCAACCGGGCAATGCGCTTTACCCACCCGATGGCATTGCGATAAGCAACCCAATTTTCTCATCGGTCCCACCCAACTACAAGGAGAACTGTCATGGGAGACAAAAAAAGCAAGAAAGACAAGAATAAAAGTGAAAAGCAAAAGGCCAACAAACTGGAAAAGCAGCAGGAACAGAAGAAGAGCAAGCAGCCAAAAAAATCCAACTAACCGCCTTGATTACAAAGAAGCCGCCCGGTGGACGGCTTCTTCTTTAGTGGGTTTTATGGTGAAGCCCATTTCTTGCGCCAAGCGTAAATCGGATAAAAATACTCCCTATTGACTTATCAGAATAGATGTTCTAAAATAATCTCATCGTTATTTGTACCCTTTGTCAATGAGGAGAGAAAATGCAAAAAATCGTCCCCTTCCTGTGGTTCGACAACCAGGCCGAAGAAGCGGCCAACTTTTACACATCCATTTTCCACGACTCGAAAATCCTGGAAATCTCCCGCTACGGCGAGGCCGGCCCCGGCCCGGCAGGCACGGCGATGGTGGTCAATTTCCAACTCGCCGGGCAGGAGTTCAATGCTCTGAATGGCGGCCCGCAGTTCAAATTCACTGAGGCCGTTTCGCTGGTTGTCCACTGTGAGAGCCAGGACGAAGTTGATTATTTTTGGGCAAAACTGACCGCCGAGGGCGGCGAGGAAAGCCAATGCGGCTGGCTGAAGGATCAATACGGCCTGTCGTGGCAGGTTGTCCCCACCGCGCTGGGCAATATCATCGGCGGCCCTGACCCTGCCGGAGCGCAGCGGGCTGTTCAGGCCATGCTTCAAATGCGCAAACTTGATGCTGCCGTGTTGCAGCAAGCCTACGATGGAATTGGAGAAAAATCATGAGCGGTATCCGTGTATTGGTCGGTACGCGCAAAGGCGCGTTCATTTTGACTTCAGACGAAAAACGCACCGACTGGCAGGTCAGCGGCCCGCACTTCGCGGGCTGGGAGATTTACCACATCAACGGCTCGCCCAGCGACCCCAACCGGCTCTACGCCTCGCAATCGAGCGGCTGGTTTGGGCAGGTCATCCAGCGTTCGGATGACGGCGGCCAGACCTGGAACCCGGTCGGCAACCAGTTCGCCTACGAGGGCGAGACCGGCACCCACCAGTGGTATGACGGAACCCAACACCCCTGGGGATTTACCCGTGTCTGGAACCTGCAACCCTCGCTGGGCGACCCCGATACTGTCTACGCGGGCGTCGAGGATGCGGCCCTGTTCAAATCGCCGGATGGCGGTCACTCGTGGCGGGAACTGCCCGGCCTGCGCGGCGCCAAGGGACACCTGTGGCAGCCCGGCGCAGGCGGGATGTGCCTGCATACCATCCTGCTCGACCCGTCGAACCCTGACCGAATCTACGTCGCCATCTCGGCGGCGGGCGCGTTCCGCACGGATGACGGCGGCCAGACCTGGCTGCCGATTAACAAAGGGCTGAAATCCAATTTTGAACTGCCCGACCCGGATGCGGATGTCGGCCATTGCGTTCACAACCTCGCCATGCACCCGGCGCGCCCCGGCGTGTTGTTCATGCAAAAGCATTGGGACGTGATGCGCAGCGACAACGCAGGCGGCCTGTGGCGCGAGGTGAGCGGGAACCTGCCGAGTGATTTCGGCTTCCCGATTGCCGTCCACGCCCACGAGCCGGAGACGGTTTACGTCGTCCCCATCAAAAGCGATTCGGAACATTACCCGCCCGAAGGCAAATTGCGCGTCTATCGCAGCCGGGGCGGCAGCGAGCAGTGGGAAGCATTGACAAACGGCCTGCCCCAAAAGGATTGCTACGTCAACGTCTTGCGCAGCGCGATGGCGGTGGACAGGCTGGATTCGTGCGGAATCTATTTCGGCACTACCGGCGGACAGGTGTATGTCTCGCCCGATTCGGGCGACCACTGGCGGCCCATCGTCCACGACCTGCCAGCCGTGCTGTCGGTCGAAGCGCAGACCCTGCCATGATTCGGGTTGTCATACCGCACCACCTGCGCCTGCTGGCAAATGTCGGCAGCGAGGTCTCGCTCCATGTTGAGGAGCCTGTCACCCAACGCGCCATTCTCGATGCGCTGGAGATACGCTACCCAATGCTGCGCGGCACCCTCCGCGACCATGCGACCCTGCAACGGCGGCCTTTCATCCGATTTTTTGCCTGCGGGGAGGATTGGTCGCACGAAGCGCCGGATGCGCCCCTGCCGGAGGCGGTTGTCAGCGGGCAGGAAGTTTTTCGGATTGTGGGAGCGATGGCGGGAGGATGATGAATCCACTAATCTGCGCTAATCATCGCTAATCGAAAGCGAATACATCGGAATTGGATGCGCAATGAACAACCAACCAGAAAATAGCCTCCCCAAACTGGCGCAGCCCGCCCTGCGGGGCCTGGCTGGGGCTGGAATCCGGCCGCTGGAACAGCTGGCAGGCTGCAGCGAGTCCGAAATCCGCCAATTGCACGGAATCGGGCCGAATGCGTTGAAAACGCTCGGCGAAGCGTTAAAGTCCAAAGGGCTGTCCTTTCAAAAAGAAGAAAAGTAGAAAAGGAGATTTCCATGAGTCCCAAGAATGACACTTTTTCCGCTGAAGAAAAAGCTGCAATGAAAGAACGCGCCAAAGAGTTGAAGGCCGAAGCGCGCATGAACAAGGACCGGGCGGAAGGGGAAAAAGCGGTCGTTGCCGCAATTGCGCAGATGCAGGAACACGACCAGTTCCTGGCAAAGCGCCTGCATGAGATAATTACGACCGTCGCGCCAGAACTGATGCCCAAAACCTGGTACGGGATGCCTGCCTACGCGAACAACGATGGCAAGGTCATCTGCTTCTTTCAGGCTGCCAGCAAGTTCAACGTCCGATACGCCACCTTCGGCTTCCAGCCTGATGCAAATATCGACGAAGGCAATATGTGGGCAGCAAGTTTCGCGCTAAAAGAATTGACCCCCGCCGAAGAAGAAAAGATTGCCGCGCTGGTCAAGAAGGCGGTAAGGAGTTTCCAGGTATGAATAAACAGTCGAGCCATCGGCTTTTTGGCATGAAATTTGGAAAGGTGTATCCACTATAC
>DAOTZM010000319.1:0-2202 GCA_034434035.1 Anaerolineales bacterium
CGGCTGAGGAATGTTCATATTTTTATTATCCCCCCGCTCGCAGCGTTTTTAAGCGGAATCTTTCGACAAAATCATCATAAACATCTTCGCGGATGTCCATTATCAGGCGCGTTTGCCCGACTTCGAGCGAGCCGAGCCGAAAGGGTTCCATCCGCTCCAGGCGGACAGTCCAGCCGTCAGCGGCCACCGTGTCGTCAGCAGTCAACACTCCGCCGAGTTCCTGCAAATACTCTTTCAGCAGGAAATACGGAAGCCCGCGCATCTCGTGGACGACGGTTTTCATTAGCCGCCGCCCACGGCTGGGAAGACATCCAGTTTATCGGCGCGCGAAACTTTGGTCTCAAGCACATCCGGCAGGTACGGCACATCCCGCCCGTTGACGAAGAAATGGACATGCCCAAGCATTTCCTGTTCATTTTTCATCAACTCGGCCCGCAGGGGCGGATACAGTTTATAGCATTCTTCCAGCACATCGCGGACGGTGACTCCGTCGGGTAAGTGGTCAAGGTAGATGGTTTTGCGCCCGGTTATCAGACGCAGGGTGGCGTAAAAATTGACATTCATGGCGTTATCTCCCAAATAAAATAAAGGCGACTTTTCCTGTCGCCTTTATTTTACATGAGGAGAGCGAACATCACAAGCACCGTCCCGAAGGCAACTCGAAGATTCTTCTCAACGGCAAAAGACTTCGGGACGTTTTTTGTTCAAGGACATTGAATCACGCCCTGCGCCCACAGGCAGCCACCGCAAACGGGGGAAATGGTGTTGCCCAGGCAGTCTTCTTCGTTGGCTTCTGAAAGGTCGCAGCCGCCGCAAAAAGTGCAGGGGGCGAAGGCGAAATTATGCAGGCGTTCACGGTAGGCAAGGTATTCGGGGTCGAGCCACAAATCTGCCAGGCTGCGCTCGCGCACATTGCCAATGACGTGTTTCTTCGCCAGGCGCGGCTTGCCATGCAGGTAACTGATGTGGGTGTGCATCAACGGCCAACACGGGCTGACATCGCCGGTCCAGGCAATCGACATCGTTCCGTTTTCGACGAAGTTGCAGACATCGTTCGCGCCGCCCCAGTTGTTGCCGACATAACTGACGTTGCAGCCGCTGTTGAAAGCCGCCACCAACGCCTCGCGGGTGGTCTCGTCGAAGTCCATTTTGGGCAGGTTCAGGCGCGGCAAGTGCGGGGCGGGCAGGTAGGCGATATTATTGGTGACTTTGGTATATAGCCGCTCGGCCTGCATCTCCTCGGTGGCAGGCTGGAGATTGCTGACCGAGAAATATTGGGCGCGCAGCGAACGCCCCAGTTTGATGACCTGCGGCAGGTCGCCGATGTTACGTTTCATCGCCACGAAAGCGATTCCAATCTCCGGCTTGGGGTAATGCCCGGCCTTGCGCATCTTTATCAGGCGGCGCAGGTTGGCGATGATGGTGGGCAGTTCCGCGCCCAGGCGCACATCGGCATAAGTTTCAGGGGAGGCCCCGTCAATCGAAACCCATAAAATATCCAGCCCGCTGTCGACCAGTTCGCGGGATTTCTTCTCGGTCAGGGTCGTCCCGTTGGTAATCAATTCCACCTTGACGCCCAATTCCTTGACCCGCGCCACCCACTCGACCGTCTTCGGGTGGAAGAGCGGCTCGCCGATGCCGCCAAAATACACGCTGGGGATGGGGTCGAGCATTTTCAGCCCGGCCAGGATGCGCTCGAAGGTCTCATCGCTCATCCGCCCGATCGGCTGTTCCCAGGCATTGCGGAAGCAGGTGATGCAATCGAGGTTGCAAGCGACCGTCGGCTCGATATAGACCTTGGTCAGGTGCGTGACCGGACGGTGCATGCGCACGAAATTGTTGCCTTCGTCCAGGCGCACCCTGGCCCCCGGCTGCAAACCATACTCCCTGACGATATCCGCCGGGATAACCAGCCGTCCCTGCTCATCCACCTCAGCCCAGGCGGTCGTTTGTTTTCCAGAAATCATGCTTCACTCCTTACCAATCAAAATCAGCCCGCGCTGGCAATTAATACCAATCTTACCCAAATTGAGCGGGATGGGTAGTAACAAAAGTTACAGGATTGCGGGTGAGATGTAATGACAGACTTCTCTACCGGACAAACTTCGTGTTAGTTTGTCATTTCGAGCGACAGCGAGAAATCTTCTCCCAGTGCGCAAGATTTCTCCCCGCTGCGCGGCTCGAAATGACAAGAATAAGATA
>DAOTZM010000320.1:0-11349 GCA_034434035.1 Anaerolineales bacterium
TATCTTATTCTTGTCATTTCGAGCCGCGCAGCGGGGAGAAATCTTGCGCACTGGGAGAAGATTTCTCGCTGTCGCTCGAAATGACAAACTAACACGAAGTTTGTCCGGTAGAGAAGATGAGAATAGTATAGTCTATAATCAAGTTAGAGTTGCGTTAGATTACCTCTGTGGCACTTGCGTCAATATTTTGAGAGTCATAGAATAAAGCGGAAGGTGAAGCATGGAATACAAGGATTATTACAAGACCCTGGGTGTTTCGCGTTCGGCCAGCGCCGATGAAATCCGCTCGGCCTACCGCAAACTGGCAATGAAGTATCATCCCGACCGCAACCCCGGCGACAAGCAGGCCGAGGAGAAGTTCAAGGAGGCCAACGAGGCCTACCAGGTGCTTTCTGATTCGCAAAAACGCGCCCGCTATGACCAGTTGGGCAGCGCGTATTCCGATTACCAGCGGCGCGGCGGCGCGCCCGGCGGTTTCAACTGGGGCGACTGGACAACCGGCAGTCCCTACGCAGGCACGCAGCAGGTCAACCTGGAGGAACTGTTCGGCGGGGCAGGCGGTTTCTCAGATTTTTTCCGTTCCATCTTCGGTGGGATGGGAGGCGGGATGGCGGCCTCCGATTTCGGGATGCCGCCCAGGCAGGCAGCCTACGCGCCGGAATATCCCGTTTCCATTTCGCTCTCCGAAGCCTATGGGGGGACGACCCGCCAATTGTCGATTGGCGAAAGCCGCAAGCAGGTCAAAATCCCGCCGGGCGCCAAGACTGGCACGAAGGTACGGGTGGCCGATGCCAACCCGGGCGGCGGCGATATTTATTTCAAGGTGACGGTCGAACCCGACCCGAATTTCGAACGCGAGGGAGAAAACCTGACCACCAGCGCCGCGATTGACGTGTTTACGGCTCTGTTGGGCGGCGAGGCCGAGGTGCAGACCATGACCGGGCGAGTCAAACTGACCATCCCGCCGGGGACGCAGCCGGAGCAGAAATTCCGCCTGGCCGGGCGCGGGATGCCGAAACTGAAAGACCCGCAATCGAAAGGCGATTTATTCGTAAAGGTTAAGGTGCGCCTGCCAAAGAAATTAAGCGAGGCGCAGAAGCGATTGATTGAACAGGCGCGTGATTTGATGAGTCAGCCGTAATCCGCATTACATACTTTTGATGAGAATTGCAGGAGAGCATTGTCTATGAAAAACAAATTCCGTTTACTGGTGGTCGTTTCCGTCCTGGTGTTGGCCTCGCTGGCCTGCCAGGTGTTACAGCCAACCGCTGCGCCGCTTCCCACTTCCGCGCCGATGGTCTTTCCGACTCCGACTCTCGTGCAAAGCACGCTGCCAGCCGCCGAGAATCCGATGGTAGTGGTCAGTTCCCCGGTGATGGCTTCCGAGCAGGAACTACTGGTCTCGATGTATGAGCGGGTGATTCCGGGAATCGTGTCCATCCAGGTTGCCACAAGCGCTGGTGGCAGCCAGGGGACGGGTTTTGTGTTCGATAAACAGGGCCACATCATCACCAACGAACATGTCGTCGAGGGGCAAACGGCCATGCAGGTGTCGTTCACGTCTGGGTTCAAATCCTACGCAACGCTGGTCGGCGTGGACAAAGATTCTGACATCGCCGTCATCAAAGTCGACGCGCCCGAATCGGAACTAGCCCCGCTGACGTTGGGCGACTCGTACCAGTTAAAAGTCGGCCAGAAAGTCATTGCCATTGGCAACCCATTCGGCTTGAGCGGCACGATGACGACCGGAATTGTCTCGGCCCTGGGGCGCACCCTGCCCTCGAACCGGCAGGCTGGCAGCGGGGGCGGCTTTTTCAGCGCCGGGGACCTGATTCAGACCGATGCGGCCATCAACCCCGGCAACTCAGGCGGGCCGCTCTTCAACCTGGATGGCGAAGTGATTGGCATCAACCGCGCCATTCGCACAGTTTCCTCCACAGCGAGCGGCGAGCCGGTCAATTCGGGCATCGGTTTTGCAATTGCCATCAACATTGCCAAGCGGGTCGTGCCTGAAATCATTAAGAGCGGCAAATATGATTATCCATACATGGGAATTTCTTCCATCGACGATTTGAGCATCGAAGAAATCAACGCGCTTGGCCTGTCACAATTCACCGGCGCGTATGTCACCAACGTCGTTCCGGACGGCCCGGCAGCCAAAGCCGGGATACGGGCCGGGACAAAAGACATCGGACTTGGCCCCAACCTGCTGGGCGGCGGCGACCTGATTGTTGCCATGGATGGCGTCCCGATTAAGAATTTCGATGAATTGCTGCGCTATCTCATCAACAACAAAAGCCCGGGCGACACACTGGTATTGACCGTGCTGCGGGATGGTCAGCAACTGGATATCAGCATCACACTGGATAAGCGGCCCTGACCTGTAACCTGGATGCTCGAAAACGCCGGCTCGAATGAGCCGGCGTTTTGGTTAAAAATTCCGCCCTTTTTTACTTGTGTTTTTTATCCTCGCGCTGTATAATAGAATAAATGTTCTAGCAAAAGGAGGCCGAGATGAACGTCGGTATGCTGTGGCTCGACAGCGAAAAAACAGCGAACGTCGCGGCGATGATTGCCAACGCGGCAACCTACTACCGGAAAAAATACGGCCAGGCGCCCAA
Source organism: Anaerolineales bacterium (assembly GCA_034434035.1). Lineage (GTDB taxonomy): Bacteria > Chloroflexota > Anaerolineae > Anaerolineales > Villigracilaceae > UBA5195. The sequence goes on from DAOTZM010000320.1 coordinate 2,622, forward strand.
CCTGTGCTTCGTGCACCCCAGTCTGTTGGAAAAAGCCGGCCAGGACAAGGAAAATGCGGACATCGCCCTCAAATCGGATAAAACCATTCTCCCCGGTTTGCTCTGGATTGGCGTGGAGGACCAATTGCCCGCCGGGGCGGATTGAAGGAATCGCCAGGCCGGGAAAAGGAAAAAGCCCAAAAATCGTCTACTGGGAGAGTGAGCGGGTGATTGACCTGGTGATGGGCTTCCTCGAGCAGTGGGCAGCCGACGGGTTGCGCGACCCCGACCTGCTGCGCTGGCTGGAACGCTTCCGGGCCGATAAATTCGCCGCCGCCCGCGATTACTGGCAGGCCGTCCGCGAGGGCATCCACGCCGCTTTCCAGGCTGGGGCGGGGGCCATCCCCGATAACTTCACGCCGGGCCAAAAAGGCGCGCCAGAATCTTGAATGATTTACTCTTGACAGCGGTACAATCAACCCAATAAAATCCCGCGTTCCTGACGGAAACGACATTAAAATCTTACGGAGGAAAACAGAATGGCTGAAATGGAAACCAAACTGGCGGAACTCAAAACCCGCCTGCTCGAAATCGACGACCTCAACAACGCCGCCGCCCTGCTTTACTGGGACCAGGCCACCTACATGCCCCCCGGCGGCGCCGAAGCCCGTGGCCGGCAGGGCGCCACCCTCGCCAAAATCTCCCAAGAAAAATTCATCGACCCCGCCATCGGCAAACTGCTCGACGACCTGCGCCCCTACGCCGAAAGCCTGCCCTACGACTCCGACGACGCCAGCCTCATTCGCGTCACCCGCCTCGATTACGAACGCGCCGCCAAAATCCCACCCCAATTCCTCGCCGAACTCAACATCCATGCCGCCCACTCCTACCAGGCCTGGACCGAAGCCCGCCCGGTGGATGACTTCCAAAAAGTCCAGCCGCTGCTCGAAAAAACCCTCGACCTGAGCCGCAAACTGGCCGATTTCTTCCCCGGCTACGAACACATCGCCGACCCGCTCATCGACTTCGCCGATTACGGCATGAAAGCCTCCAGCGTGCGCCAATTGTTCGCCGAACTGCGCGCCGAACTGGTTCCCATCGTTAGAGCTATCACATCCCAGCCCCCGGCGGATGATTCCTTCCTGCGCAAGCACTATCCCGAAGCGGAACAAATGAAATTCGCCGAAGAGGTCGTCCGCCAGTTGGGCTACGACTTCAACCGTGGCCGCATAGACAAAACCCACCATCCCTTCATGACCAAATTCTCGCTCGGCGACGTGCGCATCACTACCCGCGTCAAGGAAGATTTCCTGGGCGAGACGCTCTTCAGCAACATCCACGAGGCCGGGCACGCCATGTATGAGCAGGGCATCGAGATGTCGCTGGAAGGCACGCCATTGGCCGGCGGAACCAGCGCCGGGGTGCATGAGAGCCAGTCGCGCAATTGGGAAAATATCGTCGGACGCAGCCTCGACTTCTGGGAATATTTCTTCCCCAAAGCGCAGGAGGCTTTCCCCGAGCAGCTGCGCGAGGTCACGCTGGAGCAGTTCTACCGCGCCGTCAACAAGGTCGAACGCTCGCTCATTCGCACCGACGCCGACGAAGTGACCTACAACCTGCACGTCATGCTGCGCTTCGATTTTGAGTTGGCCCTGCTCGAAGGCTCGCTCTCCATCCGCGACCTGCCCGAAGCCTGGCGCGAACGCTTCGAAAAAGACTTCGGCATCACCCCGCCCGACAACCGCGATGGCGTCTTGCAGGATGTCCACTGGTACGCCGGCGCGATTGGCGGCGCCTTCCAGGGCTACACCCTCGGCAACATTCTCTCGGCCCAGTTCTACGCCGCCGCGCTCAAAGCCCATCCCGAAATCCCGGCAGAGATGAAGGAAGGCAAATTTGGAACGCTGCACGGCTGGTTGAAAGAAAATCTCTACAAGCATGGCCGCAAATTCACCGCCCCCGAAGTCGTCGAACGCGCCAGCGGCAGCCCGCTCACCATCCAGCCGTACATTCAATACCTGAAAGAAAAGTACGGTCAGTTGTACCAGTTGTAGGTCAAATTAGTAATTTGACCCACCGCGCAAAAAGACCGGGGAATATCCATCCCCGGTCTTTTCCATCGTCAATCGTCCACCGTCTACGGTACCTAATCCAACTTCCCCGTAATCGTCGCCATCTTCAACTCGCCAATCGCCTTGGTAATCTGGATTTCGCGCGGGCAGGCCAGGGTACAGTTGAAGGCCGTGTGGCAGCGCGCCAGGCCGCTCGTCTCGCTGATGATGTGCAGGCGCTCGGCGGCAGCCTCGTCACGGTCATCGAAGATAAAGCGGTGTGCTGTTACCAGCGCCGCCGGGCCGAGATAATCGTCGCTGGCCCAGAACGACGGGCAGGAGGTGGTGCAGCAGGCGCACAGGATGCACTTGGTCGTGTCATCGAACCGCTCGCGGATTTCGGGGCTTTGCAGGCGTTCTTTGCCATCGGCGGGGAGAGGGCTGTTGTTGATGAACCAGGGCAGGACTTTTTTATAATTGTCGAAGAAGGGTTCCATATCGACAATCAGGTCTTTGATGACCTTCAATCCCATAATCGGGTCAACTGTGATTTTATCGCCCAGGTCGCGCACCAGCGTCTTGCAGGCCAGTTTGTTCGCGCCGTTGATGCGTATTGCGTCTGAACCGCACACGCCGTGCGCGCACGAACGGCGGAAGGAAAGTGTGCCGTCGATATAGCCTTTGACATATTCCAGTAAATCCAGCACGCGGTCGGTCGGCTGGGCCTCAATGACATAGGTTTTGTAATGCCATTTTTTATCGACTTCAGGGTTGAAGCGGAAGATTTTTAGTGTAACTTTCATGAATACGTCTCCTTTGGAGCGCCGAAGCTCTGCTTCGGCTGCAAAAGCAGAGCTTTTGTACTCCAAACCCGGAATTAATAGGTGCGCTCTTTGGGCTGGTACTTGGTGATGACGACCGGCTTATAGCCAATTTCGAACTTGCCGTCGCGGTTCCAGACCAGGGTATGCTTCAGCCAGTTGGCGTCGTCGCGGTTGGGGTAGTCCTCGCGGGCGTGGCCGCCGCGGCTCTCGGTGCGGTTGAGGGCCGAGATGGCCGTCACTTCCGCCATATCGAGCAGGTTGCCCACTTCCCAGGCGTTCAGCAGTTCGGTGTTGAAAATCTTGCCGGTGTCGTTAACGCGAACTTCTTTATATCGCTCTTTCAATTCACGCACCACATCCAGCGCGCGCTTCATCCCTTCCTCGGTGCGGAAGACGCCCACGTCATCGAACATCACCTTTTTCATCTTGTTCGAGAGGTCGGTCAGGTTTTCCTTGCCCGAACCGTTGCGCAGCGCCTCGAATTGCTGTTTGGCAAAGGCGGTTGGGTCGGCGGGCAGGGGCGTGAAATCGACGCCGTTGGCGTATTCGGCGGCGCGCAGCCCGGCATATTTGCCGAAGACCACCAGGTCGAGCAGCGAGTTCGTGCCGAGCCGGTTCGCGCCGTGAATGGAGACGCAGGCCACCTCGCCCGCCGCGTACAGGCCCGGGAAGACCGTCTTTTTGTCGTCGATGATGACCTCGCCGTACTGGTTGGTCGGGATGCCGCCCATCGTGTAGTGCGCCGTCGGCTGGATGGGCATGGGCTGGGTCATCGGGTCGATGCCCAGGTAAACCCGGTTGAAGTCGATGATGTCGGGCAGTTTCTTCAGGAGTTCCTCGGCGGTCACTTTGTAGGGCGAGCCGTCGGGGTTGGTGCGGCCATCGAGCGCGGCGAACTGGTTCACCACCTCGGGACGCACATCCAGGTAGACATAGTTCGAGCCGTTGACGCCGTTCCCGTCGCGGATTTCGAGATAAATTGCCCGGCTGATGACATCGCGCGAGGCCAAATCCTTCACGCGCGGGGCATATTTTTCCATGAACCGTTCGCCCTTGCCGTTGATGAGGATGCCGCCCTCGCCGCGCACGCCTTCGGTAATCAAGATTCCGAGTTTGTAGATGCCGGTCGGGTGGAACTGGAAGAATTCCATATCCTCGAGCGGGATGCCGCGCCGGAAAGTGATGGCCGTTCCATCGCCGGAATAGGCGTAAGCGTTGGAGGTGATTTCCCACACCCGGCCATGCCCGCCGGTGGCGAAGATGACGCTCTTGGCGTGGAAGGTGTGCAATTCGCCATCCGCCAGGTTGACCGCCACCACGCCGACCGCTTTGTCGTCGTTGATGAGCAGGTCCAACACCTGGAATTCATCGAAGAAATTGACATTGTTTTTCAGGCACTGTTGGTAGAGGGTCTGCAAAATCATGTGACCGGTGCGGTCGGCGGCGTGCGCCGCGCGCCGGACGGGTTTGCCGGTCACGTTGTTGGTGTGGCCGCCGAACGGGCGCTGCGAAATCTTGCCGTCGGGGGTGCGGTCGAAGGGCAGCCCAATATGCTCGAGTTCGAGGATAGCCTGCGGGGCCTCCTGGCACATGAACTCGATAGCGTCCTGGTCGCCCAGGTAATCGGAGCCTTTGACCGAATCGTAGGTATGCCATTCCACCCGGTCTTCTTCCAGGTTGCCGAGCGCCGCGCTGATGCCGCCTTGCGCCGCGCCGGTGTGCGAGCGGGTGGGATACAGTTTGCTAATCACAGCCGTTTTGGCGCTGCGCGAGGCGTACAGGCCGGCCATCAGGCCCGCGCCGCCCGCGCCCACCACTACTACGTCGAATTGATGCAGGTTCGCCATGGGTTGCTCCTATGAAATCCAGAGGACGTATAGCCCGATGATGCTCATCGAGACCATCATCACGATGCTGAGGAAACGCACGATTTTGCGTCCCAGCGGTTTGACGATATAGTCATCGGCAATCACCACCAGGCCGTGAACGCCATGCGCGGTGGCAACCAGAACCAGCAGCATGGCGACCAGTTTCCAGAACAGGGTCGCCCAGGGGGCGATATCGGGGATGTTGGTGCTTTGAACATGGCTGGCGTTTGGCATGAAAGCCCAGCGCATCACGTCGGCGAAATTCATGTGATGGCGGGCGCCCATCCACAGCGCGCCGAACAGCGCAAACAGGATGAGGGCGTACATCGCCAGCGCCGAAAGGCGGGTAAAGAGCCACATCAGCATTTCAAAGTTGAGACCGCGTTGATTGAGGGGCAGGGTGCGGGGTTTGGTTTGCATCTCAGCCTCCCAGCGCCGTGTTGATAATGACGAAAACCGCAAAACCATAAACAGGGATAAAAACCGCCCATTGCACCCAGGTGGCTTCGCGCTGGTATTCGAGCAGTTTCGGCCACAGGTCAAGGATGGTAATCCGCAGGCCATTGATGGCGTGGAACAGGACGCAGAAGAAGATGAACACCTGGAACAGCCAGTGTTCGTACACGTCGTTCAGCAACCTGCCTGTCGACCCTCCCACGAACGCGGCCAGGATGTGGATTGTGATGAAAATTGCCATGCCCAAACCGCCAATGCGATGCAGGATAAAAGTCAGGAATGTTCCTTGACCTTTGTACCCCAGAGCGGTGAACAGGCTGACATTACGGGTCATGCCCATCGCTTCCTCCTTGATGCAATTTTGACGAACAGAAATTGACAAAAATCCAGTTTAATGATTATCACACGCCCAATTTGACAAAGAAAGTGACAATCATCCTAGTTATTTCATTCCAGTTATCCTCTAAAAAAGAAGAGGTTGGCCCTTATAATCCTATTACGTCTACATGTCATCTTGGCGATTCTAATCGATTCTTCATGCTTTGGCTTTCGTCAAAAAGAGTGATTACATCGTCAGCGCGGCCTATCTGCCGTACAAACGCCAACCCGCCTGCGCGGGACAAGAGGAGGTACGCATGTCAGGTTCGAACCGGGTCTCCCGGCGCGACTTTATCAAACTCACGACCGGGGCCATCGGGGGGGTCATCGCTGCTGGGGTGGGCATTCCCAGCGTTGGCTACCTGCTCGCCCCAGCCCTGCGCGAAAACAAAGCCGGCAAGCCGGTGGTTATCGCCAACCTCGCCAACATCCCCGTTGGCGTTCCCTATCCCTTCTCCTTTACAGTCACCAAAGTCAACGGCTGGGAGCGCACTGCCAGTGTTTTCGGCGGGTTCATCATCCGTAAGTCGGAATCGTCCCAGGACCTGCTCATCCTTTCCAGCCGCTGCACCCACCTTTTCTGCCGGGTCAACTGGAATGAAGATGCCAAGGGATTCGTCTGTCCCTGCCACGATGCCATGTTCGACATCGAAGGCAAAGTGTCTTATGGCCCGCCGCCCGAGCCGCTCGGCCATTTCGAATACGAAGTCGATGCCGAGGGCAACATCACCATTATCCCCGTTGAACTTAAGGGAGAATGACCATGCTCACCGCTTTGTGGAAAAATATCCTCGCCTGGCTGGATGAACGCCTCGGCCTGAACGACCTGTACAAGAACGTTCTCGACCGCCCCGAACCGCTCGGCAACTGGTGGAATACCCTCGGCTCGGCCAGCCTGTTCCTGTTCCTGCTGCAAGGCGCTACCGGCATCTTCCTGACCGTTTACTACACCCCCTCGCCCGATCACGCCTACGACTCGATTCAATACATCATGAACGATGTGGCCTTTGGCTGGTTGATTCGCGGCATCCATCACTGGGGGGCTTCAGCAATGGTGTTGGTCGTGTTCATTCACATGCTGCGTACCTTCGTCACCGCCTCTTACAAATACCCGCGTGAACTGACCTGGCTTATCGGCATCGGCCTGCTGCTGTTGACGGTTGGGATGGGCTTCACCGGCTACCTGCTGCCCTGGCATCAGATGGCCTACTGGGCCACCATGGTTGGGACGGCGATTGCGGGCAGTGTCCCGTTTGTCGGCGGCTTCATCCTCCAAGCCTTGCGCGGCGGGCCGGATTTGAGCGCTCTCACCCTGCAGCGCTTCTTCGCCGCCCACATCTGGATTTTGCCCGCCATGCTGGCCGCGCTCATCGGAGTGCACCTGTATCTCATCATCAAACACGGTGAATCGCACTTCCCGGATAAGGAAGACTAGACCCCCTCGTTCCCCCCATTTTCCGCGAAGCGCAGCGGAAAATGGGGGGATGCCAGGGAGGCAGGAGTTGCCCCATGAACGATGAAACCAAGCAGAAAATCAACGAAAAGTACGAACGCGAACTCCAGCGCGGCGAACGGTTCTGGCCCGACAGCATTTTCAAAGACGCCATCATGGCGCTGGCGATTTTCGTCATTCTCATCCTGCTGGCGACCTTCGTCGGCGTCCACGACTCCCCAAAGGCTGACCCCAGTGACACGAGTTACATCCCCCGCCCGGAGTGGTATTTCCTGTTCCTGTTCAAATTCCTGGCACTCTATGGGCAGATTCCGGCATTGGGCAAAATCGAATGGATTGCGGCGGTGCTCATCCCCGGACTGGCCGTTGGCGTCCTGACCCTGCTGCCCTTCATAGATAAATCGCCGCACCGCTACTACGCCAAACGCGCCCTGCCGCTCGGCATTATGGGCATCATGGTGCTGGGTTTCGTCCTGCTCACCATGCTGGCCGATTATCCGACCATCTCCAGTGACGGCTCGCCTGTGCCGGGCATCCTCCAGGCCGCTGCCGGGATTGTCATCCCACTGCTGGCGTACATCATTTTCACAGTGATAGCGTACACCATGCGCGAGCAGGCCGCGCGCGGCATTACGCTGACCGCCCTGGCCTCTGGCGCGTTGATGATTGGTTTCACGGTACTGACAATGGTGCTTTACCCGCGGCCAGCCAAAGAAACCGTTGAAGTTCCCCACACACTTGTCGACCGGATTATGGCCGGGCAGGATTTGTACTCTGTCTACTGTCTCGAATGTCACGGTGACGATGGTTCGGTCACAGTCATCGAAGGCGTGGCGGGGTTGGAAGGCGCGGTCGTTAGTCCCATCAACAGCCGGGATGTGTTGTACACCGTCAATGACGCCTCGATGGCCGAAATCATCGCCTATGGCCGTCCCGATTTGGGCATGCCGCCGCTCGGCAAAGCCTACAACCCCGAAGGCCTGACCCGCGCCGAAATTGACTACATCGTCATCTTCATGCGCCATGCCTGGGATGACCGTTACGAGATGCCCGAAATCAAGCCGCTCTTCCCGCCGCTGGCTGAGAACGAAGTGCCGTCTTATGATGTTCACATCGCGCCGATTGTCAAACGCTATTGCCTGTCCTGCCACCGCCCCGGCAAAGACAGCAACGCCTACTTCATGGACACCTACGAAAACATCCTGAACAGCGGCGACAATGCTGACATGAACGTCATCGCCGGGGACGAGAACGGCTACCTGCTGCTCACCATCCAGGGACAGGTCATCCTCGATGAAACTGGCAAGGAAATCATCGGCGTCATGCCGCCCAAAGGCGCGCTCAAACCGGATGTCATCGACGCCTTCCGCCGCTGGGTACTGATGGGCATGCCGCGCACCGCCGAAGACGCCGCCGGGCTGACCTGGCCTGCGCCATAAACGAAAACCACAACCCGCCGAAACCAACCAATCAGGAAGGCCATCTGTGACCAGGCGGCTTTCCTGAAATTTAATACGTATATCTACGTACCCCGGCTTACATAACCGTAGGGTTTTTACGTCTTTATTATAATAAGTGCTTGAGTTTAGAGGTAACTACCTACCACCCTCACCCCCCAACCCCTTGCCTTCGGCACGCTTCGCAGTCCCGGCGGGAGAGGGGAGAAATCTCGGACGAAATTGTCGTTTTCGGCATAAAAATCCGCTTTTTGTATCCGTT
>DAOTZM010000321.1:0-5070 GCA_034434035.1 Anaerolineales bacterium
AAAGGGTGGGAGTTGCCAACCCGGCAATTTCCGTCAACTGCACGAAGGCCGTTGCCGCAGCGGATGTCATCACGGCGCTCACGTCGACTTCGGTCGGTGTGGGTTCCGGGGCCTGTCCCAGGGTACAGCCGGTCAGGGCGACAAAGAGAGCGAGAACGACGAACGCCTGGATTGGTTTTCGAGAACGGTTCATTGGACCTCCAAAATTTGCGGCCAGCCTGAATCAGCAGGCCGCTGTCCTGTGATTATAACTTAATCACTTATGGGGTTGGCGTTTCAGTTGGCGTGGCTGTTTCAGTTGGGGTGGCTGTTTCAGTTGGGGTCACCGTCTCGGTGGGCGTCACCGTTATGGTCAGCGTTGGGGTTACAGTCGGCGTTGCAGTGGGCGTTGCGGTGGGCGGCAGGCCGGTTGCAGTGGCAGTGACTGTTGGCGTGCGGGTGGGCGTGGCCGTTGGCGTGACCAGGCTGGAAGGCCGCTCGATACGCGGCGCCACCCAAACCGGCTTGTCGGGGTCAGCCCTGCCATTTGCCAGCACGGTCAGGATGAACGTCACATCCTGGCCCGCCAGGGGACTCAGGTCGAGGTCAACCGTGTAGTACAGCCCGTCATAGATTTCGTTGAAACTCCAGAAGGTCCTGATTTTGCTGTTGCCAACCTGGTAATCCAGGCGGAAAATCACATTACAGCCGGTGGTCTGGTATTCACAGTTGACGATGGCGCGGAAGCGGTCGCCTTTTTGGACTTTGAACGGTTGATAGTAACCAGAAAGATACCCATTATTCACCCGTTCCGGCACGGTGAGCAGGCCCTTGCCGTTGTATCTTTGCCCGTCTTCGAGTTGCGGCCTGTCGACATGGATGGCGTAGCCCTTTTTGCCGCCCACGTTGCCGGGGCAGCCCAGGTCGCCTGCGCCGGAGCGCCAATCGGCATGGCAGTATTCGGCAACGAAATCGAACATGGTAGTCATGTCGCCGACAACCCTGATGGAAACGAAAAACGGTCGTTCGGCCTTTTCGCCCAGTCCAAACATCACCCCGCTGGCGTTGCGCAACATCCAATAACCAATGTGCTTGCCGTCAGCCAGGGGCGCGGTGAGTTTGACGGAGACATCTACGAACTGGCCGGGCGCCACTGTACCAGGCAGGTTGACGGCCGCCGCGCCGCCCATCCTGCTTCCACTGGAGAGTACGAGCGCGTAAGAGGTCGTCCAGGTGCAGGAACCAACGTTTTGCAGCCGCCAGGTTTTGGTAAACTGCGCATCGGGAGCGAATACGGTTCCGTCTGGCACGGTAATATCCCTGACGAAGGCCGCCTGGTCACAGCGCGTGATGACCGGAACAGGTGTGGATGTAGATGTATTCTGCGGCAGCACGGTAATTGTCGGAAAGTCTGTTTGCGGGGGCAGGGTTGGGAACTGGAAAGCAGGCAGCGCGAGGGGCGTAGGCGATGCAGTCGGCGCATTTTGGGTCTGGATGACCGCCACCGTTGCTGCCTGGGCGGTGTAAACAGCCTGGAGCGTGGCAGCCGAATCGGGCGCGCCGGATGGCAGGGTGCAGGCTGAAAGTCCCAGAATGAAAAGAAGCGCGGGTGAGAAAAATTTTGTTAAACGCATTTTGACCTCTTGCAAAAAGAATATCATATATCAGACGCCAGCCGTGCCTGCAAAGTTCCCACATCGTTTCACATTAAAAAAAACGGCGACCCCTGGCCGGGGCCGCCGTTCAAGATACTGGATATGCCTGCCAGGCCCTTACGGGCAATTGAGCATTGCCCGGCCAAATTGCTGGTGATTGGGTTCATCGATGTACAAATCGACCCACAGGCCGCTTGCGCCGGTCGTCCACTCGAATGTAATCGACTGGCTGCCCGCCTTATCGAACTCCAGCGAGCCGCTGTTGGCCGAACCGGTTGCGCCATCGCTGCGAATCCAGGTATACGTCACCAGGCCGCCTTTGTTGACCGTGATGGTCGCCGTGACGGTGTATTTGCCTGCCGCGCAACTTCCGCTTCGTTCGGTATTGAAAGCCACGCTGGTCACAGCAAATTTGACCGGGCCGCTCTCTGAAGCGCCTGGTTTGACTTCGATTTCCACGAAAAACGACCGGCCATTGTATCCCTTTTCGACGGGGAGCCTTTGCCCTGCTGCATTTTGCAGCCGCCAGTAGCCGCGATATTTTCCGGCTTTGGTGGGCGCTGTAAGCGAGACCGAAAGGTCAATTTCTTGCCCTGGGGCAACCGCTCCGGGCAGGGACAGGCTGGCCGGGCCGCCCATCGCGTCACCGGCATCGAAAACCAGGGAATAGGATGTATCCCAGGCGCAGGAGCCGATATTCTTGAGCCGCCAGGTTTTGACGAAGGCTGCGCCGAATCCAAACAATGTTCCATCTGGTATGGTGACATCGGCCACAAATCGGGCGGCATCGCAGGGGGTGGAATCGCTGCCGGGCGGCGTGGCGGTTTCTGAAACGGGGGCCGGGGTCGGCGCGTTGGTAGTCTCCGCAACCGGGGCATTGGCGGCAGTGGGGAGCGGCGTCGCCGGAACCGGGGTCGCGGCAATCAACAGGGCATTTTGGGTCAATTGCGCTTCCACTGTTTGCGCAGCGGCAGTGAATACGACATTTGGGCCGGTCTGGGTGGGCGGTGGATTGGCTGGCATGTTACATGCGCTTAGTAAAGCCATTCCCAAAAAGAGCGGCAGTAAACCGGTTGGCTTCAAGTTCACACGGCAGCGCATAAGACCATTACGCGCTGCCAGGGGCAATAATATTTGACCGACAACCGCCATAGTGTACTTTCCCGAAAGCAAGCAGGTAAGCGCAAATTGATTTTATGCGCTTTTTACGAAGGTGTGTGCAAAACAGAACAGTATTTTGCGCCGCAAAAATTCATTCATCGCAATTGTAAACGAAACGGATGCGCTCGAATTGTGTATCGGCGCCCTCGTAAGTGACGCGCAAAGCAACCCAGCGTTCGATATCTTTAACGTGGTCGGGCGTCATCGTCCAGGTGAAGAAGACTTGTTTCGAGCCTGCCTCGTTAAACTTCAACCTGCCGCCCTGGAAGACTCCATCGAAGGGCTGCCGGTCCCATTGGTAGACCAATTCTCCCGCCCCATTGGCTGTAATGGTGGCAGAAAAAGTATACTGCGCGCCTTTGGCGTCGCATCCTTTTTGGGGTTCCCTGACCATTGGCCCGTACACCACGCTGGTCACGGCAAACGCATTTTTGGGTTTATCTGCCACCTCAATCGAGACGGTCAGGTTGGAATCGAGCTGCCCTACCCCGGCGCTGCCGCCACCTGGCACAGCCAGCCGCCACTGGCTGGTGTACTTGCCGTTGGTTGTCGGTGATGTGAGCGCAACCGAAACATCGACTTCCTGACCCGGGTAGACAACCCGCGTTAACGGGAAGCGAGTCTGCTCGCCCATCTTATCCCCGCCGACTTGAACCATTGCAAAGCTGGCATCCCACTTGCAACTGCCGCCATTCTTGATGCGCCAGGTCTTGGTAAAGACCGTGCCTGGCAATATGACCATCCCATCGATAACGGTAACATCCATGACATAAGTGGCATATACACAGCCAGGGGTGTACTCATACGAGGGATTCGAGCCTGCTCCAGCCGTAGCAGTGGGCAGGATTTCTTCTGGTTGGAGCGTGGCTGTTGCGGTCGGCGCAGAAGCCGCCTGGGTTGCCAGGTCAATTAAGGCCTGCTGGGTAAAGCGCGCTTCGGCGGTCTGGACGGCCGCTGTGGCAACCGCCGCCACATCAGGTGTCGGTTCTGCCGGGGCTGGTGTGCCGCAAGCACCAATAAAGAGCGCGCACGCCGCCAACAGGGAGATGGTCTTGACGAATGTTTGTTTCATTTTTCATCCTTTCGTAAGCGTGATAATTATACACACCTTTCGCGCATGGATTTTTAATCGCAAAGCGGAGACCCGTTCTCTCACAGGGTCTCCGCTGAACCAGGCCGGGATGGCTTTACGGTGTAATTATGATGGGCGGAATGGTGATAATGGGGATGAGGGTGATAATGATAATCGGACCGGTCGTTGGCGATGGTGTCACGGTCGGCGTGACGGTTGGGGTAGCGCTGGGCGGCACGACTTTGATTTCGACAAAGAAAGATGTTCCCTGAAAACCATTGGATACAGGCAGCAAGACCCCTGCCGAGTTGCGCAGTTTCCAATACCCGCGATAGGCCCCGGCGGCGGCGGGTGCTTTAAGCGTTACTGATATATCGACGGTTTGGCCCGGCGCCACCGAACCGGCCAGGGCCTGCGTCGCCGGCCCGTTCATCGAGTCGCCGCTGTCGAAAATCAATTGGTAGCCGCTCGTCCAGGTGCAAACGCCGTTGTTCTTGAGCCGCCAGGTTTTGGTAAACGTCGCACCAGGCTGGAAAACCGCTCCATCCGGCACAGTGACATCTGTGATAAATTGCGCCAGGTCGCAGATGGGCGTGGGACTGGCTGTACTGGGCGGGGTGTTCGTGAGGGTCGGCGGCGCGGGGGTTTCGCTTGGCGGAGGGGTCTGGGTTGCCTGGGGTGTGAGCAGCGCATCCAGGGTTAACTGGGCCTGGACCGTTTCGGCTGCGACTGTCAGGAAGGCGTTCGGGTCGGGCGTTTCTGTCGCCCTGGGCAGGTTACAGGCTGACAAGATGAGCATGGCAGCCGCAAGGATTAAAATCAAACGGGGATTCCTCCACATCTTCTACTCTCCTCTCCGTAACTTAAGTTTAGAGTTCAACTTGGGTCAAACCCTTTTGGTACACGGAATACACGGATTATACGGAATCTCACGGATTTTTCTTAAAAAATCCGCGTACATCCGTCCAATCCGCGAAATCCGTGTCCAGATTTTGGTTTTTAATCGCTTGCCGAGCCAGGTTTCCTGCTTTTCCAGACTCGTAAAGATGAACTTAAACTTCGATCAGTAATAGAAGTTGATTTTACCGTTCTCTACCGGACAAACTTCGTGTTAGTTTGTCATTTCGAGCGACAGCGAGAAATCTTCTCCCAGTGCGCAAGATTTCTCCCCGCTGCGCGGCTCGAAATGACAAGAATAAGATA
>DAOTZM010000322.1:0-2001 GCA_034434035.1 Anaerolineales bacterium
GCAGAACTGGCGGAACTATTCGCGCCGGGCGATGCCATCATTGATGGCGGCAACACGTTCTACAAGGATGATATCCGCCGCGCCGCTGCGCTCAAAGAGAAGGGTATCCACTATGTGGATGTTGGGACGAGCGGGGGCGTGTGGGGGCTGAAATCATGGTCGGCGGCGAGGCGGAGGATGTTTTCCGGTTGAAACCGATTTTCGAGACCCTGGCCCCTGCTCCTCATCAAGGCTGGGGACACGTCGGCGGCGTGGGCGCGGGGCATTTCGTCAAGATGATTCACAACGGCATCGAATACGGTCTCATGCAGGCCTACGCCGAGGGTTTCGAAATCCTGCACGCCAAGCGCGACTATGACCTCGACCTGCAACAAGTTGCCGAAATTTGGCGGCACGGCTCGGTGGTGCGCTCGTGGCTGCTCGACCTGACTGCCAACGCGCTGGCTGCCGACCAGGAGTTGAGCGAAATTGCCGGGTATGTTCCCGATTCGGGCGAAGGCCGCTGGACGGTCTTCGAGGCGGTCGATTTGGACGTGCCGGCCCCGGTCATCACGCTCTCGCTCCAGCAGCGTTTCACCAGCCGCCAGCAAGAAAGTTTCGCCGCCAAATTGCTGGCCGCCATGCGCAACCAGTTCGGCGGACATGCTGTCAAGAAGGCCGGGCAATGAGCGAAACCTGTGAATCGACCAGCATTGTCATCTTTGGCGCTTCGGGCGACCTGACCTGGCGCAAACTCATCCCGGCCTCTACAATAACTTCAAAAAGGGCAGGCTCTCGGAGTGCGCCAATGTCGTTGGCTTTGCCCGCCGCCCGTATTCGGATGACGCCTTTCGCGCCCGCCTGGGCGAGGGGGCAGCCCAGTTCAGCCCGGAGACCTTCGACCCCGCAAGGTGGGAGCAGTTTGCGCCGCGCATTCGTTATTTCCAGGGCAGCCTCGACCAGGCCGGGGATTTCTTGCGCCTGCAAACCTTCCTGCATGGGCTGGAAGATGCCCCCGCCAACCGCCTGTACAACAGGTCGGTGGCGTAATTCACCAGGGCGGTTGGGTCAGGGAAGATTTGGCGAACAGGCTGAATCATGGTTTGCTGCCAGGCGCAAAACAGACTGAGCCCCTATTCTTTCTTCTTTTCCTCTTCTTTGCTGCTTTCCTCGTCGCCTTTGAACGATTCGCGGAAGTTTCTGATGGCGCCGCCGAGCTCCCCGGCAATTTTGCCGATGCGGCCAACGCCGAAGAGCAGGATGACGATAATCAGGATGATGATCAATTCGGTAGGGCCAAGTTGAGGCATTTGAATCTCCTTTGTGCCTGAACATCTGATTCGAGCGTTCCAATTGTCATGATTTTACCCGAATATGAAAAAACGTCCTCAACCTAAAACCGTCCCGAAGGTTTCTTAAAAAAACCTTCGGGACGGTTCTTTTCACCGGGACGGCGCATTAAAAAATCGATGCTTTTTCGATTTCCAGGTCGAACTGCGTCAATTCATCCTGCTCGGTCTGGATGATTTGCAGCAGGGCGGGGATTTTCTCCGCCGCAAACTGCGGCGCGCGCCCCTTCAGGCTGACTACCCCGGTTACGACGCTGTCCACTGCGCTGACTGTGCCGGTCATTTGGGCTTCGAAGCGCGTCAGCAGTGTTCTGATGGATTGCAACTGCGCCTGGCGTGTTTGGAGAGAGTGCAGCGTGGCCTCGAATTTCCTGCGCGAGGCCGGGTCGGAGGTTTCGGCAATGTTTTTCTCCATTCGGGCAATCTCGCTGCGGATTTGTTGCCTTATTTTTGTTCAAACAGGCCGGAAATCTATCGGTTTTATTCAAACGGACGGCAAATCTATTGTGAAAATCCTTGTTCTAACGGAATTTGTGGTTTGCTATTTCCTGCCCGGACGTAAACGTCCGGGCTATCGCGCAGCGTCCGATAAATCGGACTTTTTAGCCCTGTTCACAGGGCGCTGCCACCTGGCCCGGTGATTCATCACCGGGCAAAGCCGTAAAACCACAAA
>DAOTZM010000323.1:0-21784 GCA_034434035.1 Anaerolineales bacterium
CATATCTTATTCTTGTCATTTCGAGCCGCGCAGCGGGGAGAAATCTTGCGCACAGGGAGAAGATTTCTCGCTGTCGCTCGAAATGACAAACTAACACGAAGTTTGTCCGGTAGAGAATTCCGTGTACAGGTTTTGGGTTTTTCACGCCAAATCAGCGCCACTAATTTGCGGATCGCTTGAGATTTCTTCCACTTGAAACAAGCTGCGGGCATTGTTTCGCCCTTGTTTATTTTGTAATAGCGTTGATGTGCAAGGAAAGAACTGGATTGCATGAAAAAGACCGAAAACGCTGCCAGGATACCGTCCGCAATGGTGTATTTTGTGCTGTTACTTGGTTTTCGCACATCAGGCGCGGTTGACCAGCGTTTCCGAAAATAAGTCATTATGCCTTGGGGACTGAGGGCTTGTTTTGTCATGGTGACAAAACAGTATCCTATTTTTCCTCATTTTTTGAATTTGGAATTGCTGGATACCAAAATCCGCCTTTTTAACGATTTTTCGTGAGTGAAAATGGCCTGTGTTTGCGTTATCGAGTGAAAACCCTTTGAGTTTGCGCAAAAATAAGGTCTTACCCAAACGCTGGGTCATTGAGCGTAGTTTTGCCTGGACAACACGCTTCCGGCGACTGGCGCGCGACTTCGAAAGATTGTCTGAAACTTTCCGCGACCTTCACTTCGTGGTATTTGCCATTTTGATGTTATAGACATTTTCCAAAACCATCGCTCATCTTTTGTAAAAATTTAACAGATTCCAGGAAATCTGTTAGAGCAGGTTCGGCTGTTCCTTCTCGACTGGTTTCCCGTTCCCATTTCCGTTCACGCCGACCGCTTTCAGGTCGGCGTTGGCGATGCGGGCAATTGCGGCGATGCTGTCGCCGGCCTGCGGTTTCATCAGGCGTACCCCGCGCGTGGCGCGCCCGGCTTCCTTGATGTCTTTCACTTTCAGTCGCAAAACGATACCGTTGGTCGAAATCACGGTGATGTCATCGGCGGGCTGGACGACGCGCGCCGAGGCAATTTTTCCAATTACGCCGAGCGCTTTCTGGTCGATGGTGGCGATGCCGCCTGTGGCGCGCCCCTTGGCGGAATAGTCCTTGAGCGGCGTGCGCTTCCCATAGCCCTCGTCGGTCACAATCAGCAGCGAGCCGCCCGGTTCGACGATTTCCGTGCTGGTGACACGGTCGCCCTTGCCCAGGCGGATGCCCTGCACCCCGGCGGCGGTGCGTCCCATGACGCGCACTTCGTCTTCGGCGAAGCGCAAGGCCTGGCCGTTTTGGGTCACGAGCAGGATTTCGTTACTTCCGCTGGTCAGGCGCGCCCAGCCGAGTTCATCGCCGTTTTCGAGCGTCATCGCAATCAACCCGGAGGGGCGCACGGCGGCGAACTCTTCCAAATCGACGCGCTTGATTTTCCCGCCGGTGGTGGCGAGGACGCAATAGCCGTGCGAGCCGAAATCGGCCACTGAGAGCGCGGCGGTGATTTTTTCGTTCGCTTCGAGTGAGAGAACATTGTAGATGGAGATGCCCTTCCCGGTGCGGTCGGCGTCGGGGATTTGGTAGACCTTCTCGCTGTACACCTTGCCCTTCGACGAGAAGAACAACACCGTCTGAAGCGTGCGGGCCGGGAAAATAAACTGGATTTCGTCTTCTTCTTTGGTCGTATGCCCGGTAACGCCCTTCCCGCCAATTCCCTGCGATTTATAGGCGGCGGCGCTGGTGCGTTTGATGTAGCCGCGCCCGGTCAGGGTGATCAGCACGGCTTCGTCTTGCACCAGGTCTTCTTCGCGCAGTTCTTCTTTGGCTTCCCCGGCAATGCGCGTGCGGCGCTCGTCGCCGTATTTTTCGGCGATTTCTTGCATGTCGGCCTGGATGAGCGCCAGGATTTTCTTCGGGTTGGCAAGCAGGTCTTCGAGGCAGGCAATCTGTTCGCGCACCTGGCGGGCTTCTTCCTCGATTTTCCAGCGTTCGAGCGCGGCCAGGCGGCGTAACTGCATATCGAGGATGGCCTGGGCCTGGATTTCAGTCAGTTTGAAGCGCTTGACCAGTTTCTCTTTGGCGTCGTCGGCGTCAGCGGCCTGGCGGATGGTTTGGATAACGTCGTCGAGATTGGCGAGCGCAATCAGCAGGCCGTCCAGAATGTGGGCGCGGGCGCGGGCCTTATCCAATTCGTATTGCGAGCGGCGGGTGATGACCTCTACGCGGTGGTCGATGAAGAGGTGCAGGGCGCGCTTCAGGGTCAGGGTGCGCGGTTCGCCATCCACGAGCGCCAGGATTTGGACGCCAAAGGTCGATTGGAGCGTGGTGTATTTGTAGAGTTGGTTGAGCACTTTTTTGGGCTGCGCGCCGCGTTTCAGTTCGATGACGATGCTCATGCCGCGCTGGTCGCTCTCGTCGCGCAGGTCCGAAATCTGGTCGATTTTGTCCTCGCGCACCAGTTCGGCAATCCGCTCGAGCAGGCTGGTTTTGTTGACCTGGTAGGGAATCTCGGTGATGACAATCTGGTGCCGCCCGCCCTTCATCTCTTCGATGGCGGCCATGCCGCGCAGCACGAGCCGTCCTTTGCCGGTGGTGTAAGCGTGGAGAATGCCCTCGCGCCCGATAATGATGCCGCCGGTGGGAAAATCGGGGCCGCTGATGAATTCCATCAGTTTTTCGACCTGAACATCTTCGATGGTTTCGTAATTCTCAATCAGGAACGAGATGGCGGCGGCCAGTTCGCGCAGGTTGTGGGGCGGGATATTGGTCGCCATGCCGACGGCGATGCCCGAGGAGCCGTTGAGCAGCAGGTTGGGCAGGCGGGCGGGCAGGACGAGCGGTTCTTGCAGCGAGTCGTCGAAGTTGGGGCCGAAGTTGACGGTGTTTTTCTCGATGTCGGCCAGCATTTCCTCTGCCATACGGTTGAGCCGCGCTTCGGTATAGCGCATAGCGGCGGGCGCGTCGCCGTCGATGGAGCCGAAGTTGCCCTGACCGTCTACCAGCATGTAGCGCAGCGAAAAATCCTGCGCCATGCGCGCCATTGACTCGTAGACCGCCGAATCGCCGTGCGGGTGATACTTGCCCAGCACTTCGCCGACGATACGCGCCGATTTCTTGTATGAACTGTTGGCCCGGATGCCCATATCGTGCATGGCGTATAAAATGCGGCGATGGACGGGTTTCAGCCCGTCGCGGGCATCGGGCAGGGCGCGCGCCACGATGACGCTCATGGCGTAATCGAGATAGGCGTCGCGCATTTGTGAATCAATATCAACGTGTTGAATCGTGCCAATTTCCATGAAAACCTCGAATAACTCGTAAAAATACGCAATACGGTCTCCCGTATTGCGTACGGCGTGTGTGTTTCAATAGTCCCCCAATTATACCAAACGTCTTGCCAAAGCCGCGCCAGGTTTGATATGATGAAGATGCCCAACGTTCACGCACCCATGCTTCGACAGGGAGAGACCATGAACATTTTCAAAATCGGCATTTCAGGAGTTGCGCTGCTGCTGGTCTCGCTGGCCTGTGTGGTGACTATTCCCGTGCCTGGCCGCGCCAATCCGCCTGCTCTCACAACTCCGTTAGATACCCCCACGCTGGTGAAGCCGCCTACTTCCACGCCTGCGCCGAGCAAGACGCCTGTGCCGCCGCCCACGCAGCGCGCAGTGGTGACGGAAGCAATTTTTGCCTTCCCGACCATTACGGCGCCGCCCCTGATTCCGACCATGACGCTGGCCGATTTCTCTGAAAAAGTGACCGGGCTGGCTCCTACCGCCTCCCGCACGCCGGGCAGGCTGGCAAATTGGTCGCCCACCCCGGCATCTTGGGAATGCAAGGCGGAACTGCAGGAGCCGGCCTTTGGGCAGGTTTTCAAGCCGCGTGATGATTTCATGGCATTCTGGCGAATTCACAACGTAGGGACTGCGCCCTGGGCAAAGGGTGAGTTCGTGTTCGAGTATGTCGAGGGCGCAAAGTTGCATAAGTTGGATTACGAGCCGGAATTGTTGAGTTATGTCGTCTATGTCAAAGACAAGTACCCGTTCTCGATTCGGATGTTCGCGCCCAAAGAACCGGGCCGCTATACGACCACCTGGGGGCTGCGAAAAATCAATAAAAAAGATTATTTTTGCACATTCTCGCTGACAATCAATGTTGTGAAAAAATAAGTGCTTGCCCGCCCCAACCATCTGTGATAGAATTTGCCCCGCGCAATTCGGGGCGTGGCTCAGACCGGTAGAGCGCACGGTTCGGGTCCGTGAGGTCCGCGGTTCAAATCCGCGCGCCCCGACAATCACCGCAGGGATGACCCTGTATTGTAAAACGCTTGGGCAAATCCCCGGCGTTTTGCGCTTTTATCTATGGCTGCCTCCCCACCTTCCTCCCCTCCCCGAAGCCGCCCGCAAAGAAGATTTGCCGGAGTGGAAAAAACACGCGCATTTGAAGGGAACGCCGATTTGGATTAGCGAGGCGGAGCGGAAATACAGGGTACCTAATCCGACCATCTCTGTTTGGGTATTCTCTACCGGACAAATTTCGTGTTAATTTGTCATTTCGAGCGACAGCGAGAAATCTTTTCCCAGTGCGCAAGATTTCTCCCCGCTGCGCGGCTCGAAATGACAAGAATAAGATATGAATTGCAGTTTAGATTGTTTTGTCCGGTAGAGAAACTCTGCTTTCTTTTTTGTCAGGAATCATTCCTCCACGGGCAATACCTAACAAAACTGTGTATGCCCGCGTACCCTTTAACATGCAATGGTTTTGTTACAGAGTTAAACCAAAAATAGAATGAACGCATGACCTCGCATGCCTTTACGAGCAGGCTTATAGAAAGGATTACGATGGCTGCCAAAACACGACAGGGCCTGGGGATTGTCGCTGCCCTGTCTTCAGCAATTTTCCTGGGAATGAACCCCGTGCTGGGCCGCTGGGCCATCCTGGCAGGGTTTTCTCCCTTGCTGGTGGTCGCTATCCGAACCGGCCTGGCTGCGCTCATGATGATTGCCTACCTGGTCATCTTCAAACGCCAGTTCCTTTATATCTTCCCAGTTGGTTTGTTTGGCTGTTTCCTGGCGGGCGCGCTCAACGGCTTCGGCTCCCTGCTCTACTACCAGGCTTTGGGTTCGCTTCCCGCCAGCCTGGGGCAATTGCTCTACTCACTCTATCCCCTCTTCGTCGCCCTGTTCACCTTCCTGGATAAGCAGCCTGTCAGCCGGTTGACCTTCATCCGGGTCGGGATTGCCGCTGTCGCCGTGTTCCTGCTCACCAGAGCCGACGGGGTCAGCGCGCCCCTGCCGGCCGTCTTGATGATGATTGGGGCAGCCATCCTCTACGCGCTCCACATCCCCATCAACCAGCGCATTTTGTACGAAATCCCAGCCCCCACCGTCACCCTGTATACACTCCTTTCGATGAGCCTGGTCACCATCCCGTTTTACCTGGTATTCGACCGCACCCCGCCTGCGCCCGGCGCCTCGTGGACTCCCGTCATACTCCTGACCCTGGTGACATTTGCCTCGCGCCTGACCCTGTTCCTGGGCATTAAAAACATTGGCGGCTTGCAGGCTGCCCTGCTGGGACTGAGCGAACTCTTCATCACCTTTGTTCTAGGCCACTACATCCTGCAAGAATCGTTGACCACGCTCCAAATCCTCGGCGCGGCCATTCTCGGAATCAGTATGCTGCTGGTTGCGTTGGAAAAACAAGACCCCGCCCGGCGTCACCCCAAAGGCGGCTGGCTGGCCTGGCTGCACCCGCCCGAAGTCAAGCCCTGGAGTTTACAGGATTAAATACAGTTGTCCTGGCATGAACTGCCAGGACAACTGTTTATAAAGCCAGAACCATGCACCGGCCAATATCCTACTCCGACTCGAACACATAGCCCGTGCCGCGCACGCTGACAATCCGCTCGAACAAGGTCGGGAAAGGTTCCAGTTTATGGCGCAGCCGGCTGACCAGGGGACGCAAAATTTCCTGGGCTTCGCGCTGCGAAACATCATAGCCCTGCACCAGCAAGACCAGTTCGCGGTGGGAATATACTTTTCCCGTATTTTCTAAAAACACCTTCAGCAAGTGGCCTTCCGCCGGGGTCAGCGATTCGATCTGGCTGCCGCGCGTGACCATGCGCCGCATCAAATCCACCTCTGTGCCATCAGACGTCGTAAACACCGAGATTTCGGCATCCTTGTTCTCCTTCTGTTTCAATCGCGCCTCGCGCCGCTCAAGGCCTCGTTTCACGCTTTCCAATATCTGGCCGGGCGAGGCAGGTTTGAGCAGGTAATCATGCACGCGCTGGCGCAGCGCTTCCACTGCTGATTCCATCGAACCGAACGCGGTCAGCAGGATGATTTCCGTATCGGGGGAAATCTGGTTGACTACCTGCACCACATCCAACCCATTCATGCCGGGCATTTTCAAATCCAGCACAATCAGGTCCACCGCATGGTTGCGGACGTGTTCCACTGCCTGTTCTCCATTGGCGACAGCGGTCACGTTGTACCCTTCCAGGCGCAGGATGTCGCTCAATGATTGGCGCGCAACGGGTTCATCATCGACAACAAGGATATTGATTTTCATGAATTATTCTCCCTTGGAGGATTGATTGGAAGCATGAGCCGAAAACAAGCGCCAGGGGTACGGTCTGCAAGCAGGTCCAGTTTACCACCATGCGCGGTAACGATATCATAACTGACGGAAAGTCCCAACCCGGTTCCGCTGCCCTTGGTGCTGACAAACGGCTCGAAGATATTGGCCTGCACTTCGCGCGGAACGCCGGTACCGGTATCCTGGAACAGGATTTCTATCATCTTACGTTTCTGATTGATACTAATCCACAGTTCGCCGCCCTGGGGCATGGCATCGAAAGCATTCAAGACCAGGTTGATAAAAACCTGCTCAATCTGGTTACTGATGGCGCGAATACTGGGCAGGCGCGCAGGCCAGGCCGTCGTCACACGGATATTGCGCTCACGCAACTGTTGACCCAACAGGTTGAGAACATGCTCCAATAAATCGAGAACCTGTACCGGCTTGAACTCGGCGCTGGGGCGGTAAAAATCGAGCATGCGCTGGACGGTGGTCATCAGGCGGTCGAGTTCCTGCTGGGTCATCTCCAGGTATTTCTGGCGCATCTCCTGGGGAATGTCTTCGCGGGTGGCAAGGTGAAAGCAGTTGCGCACGCCCTGGAGCGGATTGTTGATTTCGTGCGCAATCGAAGCAGTCAGGCGACCGGCGGCGGCCAGTTTCTCGGCCTGCACCAGGGCCTGCTGCGATTCTTCCACCCGGCGCACATAGGCGCGCAATTCCTCATACAGGCGGGCATTCTCCAGCGCAATTGTGGCCTGGCGCGCCAGGATGAGGAACATTTCCAGGTCGGCTTCGCGGAAGACCGGCTCCCCGGCATCGCGCGCGACGAACAAGACGGAGGAAATATTGACCAGCGAAGTCGGCACGCACATCATGCTGCTCAACTCCAACTGATACAGGTCGCGCTTCAGGCGCGCATCGCCCATCCCGCCCCAGACCGGGGACTCAAGCGCAGCGGCGCGTAAGACCGGGTTGCCGGTTTCGCTGACCGGGCCGTCGGGGAGCATCTTGCCGCGCCCGGCCAACAGGTTAAGGGTGTTGTCTTTTTCCGTGACCTGGTAAAAACCGACGTTGGAACAACGCAATTGGGCCGAAACCACACCCAGGACAAGTTCAAGCAGATGGTCGGGACGGGTTTCAGAGAGCAGGGTCTCGGTTACGCTGAAGAGCGGACGCAGGGCCTGGACACGCGCAGCATCCTGCTTTTGCTGACTGTCGCTGAGGGCCTGCTGCGCCGCCTGGATGAGTTCGGCCTTCTCGAACGGCTTGAGAATCAGCCCATCCACCCCGCGCCGCAGGGCCTGGATGGCCGTCTCCACCGTGCCGAATCCGGTCATCGCCAGGATAGCCATCTCGCCCTGCGCCTCGCGCGCCTTCTGGATGACATCGAAGCCGCTAATTTCGGGCATCCGAATATCAACCAGGAGCAAATCATAGCGCTCTTTTTTGATGATTTCGAGCGCCAGGGCCGGGTCGGTGCTGGCGGTGACGTGAAAACCGGCTTTCGTGAGCAGCCGCTCGCAAAGCAGGGTGATTCCAGGTTCGTCGTCGACAACCAGGATGCGGGACGGGTTCACGCCATTCCTTCCAAGGGCAGCCAGACGGTAAACGATGACCCGGCGGACACTTCGCTTTCGACTTCAATCATGCCGCCATGGTCGGTCACAATGCCGTAAGTGACAGAAAGGCCCAGGCCGGTACCACCACGGTCGCCGCGCGTGGTGAAAAACGGCTCGAAGATGCGCTGTAAATTTTCAGGGGAAATACCCACGCCCGTATCACGCACCGACATGGTTATCCATTGCCGGTTATAGCGCGACCGGCAGGCCGTCTCCACATCCAACCGCCCGCCTTCGGGCATGGCGTACAGCGCGTTATTGACCAGGTTAATCACCACTTGCTTAATCTGGTTACGGTCCATCGAGGCCCAGGGCAGGTTTTCGCCCAGGCGGATAACCGGCTGGACGTTATTGGTGTGCATCAGGTGTTTGGTGAGCAGCAGGACATCATCCACGATTTCGTTGATATCGGCCTTAACGCGATTGGCTTCGCCCTGGCGGGCAAAATCGAGCAGGCGGCGCACCACGCTGCGCGCCCGGCGCGATTCCTGCAACACCAGTTCCAGATCGCCGCGCAGGGACGAATCGAGCGGCAACTCTTCGAGGGCCAGTTCGGTAAATCCAACAACAGTCGTCAATGGGTTATTGAGCTCGTGCGCCACGCCGGCCGCCATCTCGCCGACTGCGGCCAGCTTGGCGGCCTGGATAAGCCGCGCTTCGGCCTCGTGCTGGGCGCTGATGCGCGCCTGCAACTCTTGCTGGGTGTTCTGGAGTTCAATTACGGTCTGTTGCAGCAAGCCCACTTCGCCCGGCGAAGGAGGCGGAAACGGCTCGCTGAAGGCAGCCAGTTTCCAGATGCGCTGATCGCGGGCGGTCAATTCCAATTGCGAACCCACAACCACCAGGGTCATCGCGCCTGCCGGAAAAGCGTACAAACGCTCGCAGGAGAGTTTTTTATTCTCCGGGATGGGGCGCGACCGCACCCTGCCGCTCGTCAGCGCGCCGCCCAACCAGGTTGCCAAACCCGGCTCGTTCAAGAGTCCCGCCAGCGCAGCCTGAGACGCCCTGGAAAGATGATGCACATCCCCCAGCCGCCACACACCCCCTGCGCGGAAGGTGTACGCAGCCCAACAGGCATCGGTCAACTGACATACTTCCTTCAATCGCTGGAGCAGGGAATTGTCCGCCATATACGTTGATTATACATAGATACGCGCAGTTTGAGAGAATTCCGTGGGTGGTAAAATAGTCACCTGCTCTATCGCCAACCACGCAATCATGCACAGGCAGAAGAAAAGTGACACTTAATCGTATGTCTCGACAGGCTCGACCACCAAAAGAACTCATTATTATCGGCGGCGGGCTGGCCGGTTCGGAGGCGGCCTGGCAGGCCGCGCAGCGTGGAATTCATGTCAAGTTATATGAAATGCGCCCACGCCTCGAAACCGGGGCGCACACCAGCGCCGACCTGGCCGAACTGGTCTGTTCCAATTCGCTCGGCTCGAACCTGCCGGACAGGGCTTCAGGCGTCCTGAAAACGGAACTGCGCCGCATGGGGTCGCTGCTGCTGGAAGTGGCCGAACAAACCGCCCTGCCCGCCGGGGCCGCGCTGGCCGTCGACCGGGAAGCCTTTGCCCAAACTGTCACTGCCCGCCTGGGCGCGCACCCGAATATCGAAATCATCCGCGCTGAAATGGCTGAAATCCCCGCCGAACCCGTCATCATCGCGTCCGGCCCGCTCACCTCCCCGCGCCTTTCGCAAGCGATTGCCCGTTTCAGCGGCGAAGAACACCTGTACTTTTTCGATGCCATCGCCCCGGTTGTCGAAGCCTCGTCCATTGACATGTCCATCGCCTACCGCGCCTCGCGCTGGGCAGAAGGCGAGGAGGGCGGGGATTACATAAACTGTCCCTTCCACCAGAAGGTGGATTATCTGGCCTTTGTGGAAGCCCTGCGCGCCGCCGAGCGGATTCCACTCAAAGAGTTCGAACTGGCCCTGGAAGGCGGAGTTCGGGCTGGAACCGACCAATTTTTCGAGGGCTGTTTACCTGTCGAAATCATCGCCCGGCGCGGCGAGAAGGCCCTGGCCTACGGGCCGATGCGCCCGGTCGGCCTGCCCGACCCGCGCGTGCCGCGTCCGCCCTACGCCGTCGTCCAACTGCGGCAGGACAACCTGGCCGGCAATCTCTACAACATGGTCGGATTCCAGACCAACCTGACCTTCCCCGAACAGCGGCGCGTGCTGCGCATGATTCCCGGCCTGCAAAATGCAGAATTCGCGCGCTACGGGCAGATGCACCGCAACACCTTCATCGCCGCGCCCAAACTGCTGCGCCCCACCCTGCAAGCCCGCAGCCGCGACGACCTGTTCTTTGCCGGTCAAATTACCGGCGTGGAGGGCTACATGGGCAACATCGCCACCGGCTTGCTGGCGGGTTGGAACGCCGCCCGCCTGCTCGGCGGTCAACCCCCGCTTGAACTGCCGCGCGAAACGATGCTCGGCGCGCTGTGCTGGTACATCACCCACGCCGAGATGAAACATTTCCAGCCCATGAAAGCCAGCTTCGGCATCCTGCCGCCGCTGGAAGGAGCATTTCACGGCAAACGCGAACGCGGCGCAGCCCACGCGCAACGGGCGGGG
Organism: Anaerolineales bacterium; assembly: GCA_034434035.1. GTDB lineage: Bacteria > Chloroflexota > Anaerolineae > Anaerolineales > Villigracilaceae > UBA5195. Next base: position 10,760 of record DAOTZM010000323.1, read on the forward strand.
CAAGCCATGCAGTCATTTTTGGAATCTATCCCAAAAAGTCCAACAACACCCGATTGAACGCCTGCGCCTGGTCAATCGCCACCGCATGGCCGCCATCAGGAAGGACGACCTGCCGCGCGCCGGGGATGCCATCCGCCAGCATTTTCTGTCGCGCCGGGGAAACGGTCGTATCTCGTTCGCCGGTAATGACCAGGGTCGGAACGCGAATCTCACCCAGCCGCCTGCGTGAATCGAACAGGCCGAGCTGGCGCATCGCGGCGCGGTAGGCGCGCGGGTCGGCCCGGGCAATCTGGGCGGCAGCCATCTCGCGCAGGGACTCCTGCTCCGGGGCCGGGAAAACTCGCCGCGCCACAATCTTCGACTGCTGTTCCAACCCGACCAGGTGAACCACCACCAGCCGCTGGAAGAAATACAGCCACTGTGAAAGACTGCTCGGTCGCAGCACAGTAAACGCGCTGACCAATACCAGTTTCCGCACCAGGCCGGGGTAATCGAGGGCGAACTGCTGGGAAATCACACCACCCATCGAGAGGCCGACGACATGCGCCGGACCGGTCTCCAACTCTCGCAGGAGAGCGGCCAAATCAGCGGCAACCCGCCGAAAGTTCCAGCCGCGCCCATCGTAGGGCGAATCGCCAAATCCCGGCGCATCGGGCGCGAGAGGACGATACCCGGCAGCGATTAAATCATCGAATTGCAGCCTCCACATGGAGCCGTTCGCGCCCAGGCCGTGCAGGAGCAGGACGGCGGGTGAACCGGTGGGATGAGGGTCGAGAAAATGTAATCGGGTCGTCATAGTCAGAAATAAAAAGGCTCCCTTTGTTCGGGAGCCTTTCGGTCATTTCGGTTCGATATTGCCATCCTTGTCGGTCTTCTGCGCTTCTTCCTTTTCGCCCCCCAGGCTGTCCTTGAACGAACGCAGGCCTTTGCCCAGTTCGCCAAACACTTTGCCCAACCGCCCTGGGCCAAACAGGATAATCACAATCACCAGGATGATAATCAGTTCAGTAGGGCCTAATCGCATCGTAAGACTCTCCTTTTTTCTATCTTACCACAACCTTACGGCTCGCGTCCAAACAGAATGCCCTCCAATTTGCGCAGCAAACGACGGAGCATGGAGCGAACGCGGGCAAACGGCCGGAACCATTCGGCGCGAATGGCGCGTTCGGGCAGGAGCGGCCCACTCCACTCGGCGGCCAGCGCGCCCCAGGTCAGCCCGGCCCCAAATCCAACAAAGACAACCTTATTGCCCGGTTTCAACTTCCCGGTCTGGATGGCTTCCACCGCCGCTATCGGGATGGATGCGGTGGACGTATTGCCGTAGCGCTCCAGGTTGACGAAAAATTTCTCTGTTGGCATCCTCAACCCGCGCGCGGCGGCTTCGATGATGCGGATATTGGCCTGGTGTGGCACAATCAGCGTCAGGTCTTCGGGCTTCCAGCCAGATTTTTCGATTGCTTCGAGCGTGGCCTGCGCCATGACGCGCGTCGCAAAACGGAACACTTCCTTGCCGTCCATGTGGATGAAGTGCATCCCGCCATGCAGCGTGGCTTCGCTGGCAGGGTTTTTGCTCCCGCCCGCCGGGACCGAAAGAAAGCCGCCGCCCGAACCGTCGGAATGCAGTACCGACCCCATCACCCCGCCCGGTTTTTCGCTGGCCTGCAAAACGAAGGCCCCAGCGCCATCGCCGAACAGGACGCAGGTGTTGCGGTCCTGATAATTGGTAAAGCGGGAAAGCGTCTCGGTCCCAATCACCAACACCGTTTTAGACGCCCCCGAACGGATGGATTGCGCGCCCATGTTCAGGGCATAAATAAAGCCCGAACAGGCCGCCAGCAGGTCGAACGCCCCGGCATTGGCCGCGCCAATCTTGTCCTGGATAAGACAGGCCGTCGCCGGGAAGATATGCTCCGGCGAAGAAGTGGAGCAGATGATCAAGTCGAGGTCGCTGGGCAGCAACCCGGCTACGCTGAGCGCTTTGAAAGCCGCCTCCGCGCCCAGGCTGGAGACCGTCTCCCCCTCCGAAGCAATCCGGCGCTCGCGGATTCCGGTGCGTTCCCGAATCCATTCATCGGTTGTCTCGACCATTTTGCTGAGGTCGTCGTTGGTCAACACCTTGTTGGGAACAGCCATGCCCCAGCCGGTGATATGCGCGTATGGCATAAAGACTCCAAACATCCAAAACTTGTCCCGAGGCACGAGGGATCAGGAGGTTTTGGACTCCTTTTCATAGCGGCTAAAAATGAGCGTGGCGTTGTGGCCGCCAAACCCAAACGAGTTGGACATGCTATGGCGCGGGCTGGCTTTGCGGGGCGTATTCGGCACATAGTCCAGGTCGCATTCAGGGTCGGGCGTAGTGTAGTTGATGGTGGCTGGGATAATTCCGTGCCGGAAAATTTCTGCGCAGAGGGCAGCCTCGACCGCTCCCGAAGCACCCAGCAAGTGACCGGTCATCGACTTGGTCGAGGAAATTGCCACCCGGCAGGCATGCTCGCCAAAGACCGATTTAATCGCCGCCGTTTCGGATTTGTCATTGAGCGGCGTAGACGTGCCGTGCGCGTTGATGTAATCGATGTCGGCAGGTTGCAGCCCGGCATGTTCGAGCGCCAACTGCATACACAGCGCCGCTCCGGCCCCGTTTTCGGCCGGGGCAGAGATGTGATAAGCGTCATCAGTCGTGCCGTAGCCGGAAACCTCGCACAGGATGGTTGCCCCGCGCGCCAGGGCATGTTCGAGCGATTCCAGCGTCAGGATGGCCGCGCCTTCGCCCATCACGAAACCATCGCGGTCTTTGTCGAAGGGGCGCGAGGCGGCCTGCGGGTCTTCGTTGCGGGTCGAGAGCGCAGTCATCACGTTCAGACCAGCCATCGCCACCGCGACAATGGAAGCCTCGGCCCCGCCCGCCAGCATCACATCCGCCGCGCCGCGCCGAATCATCTCCGCCGCCTCCCCAATCGCATTCGAACCGGTCGCGCAAGCCGTCACGAAAGCCGCGTTTGGGCCGCGCATCCCCATGCGGATGGCAATCGTCCCGGCGGCGTTGTCAGCAATCATCATCGGCACCAGGAACGGGCTGACCCGCTCCGGGCCTTTCTCGCGCATCACTTCCACCTGCTCCAACAGCGTGCCAATCCCGCCAATGCCGGTGCCGACCAGCACCCCGATTCGGTCGCGGTTCTCCTCGGTCACGGATAACCCCGCGTGCTGCACCGATTCCTGCGCGGCGGCCACCGCAAACTGACAGAAACGGTCCATGCGGCGGGCTTCCCGGCTGCCAAACAGAGCCGCCGGGTCGAATCCTTTCACTTCACAGGCAAAACGGGTCTTGTGGTTGCTGGCATCGAACAGGGTAATCGGCCCCGCGCCCGATTTACCCGCCACAATACCGGTCCAGGTTTCGGGCATGGTGTTCCCCAACGGGCTGATACAACCCAGGCCGGTGACGACAACGCGTTTACGAGTCATTGAGTTCTTCTCCCATAAAAATTCGTAGGACAGGTTAGAAGCCTGTCCTACAGTCTGCGAGATATAACACAACCACGCCAGAAGCGATACGCTGGAAATCTATCCCTTCAGCAACTCCACATCCTTCTCGCCGCTCTCTGTCAAATTCAACGGCGGCAGTTCGGTCAACGAGTTCAGCCCAAAGTGCTGTAAAAACTGCGGGGTCGTGCCGTACAAAATCGGGCGGCCGGGTCCTTCGGAGCGCCCCACCTCCTGCAACAGACCTTTGCTGAGCAGGCTCTTGATGACGCCGTCGCTGTTCACGCCGCGAATCGAATCCACCGAGGGGCGCGTCACTGGCTGCTGGTAGGCAATAATCGCCAGCGCCTCGAGCGCGGCCCGGCTCAGGCGGCTGGCAGCCTCCAGGCCGAGGAAACGCTCGATAGATTCCGCCAGTTCGGGCGAGGTGGTCAACTGCACCCGCCCGGCATGACGCTGCAAGCGCAGGCCCCGGCTGCTGAGTTGTTCTTCCAACTCAGCGAGGCCTTTTTCGACCTCGCTGACAGACACTTCGAGCGCGGCAGCCAACTGCATCGGGCTGACCGGCTCGGCGGCGACGAATAACAGGCCCTCCAGCAGGACAGGCAGGCCGGGTTCGGGAATACTTTGGGATTCGCTCATGCTATAATTGCTCCGCTTAAGGCAAGGTGTTGCGAGATTTATCTCGCAGATTTTCCTACGGCAGGTTGCGACATGAATGTCGCATTACATTCGGAGATAACGATGAAAAAGAACCACTTTACCGTTTTGATTGCGCTCTTGAGCCTGCTCCTGGCTTCCCTGGCCTGCAGCATCCAGGCTGGAGGACCTGCTTACCCGGAAACGCGCGTCCCGGTTTCGACCGAATCCGCCGCCAGCCTGGCAGAACAGGTGCGGGCCGCCCAAACTGCCGCAGCCCAGAGCGGCGCGCTGGCCATCAGCGTCACCGAAAGCCAGCTCACCTCGCTGGTGGCTGCCAAACTCGCCGAAGACCCCTCGCCGCTTCTCACCGACCCACAGGTCTACCTGCGCGACGGCCAAATCCAGGTTTACGGAAAAGCCAGCCAAGGCCCCTTCCAGGTCAACGTGCGGATTGTCATCTCGGCCAGCGTCGATGCCAACGGCCAGCCTGCCATCGCCGTTGTTTCGACCGACTTTGGCCCGCTGCCCGCGCCCGCAGGTCTGAATAAAACCATCACCGCGCTGGCGCAAGAGGCCCTTACCGGCGCGCTCGGCCCGGCGGCCATCGGCTTCCGGCTCGAAAGTATCACCATCGCCGACGGCACAATGGCAATGGTGGGGCGGGTAAAGTAAGCCCGATTATACCCTCCCGCAAAAAACGCGGGACCTTTACACTGGCGAATCATACCGCAATGCGTCTTCACCGCTTTCTTATTCTCCCCGTACTTGCCTTGCTCCTGGGCGGCTGCCTCGCGCCGCAGGTTTCGCAAGGCAATGTTATCCTGCAAGCCAGCCTCAATGCAGACGGGGAGAATTACCCGGTACAGATTCCAATCGGAAGCACCGTTGCAGACGCGCTCAAAGCCGCCGGGTTGCAGGTCGGCAGCCTGGACAAGGTCGAGCCTCCGCTCTACACCATCCTGACCGATGGGCTGTCCATAAAAATCACGCGCGGGCGCGAGGAGTTCAAGACAGAACAATCCATCATTGCCTTCGAGCGACAGATGGTGCGAAATGAATCGCTCCCGCAAGGTGAAACTTACCTGCTTCAGCCCGGAAAAAACGGATTACAAGAAATCACCTACCGTTATTACTATGAAAATGAAATTCTGGTCAGTAAAAATCCTTCTCGTCCCATCATCCTCGAACCAGCCCTGCCCGAAATCATGATGGTCGGCGTCCGCTCGCCCTTCGCGCCGCTGCCCATCGCCGGGAAATTGGTTTATTTAGCAGGCGGCGCCGCCTGGATGATGGAGGGTTCGACCTCCAACCGGATTCCACTGGTGGTCATCGACGACCCCCAAACGCCGCTCGACGGGCGCGTCCTACGCCTTTCTCCCGACAAACGCTGGCTGCTCTACACCCGCAAATCAGCCAAACCTGCCGAACAAGAAATCAACACACTCTGGGTGCTGGATATTACCGACCCCAAGGCCAAACCCATCAACCTGCGCACGCCCAACGTCATCCACTTTGCCGATTTCGACCCGCTGGCATCGCTGACCGTCCTCTATTCCACCGTGGAGCCGCGCGCCGCCGCCCCCGGCTGGCAGGCCAACAACGACCTGTATCGCATGAAATTCGGCGCGAACGGCAACCTGGGCGTCCGCGAGCAAATTGTGGAGGCCAACACTGGCGGCATCTACGGTTGGTGGGGAACAGACTTTTTCTGGTCGCCGACCGGCAGCCTGCTGGCCTACAGCCGCCCCGACGGGATGGGCATTGTCAGTTTCCGGGAGAAGCGGCTGCTCCCGCTGCTCGACATCACTCCGCTCCAGACCCGCTCCGACTGGGCGCTGATTCCCCCGCTGGGCTGGGGCGCTGATGGACGCACGCTATTCGTCGTCACGCACGCCCCGCCGCCCGGCCTGGTCAACCCCGAAGAGTCGCCCAATTTCGACCTGAGCGCGCTCTCACTCGATTCGGATGCCCTGGTGCGCATCAGGCAGCAAAGCGGGATGTTTGCCTACGCATCGGCCTCGCGCTCCAGCAAACGAGGAGAGGAAACAGCCTGCTACGTCGCCTATCTCCAGGCCATGCTGCCCCAGCAGTCGGACATCTCTGGTTATCAATTGGTATTGATGGACCGGGACGGCTCCAACCGGCGGGTCGTCTTCCCCCGTCCCGGTTCGCCCGGGATCGAACCACAGGCGCCCGCCTGGTCGCCCTCCGCGCCATCTTTCGTAGAGGGAGATTTCGTTGCGGTGCTGTACAAAGGCAACCTGTGGATGATAGACGCTGCCACCGGCGAGGCAACCCAGGTGACCGACGATGGGTTAATACAGGTCATCGACTGGAAGTAAACTGTAAAGAACAGGTAAAATTGGGGTGTTTATAATCCCATTATCCCATTTTAGTCTCTGGAGGAATCATGCGCATTGTCATCACCGGCGCGGCCGGCTTTCTCGGTTCGCATCTGTGCGACCGCCTGCTTGTCGAGGGGCACAAAGTTGTCGGATTGGATAATTTCATCACCGGTTCGATAGAAAATATCGCCCACCTGATGGGCCACGACAACTTCACCTTCTACAAACATGACGTCTCCAACTATATCTACGTCGCCGGTAAAGTGGATGCCGTGCTGCATTTTGCCTCACCCGCCAGCCCCAACCCTCAGTCGCCGCTGGCCTACTTCAACCTGCCCATCCAAACCATGAAAGCCGGGGCGCTCGGCACCCACAACTCGCTGGGATTGGCCAAAGCCAACAAAGCCCGCTTCCTGTTGGCCTCCACCAGCGAAATCTACGGCGACCCGCTGGAACACCCACAAAAGGAATCCTACCCTGGCAACGTCGACCCGGCCGGGCCGCGCGCCGTCTACGACGAGGCCAAACGCTTCGCCGAAGCCCTGGCCCTGGCGTATCATCACCAGCACGGGGTCGATACCCGCATCGTGCGAATCTTCAACACCTACGGCCCGCGCATGGACCTGGACGACGGCCGCGCCCTGCCCAACCTGCTGAAACTGGCCTTGCAGGGCAAACCACTGACCGTCTATGGAGACGGTTCGCAAACCCGCTCCTTCTGCTATGTAGATGATCTTATCGATGGCATCGTCAAACTGCTCTACTCCAGTGAACACATGCCGGTCAACATCGGCAACCCAATCGAGATGAGCATCCTGCAATTTGCGGAAGCCATTAACCGGATTACAGGCAACCCCGGCGGAATCGAATTCGTAGCCGATGCCCGCAGCACCCGCGACCCGCAGCGCCGCCGCCCCGACATCACCCGCGCCCGCGAAATCTTGGGTTGGGAGCCAAAACTCAACCTCGAGGAGGGTCTTCGCCGCACCATTCCATACTTCAAACAAAAACTAGGTCTGGTGGAATGACGGCGATACTCAAAGACCCGCTGGAACGAACACGTTTCATCAAGTTTGCCATCGTCGGCGCGCTGGGCGCGCTAATAGATTTCGGCGTCATGAACCTGCTGGTCTGGCTGGTCAAAACCACCCTGGTGCTGGCCGGGAGCATCTCCTTCATTTGCGCCGTCATCAGCAACTTCACCTGGAACCGCTTCTGGACCTATCCCGAATCGCGCACCAAGCATGTCGTCGGGCAGTTGGTGCAGTTTACCATCGTCAACGCCATCGGCCTGGTGATTCGCGTCCCCATCCTGAAACTTGGCGAACCCGTCCTCGACCGCATCCTGGAAAATTCATCCCTCAACCTGCTGGCAACCAGCCACACCTTCATCAGCCACAACGCCACCCTCGCCCTCGCCATTGGCATCGTCATGCTATGGAATTATTTCGTCAACCGCTATTGGACATATAACGACATTGACGCTTGACCAATTCTTCTCAAGTTGGTTTCAAACCGTCCCGAAGGCTTCGCCGCGAGCGCTCAGCCGAGCGGTTTCCGAAAATCGCCCGAATTGTACCCAAAAACCTTCGGGACGTTCACTAAACTTTTCATATTGAGCATTGCTGACACTTGACAGCGTTTGTTGCCTTTAGGCATATAATTGAACTATGGCAAACACAATCATCCCCATTTTTTCCTCCCGCGGCGATGCCGACGCCTTCCTGGTCTACCCTCACCTGTTCAACCGCCAGGGCGAGTGGATTGGCTTCGTCACCCCGCAGCGCGAAGTCTATTCCGTGCTTGGATATTACGTCGGCAGCCTGACCAACGACCCGCGCATCCTGCGCAAACGCTCGCTGGAAGAGCGCCCGCGCCTCAAACCGCCCGCCCGCCCGGAACGGATTCGCATCCCATCCGGCAACCCGCTCCCCAAAATGATGGGCGATGTGCCGTTCGAGATGATAGACGTACTACAAGACCAACCAGAACTCTTGCACACCCTCGATTCGGGCGAATTCCGCCCCGACATGGACTAAACGATTTTCGGATTGCTCAATGACGATGGATTCCCTCGCTTCCAAACCCATGCGCGCCTCCTACGTCACCCTGGCGCAACTCATGCAGCCCGAACACGCCAACCCGCTGGGGAACGTGCACGGCGGCTGGATTATGAAACTGGTCGATGAGTGTGGCGCGCTGGCCTGTATGCGCCACGCCCGCCAGCGCGTCGTGACCGTTGCCATGGACCGCATGACCTTCCGCCAGCCCATCAAGGTCGGGGAATTGGTTACGCTCACCGCGCAAGTGACTTACACCGGACGCACATCCATAGAAGCCGAGGTTCTGGTCGAAGCCGAGAATCCCATTACTGGCGAGCGCACGCACACCAACACCGCCTACGTCGTCTATGTCGCGCTCGACGAATCCGGCAGCCCGGCCCCCGTCCCGCCCGTCTTTGCCGAAACACCCGAAGAGCAGGAAAAACTGGACGCCGGAAAAAGGCGTCAGCAACAACGGTTGGAGCAGAAGTAAACCCATGACCAACCTCAAACCCTCCCCCGAAATCACCACCCCGGTTGGCGAAACCGGCCAGACCACCCGGCACTTCAGATCACTCAAAGATTTGCTCGATTTCGCCTCGGCCAAGGATGTCGCCAAAGACCTGGCGCAAATGGGCGATTCGGGCATCGCCGAGGCCCTGCCCTTTCCCTTCCTGGCAATTGTCGGACAAAACGAGATGAAACTGGCGTTGATGTTGGGGCTGATTAACCCCAACATCGGCGGCATCCTGCTGGTTGGCCCGCGCGGCACCGCCAAAACCACCGCGGTCCGCTCGCTGCTCGACCTGCTCCCGATGATTCAGCGCTCCACCTGTTACTATGGCTGCCAGCCCGAGGATGTCGAAAGCGGCGGCCTCGACGCCGTCTGCCCCGAATGCGCCGAAAAATACGCCGAAGGCAAACCGCTCACCGCCCCCGACCGGGTGCGGCTGGTCGAACTGCCGCTCAACGCCCGGCTCGAAGACGTGGTCGGCGGCCTGGATGAGCGCGCCGCCGTCCACGAGCGGATGCGCATCCGGCGCGGCATCCTGGCCCAGGCCGATAAAAACCTGCTCTACATCGACGAAATCAACCTGCTCAGCGACGACATCATCGACGCCATCCTCGACGCCGCCGCCCAGGGCATCTACACCGTGCGGCGCGGCCCGGTCTCGGCTACCTACCGGGCGCGCTTCGTGCTGATTGGCTCGATGAACCCCGAAGAAGGCAAACTGCGCCCGCAAATCCTAGACCGCTTCGGGCTGCGCGTCATCGTGCGCGGGCTGGATAACGCAGAGGAACGTCTCGAAGCCTACCGGCGCGTCCAGGCTTATCTCGCCAACCCGCGCGCCATGATAGGCCTGTACGCCGATGAAATCGCGCTCGCCCGCGAAGAACTGCAATCGGCGCGCAAAACCCTGCGGCAGACGCAACTCCCTGATGATTTGGCCACTCATGCCATCGCACTGATTCAAAAAATGGGCGTCGACTCGCTGCGCGCCGAAATCACCTGGTTCGAGGCCGCCCGCGCCTACGCCGCCGCCGATGGCCGTGAAACCGTCCAGGTCTCCGACCTGACCACCGTCGCCCCAATGGCCCTGCGCCTGCGCCGCTCCGAATTTATCACCGAATACTTCGACCGCCAGAAAAACGAAGAAACCGAAATGAAAACCCTGCTCGAACAACTCGGGTAAATTTCTATCCACCAATCTTCACTAATCTACGCTATATAAAGCGCCAACCCTTGGGAACCTCTAAAAATTCGTGCCGATGAGTGGATCGAACTCGATGGACAAACCCGAATTCATCTTCCGCCCCTACACACCCGCCGACCAAGCCGGCTGCCTCGACCTGTTCGACAGCAATACCCCAAAATACTTCGGCCCGGCCGAACGCCCCGGTTTCGAGAACTTCCTCCAGCGGCTGCCCTGCCCCTTTTTCGTGGTCGAGGCCGAAGGACTGGTTATCGCTTGCGGCGGCTGCGGCGCTGACCCGCAAAGCGGAAAAATCGTGCTGGCCTGGGGTATGGTGCGCAGCGACCTGCGCCGCCAGGGGATTGGAACCTTCCTGTTGCAGGAGCGATTGAAAGTCATCTTCCGCGAAAATCCCGCCGCGCGCGTCATCATCGACACCAGCCAGCACAGCCAAACCTTCTTCGCGCGGTTCGGCTTCCTTGCCACGCAAACCACCCCCGACTACTATGCCCCCGGCCTGCACCGCGTTGACATGGAACTGGAACTGACCGACAACCGCTCGGCTGAGCGCGCGCGGCGAAGCCTGCGCCGCCTGCTGGCCGATTAAATATCCGTTTCTCCGTTTTGCGCAGCCATCCGTTCCCGAATCCATTTCTCCGCTTCATCCGTTGTCCACATCCGCTTCTCAGCTTTGCGTAGCCATCCGTTAAAGCCCGACGCCGAGAGGCGGAGCAAGAAGTCAGCAGAGGCCGTAGTAGTCGCCGGCAAGGGACGAAGCGGGCAACCCGCGACAAGACACCGAGAGCACTTTCATGACCT
>DAOTZM010000324.1:0-19147 GCA_034434035.1 Anaerolineales bacterium
TGTTTTCGACCGGGTTGGGCATGCGCGGCGCGCCCATCATGGTGGGCAGGTTGGGGCCGTAGATGTCGGCGTCCATCAGGCCGACGCGCGCCCCGCTCTGGGCCAGGGCCACTGCCAAATTAACGGAAACGGTCGATTTGCCGACCCCGCCCTTGCCCGAAGCGACCGCAATCGCGTTTTTAACGGGAGCCGTCACCAGCCCCCTCATGCGCCCATCGTTGGGGACATCCGAATCGAGTTTGACGGTGACCGGCCCCGCGCCGATGGCTTCCACCGCTTCGCGGGCTTCCTTTTCAATTCGGCCTCGCAGCGGGCAGGCCGGGGTGGTGAGCATAACGGTAAAACTGACGGCGCTGCCGTCGATGACCAGGTCGCGCACCATGCCGAGCGAGACCAAATCCTGATGCAGTTCGGGTTCCTGTACTTTGCCCAGCGCGGCAAGCACGGCGTCACGGGTAATGGTTGTCATTTTTCCTGCCAGTTGTGGAGTGCAGGAGCTTGCTCCTGCCGAGTGTTTGTGGAATTATAACCTGCACCTTTGTTGCCTGCCATTTCCAGACAAGCGCGCTAATACACTTCTTATTCGTAACTGCGTACCCTCCCTCACCCCCAACCCCTCTACCACTTCGTGGCACACGTCCCGGTGGAAGAGGGGAGAAATCTCGGACGAAATTGTCGTTTTCGGCATAAAAATCCGCTTTTTGTATCCGTTTTCCTCTCCCTTTGGGAGAGGGGCAGGGTGAGGGCAGGTAGTTACCCCGCTCTGTGATCATATTCTCAGGGCCGGCAACCTGCGCGAACTGGCCGAAGCGATAGACCACCTGATGACGGCGTAGCAGGACAGGTCTCCGACCTGTCTTGGTATAATCTGGCTCATGCAGCCGATACTCAAAATCAACCTCACCACCAGCAAAATCGAATCTTTTACTATTCCCGCCGAATTCGAGCGGGATTTTTTGGGGGGCGCTTCGCTGGCGGCGCGCCTGTTGTTTGATTCGCTGACCCCTGCACTCGACCCGCTTTCGCCAGAATCGCCCTTGCTGATACTCAACGGCCCGCTCTCCGGCACAGCCGGGCCGACGGTGGGGCGATTCGTCGTCTGCGGCAAGAGTCCCGCCACCGGGCTGTGGGCCGAATCGAACTGCGGCGGCTTCTTCGGCCCGGAACTGCGCATGGCCGGCTGGGATGGAATCTGGTTAACCGGGAAAGCCGAAAAACCGGTCTATTTGCTCATCCGGGATTCGCAAGTCGAAATTCGTCCGGCAGATTCTATCTGGGGAAAAGATACGTATGAAATTCAAGACATCCTCAAACAGGAAAACGGGATAACCGGATTACGCACTTTGGGTATTGGCATTGCCGGTGAAACCCAAATTCCCTACGCCCTGCTGCTCTGCGACCATGGCCGCGTGGCCGGGCGGACGGGACTCGGCGCGGTGATGGGCAGCAAGAATCTCAAGGCGGTTTCTGTCAAAGGCACGGGCAAAGTCCCGGTGTTTGACCCGGAATTGTACGCCCCGCGCCGCTCGGCGGCCAACCTGGCGCTCAAAGCCGATGCCATGACCAGCGTCTTGAGTAGTCTCGGTTCGGCCGGCGCGGCAGATTATTTCAACTACCTCGGCGAGCAGCCCAAGAAATATTTCAGCGCCGGGACGCTCGAAGGGGCCGATAACATCTCCGGGGCGAGCGTGGCCGAGACCATCCTGGCGGGTAAAGCCGCCTGCCATGCCTGCGTCATCGCGTGCGGGCGGGTGGTCAAACTCGAAGACGGCGAGAAACGCAAAGGGCCGGAGTACGAAACCCTGGTCGGGTTCGGCCCAAACTTGGGATTGACCAGTCCGGTCACCGCCACCCGGCTCGGGGAATTGTGCGACCGTTACGGGGTCGATACGATTTCGATGAGCGGCACGATTGGCCTGGCCTTTCGCTTGTACGAACTCGGTGTTATCGGAACAAAGGATACGGGCGGGCTGGAACTCGCCTGGGGCAATGCCGGGGCCGCCGAACAATGTATCCACCTGGCGGTCAAAGGCCAGGGCTTTGGCAAAGTTCTCGCTTTAGGCGCGAAAAAACTGGCCGAACACTTCGGCGCGCCCGATGAAGCGGTGCAGGTCAACGGGCTGGAGGTGGCTTACCACGACCCGCGCGGGGCTTCGGGCATGGCGATTGTTTACGCCACCTCGCCGCGCGGGGCCTGCCACAACCAATCCGATTACTTCCTGGCCGATATTGGGCAGGTGGACACCAGCCTGGGCCTGGAATTTTATGACCGGCACGCGGGCGCGGAAAAAGCCGCCAACGTGGCCCGCCACCAGGATTTTCGCACAGTCAACAACGCGCTGGTACTGTGCATGTTTGCCAATGTCCCGCCCGAAACGATGGTCGATTTGGTCAACGCTGCCTGCGGCTATGACTGGACGCTGGACGAATTGATGCGCTGCGGCGAGCGCGCCTGGAACATCAAGCGGCTCATCAACCTGAAACTTGGCCTGACCCGCGCAGATGACACCCTGCCCCAACCGCTCCTGCGCGCCTACGAAGACGGCGGCGCGGCGGGCTACGTTATCCCGTTCGAGGAAATGATGTCCGCCTATTACAAGGCGCGCGGCTGGAACGCCGAAACCGGCGCGCCCAGGCCGGAAAAACTTAAGGAGTTGATGTTGCCTTAATAAGATGCCAGGTGATCCACGGGCGGGGGCTTCGCCTTTTGGCATTTTCCCGCCAAATCCACCGCCCGCTCCCAAACCAGGAGTTTCCCATGCCCGCTGCCATTCTCTCTGTTCACGACAAAACCGGCCTCGTGGAATTTGCCCGAGGCCTTGCCAATCTCGGCTGGAGGCTGCTCGCTTCGGGCGGGACGGCCAAATTGCTGCGCGAAAGCGGCCTGGCCGTGACCGAAGCGGCCGATTACACCGGTTCGCCCGAAATCCTGGGCGGGCGGGTCAAGACCCTGCACCCGGCCATTCACGGCGGCCTGCTGGCGCGCCCAACCCAGGCTGACCATCAAGAACTGCTTAACCTCGGCTGGGATTATATCGACCTGGCGGCCGTCAATCTCTACCCTTTCGAGGCGACGATTGCGAAAGCGGGTGTTTCGTATGATGAAGTCATCGAGAACATTGACATCGGCGGGGTGACGCTGATTCGCGCCGCCGCCAAGAATCACGCCCGGGTCACGCTGGTCTGCGACCCGGCGGATTATGCTTCCGTATTGGACGCGCTGCAAAAGGGGGAGATTCCGTTCGAGATGCGCAAGCGGCTGGCCGTCAAGGGCTTCCAATCGACGGCGCATTATGACACGGTGATTTCGACGTACCTGACGGGGCGCGAAGCGTAAAAGCCATGAATCGCCGCTGGTCGAGTAGGACGCCGTTCTTTAGCGTCCGTATCGAGACCCGGCGATTCACAGTGACAGGCTGTTTTAGTAAACCGGCAAGTCTTGGTCCACTTCCCGCGCCCAGGCGTTGATGCCGCCTTTCAGGTTTTTGACGCGCTTGAAGCCGGCGCTGACCAGCAGTTCGAGCGCGCGCGCCGAGCGCGTCCCGGCTTTGCACAGCACGACCATCTCGCGGGCCGAATCCAGTTCTGACAGGCGCGCGGTCAGCGTGCCGAGCGGGATGTTGAGCGCGCCCGGCAGGGCTGAAATCTGTAACTCGTGCGGTTCGCGCACATCCAGCAGCAGCGGGGGATTCTCACTTAAACGGCGGGCCAGTTCCGGCGCGGAAATGTCCCAATCGGCCCCGGCGGAGCCTGTTTCGTGGTCATGGCCCGGGACGCCGCAAAACTCCTCGTAGTCGATTAATTCCTTGATATCCGCATTGGGCCCGCAGACCCGGCATTTGGGGTTTTTGCGCAGGTTGACAAAATCGAACGACATATCGAGCGCGTTGTAGAGCAGCAGCCGCCCGATGAGCGAATCGCCGATGCCGAGCAGCAGTTTGAGGGCTTCGGTGGCCTGGATGCTGCCGATGGTGCCGGGCAGGATGCCCAGCACGCCGCCCTCGGCGCAGGTGGGAACCATGCCGGGCGGGGGCGGTTCGGGGAACAGGCAGCGGTAGCACGGGCCTTCTTTGGCGTAAAAGACGCTGGCCTGCCCGTCGAAGCGGAAAATGGAGCCGTAGACATTGGGCTTGCCCAGGAAGACGGCCACATCGTTGCTCAGGTAGCGGGTGGGGAAGTTGTCGGTGCCGTCTATGATGATGTCGTAGGGGGCGGCAATCTCCAGCGCGTTGGCCGAGGTGAACGGCACGTTGTAAGCGTCCACCTGAATCATCGGGTTCAAATCCAGCAGGCGGGCGCGCGCGCTTTCGACCTTCAACTTGCCAACGGTGGATGTGCCGTGAACCACCTGCCGTTGGAGATTGGTCGAATCGACCACGTCGTAATCGACCAGCCCAATCCGCCCGACGCCGGCCGCCGCCAAATACAGCGATACCGGCGAACCGAGTCCGCCCGTGCCGATGACCAGCGCGGAGGATGCTTTGAGTTTTTGCTGCCCTTCCAACCCCACTTCGGGGATGAGCAGGTGGCGCGAGTAGCGCAGGATTTCATCGCGGGTGAGTTCCATAGTCAGTATCCAGTGATCAGTTATCAGTGTCCGTTTCTCCGCTTCATGCGTTGTCGAATCCGCTTTTCCGCTTCATAATCCATTCCCCTATCCGCCCGTTACCGAGGGCAGGATTTTGACCACATCCTTTTCCCCGACCACTGTCTCCAGCCCGTTCAAATCGCGGATGTTATCGGCGTTCACGAACAGGTTGATATGGCGGCGCACTTTGCCGCTGCTTTCGAACAAATGCGGCTGAATGGCCGGGTAGTGAAGCGTCAGGTCGGCCAGCGTTTCGGCGACGGTCTGGCCGCTGACGGTCACTTCGGTCTGGCCGTTGAGGTAATATTTGAGCAGGGTCGGGACGCGCAGGGTGGGCATGGATTACCGTAAATAGGGTGATTGGGTGTTTCGCAACTACTGTTTGCTCACCAAGGACGACAATTCTTGCTGAATTCTTGACAGTGTTGCCTGATTAACCCGGCCAAATGTTTTGACAATAGATTTATTGGTAATTGGTCAACGCCATTTTTGGGACGCGGACAAGAGCCGAATACGCGGAGAAAAATCTTAAAATCCGTTCTCGTCTGTTCTCGTCCGCGTCCAAGTTTTTATTGCCGATAATATCTAATGATGCTTTGGGAAAGTGTATAAATTTTTTCAACGCGAACTTTGCCGGGATGATTGAGCGTTCCTCGCTCCAAGTCATCCGATGTAATCGGAAAACTATAAGGCGCTTCAGCCAGATTGGATGTCATGGCAACCACGACAATATCTGCTGTATTTTGCTGATTCTGCTGTCCTTTGTGGTTTTGCTGGTTTTCCCTCGCAAAGTCGCCAAGAACGCCAGGTTTTCGACCTTTTTTTGCGCCTTTGCGGCTTTGCGGCTTTGCGGCTTTGCGTGAACCTTTTTCCATAGCAGATTTCAGAAACCACAAATTCTGCCAGAACCAGGTATTTTGATTATAAAAGTTGTTAGAAAGCTGCGTTCATCAAGTCATCGAACACATCACCTGCGCGAATGACAAATACAGTCACATGCTCTCCGGGCGGGAAGGGAACATTAATTTCCACCTGCCCGTTTTTTTGTACTTTCAAGTCATATTTCAGGGCTGATTGCGCTAACATGGGTAACTCCGTTTTACATCCATGCTAATTATACAACATCCGGCGTCCTGACTGTCAATCGCGCTCCAGCGGCAAACTTACACGCATCCCGCCTGTTTTTTGGAAAAAACGCCGCTTGTGCTATACTCGTAATGCGGAATTCATACCGCAACAGAAAAAGCGGTTGATTTGACCTCCAGGCGTTCCCTTTTTGGAGAAATGGCTTTATGTCCCAGGACCAGCGCGCGGTATTGGAGTTGCTCTACAAAGTGAGCCGGGAATTTGCCTCGGCGCTCGATTTGCACACCGTCCTGACGCGCGTCCTGTTCGCGGCCCTCAGCAACGTGGGCGGCGAACGCGGCACCATTATCGTGATGGACGACAATGGCCGCGCCGTCGACTCGGCCATTGCCTACGGCAACCAACTGCGCGAAAGCACCACCCTGCAACTGCGCGACACGGTCGAGCGCGGCCTGGCCGGGTGGGTGGCGCGCAAACGCCAGGCGGTCCTGGTTCCCGATACCAGCAAAGACGAGCGCTGGCTGCGCCGCGAGGATGACGCCATCGACCGCTCAGGGGCCAAATCGGCCATCTGCGCCCCGCTCATGGCGCGCGAGAAGGTGGTCGGCGTGCTGACCATCGTCCACGCGGTTCCCAAAGCCTATAGCGAAGAACATCTCGAACTAGTGCAGGCCATCGCCGACCAGGCCGGGATTGCCGTGCTGAACGCCCGCCTGTTCTCCGAAAGCCAGCGCCAGGCGCGGGTAATGACCGTGCTGGCCGAAGGCGCCGCCAACCTGAGCATGTCGGTGCGCATGGAGGACATCTTCGCGGACATCCTGTCCCAGGTCAAGCAGGCCCTCCAGGTGGAAATTGCCGCCCTGGCGTTGCTCGACGGGGAGGAAGTTGTCTTTCGCGCGGCCAGCGGCCTGCGCAGCGAGGGACTCATCCTGCGGCGCGTCAAAATGGGCGATGGAATTGCCGGCCTGGTGGCAAGGGAGGCGCGAGGGGTGGTCATCCCGGCGGTGGTTTCAGACACCCTGCTTTCCGGCGCGGAAAAAATTCCCGGCGTGCATGTGCGCGCCCTGGCCTGCGCTCCCATCCATTTCCAGGGAAAAGTCATCGGCGTCATCGAAGCCTTCAACCCCGTCAACAAGATGTTCGACCCCGATTCCCTGCTCGTGCTGACCGGCCTGGGCTCGCTGGCCGGAACCGCCATCCAAAACGGGGAACTGTTCCAGCGCCTCGACCTGGCCCGCAAACGCTACCGCGACTTGTTCGACGACAGCATCGACCCGATTGTCATCACCGGCCTCGAGGGGAAAATCCTGGAGGCCAACCGCCAGGCGTCGCGTTTTTCCGGCCACCCGATTGAGGATTTGCAGCGTTTCTTGATTGGGCAAATGCACGACATCAACTTCGAAAAAACCGGCGCGTCGTTCGAGAAAATCGGCGATGTCACACTGCATTACGAGTCCATACTGTACAGCCAGCAGGGAACGACCTACCCGGTGGGCGTACATGTCCGCAAGGTGACATTCGACGGGCAGGATGCCTTCCAATGGATTATGCGCGACATCCGCGAGCGCAAAGACCTGGATGCCCTGCGCGAGGACCTGGCAGCCATGATTTACCACGACCTGCGCTCACCGCTGGGCAATATCCTTTCGAGCGTGGAAATGCTCGGCGCGAGCATCCCTGAGGCAGAGAAAGAAGCCGCAGCGCCTTTCCTGAAGATTGCCCGCCATTCCATCGCGCGCATCGAACGCTTGATTAATTCCCTGCTCGACTTGAACCGCCTGGAACAAAACCAGCCCGTCACCGAGCGCCAGGCCATCTCCCTGGAATTGTTGATTGAGGAAGTGCTGGAAACCGCCCGCCCCGCGCTGGATGGCCGCAGCCAGAGCGTCGAAATCAGGCTGGATGCCAACCTACATGAACTGCATGTCGATATAGACATGATTCGCCGCGTCCTCATCAACCTGGTCGAGAACGCCGCCAAGTACACCCCCGTCAACGGGCGTATCGTTATCGGCGCCGAGCCGGCAGCCGACGGGGATTTCATGCAGGTTTATGTGCAAGATAACGGCCCCGGCATCCCCGAAATCGACCGCGAGCGCATCTTCGACAAATTCACCCGCCTGAAAAACAAAACCGGCGCGCGCGGCCTGGGCGTGGGGCTGGCCTTTTGCAAACTGGCCGTGCGTGGGCATGGCGGCAAAATCTGGGTCGAAGACGCCCCCGAACACGGCGCAAAATTCGTCTTTACCCTGCCAATGGCATAGGGCAAGATAGTATCTTGCCCTGCAATAATATTTTTCAACAGGAGACCTATGCAGACCCTTGCCCCACAGGTTTTTATCGAAGAGCAATATCCCGGCGTGACGTTGGGCGCGATTGCCCTGCCGCACGGCCTGATTCAAATCGATGCGCCGCCCTCGCCCGAAGACGGGCGCTCGTGGCGCGCTGCCCTGCTCGGCCTGAACAGCGGCGTGGAACGCCTGCTCGTCAACCTTGACGCGCATCCCGACCGGACGCTGGGCGCGCGCTCGATGGATTGCACCATCGTGGCCCACGAAAGCACCGCCCGCGCCTTCCGCAACCGTCCCAACACCTTCAAGGCCCAGGGCGATGAAACCGGCGCGGATTGGGAATCGGTGGCCGGGCTGGGCAGCATCCGCTGGGCGCCGCCCGAAATCTCGTTTACCGCCCGCATGTCCATCGAGTGGAGCAATTTCCCGGTACTCCTCGAAAGCCATGCCGGCCCAGGCATCGGGGCTTCATGGGCCATCCTGCCCGAGGCGGGCATCGTCTTCGTCGGCGACCTGGTGCTGAAGAACCAGCCGCCCTTCCTGGCGCAGGCCAGGCTGCCCGAATGGCTGGAATCGCTCAAGGTTTTGATGACGGACTACAAAAACTATACCATCGTCAGCGGGCGCGGCGGCGTTGTGCCTTATGCAACGGCGCAGGCCCAATCCGACCAACTGGCGAAAATTCACGACGGCCTGGAATCCCTGGCGAAGCGGCACGCCGGGCCGGATGCGGTGGAAAGCCTGGTAGGGCCATTAATCACGGGATTAAAAGCGCCATCGCACCGCCAAAAGCAGTACGCCCAGCGGTTGGCCTACGGTTTGCGCCAGTATTACGTCCGTTACTACCTTTCCTCAGACTCCCCGGATTTTTTGGATGAATAACCTGAGCCGCTCCTACCAACCCGTCTTTGAACTGACGCGCGGCGGAATTGTCGAATCCATCCATTTTGGCGCGTTTGCGGTGGTCGATTCGCATGGGAACCTGCTTGCTTCGGCGGGCGACCCGAACCTGGTCACGTTCCTGCGCTCCAGCGCCAAGCCCTTCCAGACCCTGCCCTTCATCGAACGCGGCGGACACGAGCAGTTTGGCTTCACCCCCAAAGAAATTGCCCTGATGTGCGCCTCGCACTCCGGCACCGACGAGCATGTCGAAACCATCCAGGCCATGCAGTCCAAAATCGGGGTCGGCGCCGAGGACCTGTTGTGCGGAATGCACGACCCGATGCACCAGCCCACCCGCGACGCCATGCTGCTGCGCGGCGAACAGACCTCGCCCTATCGTCACAATTGCTCTGGCAAGCATACCGGCATGTTGGCGCACGCCCGCCTGCGCGGCCTGCCGACCGCAAACTATCTCGATTTCGACCATCCCGTCCAGGAAAGCATCCTGCAAACCTTCGCGGAGATGTGCGGCATCCCGGTGGGGGAGGTGGAACTGGGAATCGACGGCTGTTCCGCGCCGAATTTTGCCATCCCGCTCTACAACGCGGCCTACGGCTTCGCCCGCCTGTGCGACCCGTTCGCCCTGGAGCCAAAGCGGGCCGCCGCCTGCCGGGTCATTACCTCGGCCATGATGGCGCATCCGCAGATGGTGGCCGGGCCCGACCGATTCGATACCCGGCTGATGCAGGTGGGGGCGGGCAAAATCGCGGCCAAGGGCGGCGCGGAAGGCTGCCAGGCAGTCGGAGTGCTGCCCGGTGTCCTCTCTCCCGATTCACCCGGCATCGGCATCGCCATCAAAATCAGCGACGGCGACACCAACGACCGCGCCCGTACCGGGGTGGCCCTGTCGATTCTGAAGACTCTCGGCGCGTTGGATGACGCCCAACTGGTCTCGCTGGCAGATTATGGCCCCGTAAAGCAACTCTACAACTATCGCAAACTTCACATCGGCGAAAGCCGCCCAACGCTGTAACGCGGAATTCATTCCGCGCTGCAGATGGAGACTCATGGATTTATCTGCCAAAGCCCTCGCCGTTCACCAGGCCCTGCTTGCCTTCTATGGCGAACCCATCTGGCGTAACCCGCTGCCCGCCCTCGACGAACTGGTTTCGACCATCCTCTCGCAGAACACCAACGATATCAACCGTGATAAGGCCTTCGACGCCCTGCGCGGACGCTTCCCAACCTGGGAAGCGGTGCGGGATGCGGACCCGGCTGAAGTGGTGGAATCGGTGCGTGTGGCGGGGCTGGCAAACCAAAAAGGGCCGCGCATCCAGCAGGTTTTAAGGGAAATCACCCGGGAACGGGGCAATCTCGATTTATCCTTCCTAAACGACTTGCCGCTCGAAGAAGCCCGCGCCTGGCTGATGAAATTCAACGGCGTGGGGCCGAAAACCGCTGCCATCGTGCTGTGTTTCTCCCTCAACCGGCCGGCCTTCCCGGTCGATACGCACGTCTATCGCGTCAGTGGTCGGCTGGGGCTGCGCCCGGAAAAAATGTCGGTGGAAGACGCCCACCCGCACATGGAATCGCTCCTGCCGCCCGAAACCTATTACGCCGCCCACCTGAACATCATCCGCCTGGGGCGCGAGGTTTGCCAGGCCCGCAAGCCAAACTGCCCAGGCTGTCCGTTGCGCCCAATCTGCGATTTCGCAATGGAATCGGCAGGGAAATGACCAGAGAACCATGCCGCCTGTTCTTCCCGAAAATCAATAATATGCTAGAATTGTTAACGCATTAAGTTTCGGTTTACGTATTACGCCGATACGTAAGAGGTATTTATGGACATCCTGCACCTTGTCGACCGTCTCGAAGAACTATTCAACGAAGCCCGCGCCGTGCCATTCACCCGCAACGTGGTTGTGGATGAAGATAAAATGCTGGATATCATCGACCAGTTGCGCGTTACCATTCCGGAAGAAGTCAAAAAAGCCCAGCAGTTGGTGGCGCAGCGAGACCGTATGGTCGCCCAGGCGCAAGAAGAGGCCAGCCGCATCGTAACCCTCGCCAAAGAGAAGGCCGAGCAGATTGTGGAGCGCGAGGCCATCGTCAAGAGCGCCCAAACCCGCGCCAGCCAGATTGTCAACCAGGCGCGCGAAGACGCCGCCGCCACCCGCCGCGACGCCGATGCTTACGTCGTCAATTCCCTCCAGTCGCTGGAGGAAGAAGTCAGCCGCCTGCTGACCCAGGTGCGCAACGGCATTCGCAAGGTGGAAGAAGACCGCCTGCGCGGGCCATCCATCCTGGCCGGCGAGCCAAAGACCGAACCACCCCTCGCGCCGCAACAGGAAACAGCCGATTGAAAAACCATCCCCGCCGCCTGGCGGGGAGTTCGCTTATAGGAATGGGAGACGTATGCCCCCACCCAACGGAATTCGAGCCATTTTTTATGACCTGGATGGCACCCTGCGCACCAGCGTCCCCCTGGGACGCGATGCCTTCGCGCAGCAGGCCGCCGCGCTTGGGCTGGAGACCAGCGCCGAGACTGTTCGCCGCGCTGCCATCTGGGAACACCGCTATTTCGCCGAATCGCCCGAACTCATCAGCGACCGCGAAACATTTCACGACGACAGCCGGGCTTTCTGGCTGAGTTACTGCTCCCGCCAGTTGCAGGCCCTGGGCGCATCGCCCGAACAGGCGCGCGAACTGGCCCCGCAGCTGAACGCCTACATGGGTGAACGCTTCAAACCGCAAGACATCATCTTCGAGGATGTCCACGCGACCCTGCGGACGCTGCGCAAAGACGGATTCTTTCTCGGCGTGATGTCCAACCGCTTCGAGCCATATAACGACTACCTGGACGAACGCGGCCTGGGCGAACTGTTCGACCTGGTGGTCTATGCCGGGCAGGCCGGAATCCGCAAGCCCAATCCGGAAGTCTTCCACTTCATGCTCAATAAAGCCGGGTTTTCCCCCTCAGAATCGATGTACGTGGGCGATAACTATTTTGCCGATGTGGTCGGCGCGCGCCGGGCCGGGCTGCTGCCAGTGCTGTTCGACCGGCATCAGTTGTTCGAGACTCCCGACTGCCCGGTCATTACCGAACATGCGCAGTTGCTGGATATACTTGCAGGGAGGAAGTAATGCCGCTGCACCCAAAAATCAGCCGCACAGCGCGCGTGCGCAACGAACAAACGCTGGGACAACTGGCCCGCCTGCTCTCGGTCATCTCGGATGCGGGCGGCGGCGTGGGCGATATTCACCTGCTGACCGTAATATGTACCGTATGTGAAAAAATGAGTAACGGGCGATAGACGACGGACAGCGGACAGACAATAGCAGCTGAAACGACATCGGCCACGCTCCTTTGGGAACGCGGCCGATGTCTATGGTCTGTCGTCTATGGTCTGTATCGACAGCCTGCCATCGAACTCAATCGTACAAATGCTTTTGCCTGGCATTCTTCGCCACTTCATCGCGCAGTAGCAGGCCCAGGCGGGTGATACCCTCGCGGATGACATCGGGCTTGGAGTAAGAGAAGTTAATCCGCATGGTATTGTTCCCGCCGCCGGTGGGGTGGAAGGCCGCGCCGGGAACGAAGGCGACTTTCTTATCGATGGCCTTTTTCAGGAGTTCGGCGGCGTCCATGTACTCGGGCAGGATGCCCCACAGGAACATGCCGCCTTGCGGCGTGGTCCAGCGCACCTCGCGCGGGAAGATTTCGTCCATCGTTTCGAGCATTACATCGCGGCGTTCTTTGTAGGTTGCGCGAATGACCTTGACATGCTCATCGAGGAAGCCGCCCTTGGCGACCTCGTGGGCCACAATCTGGTTGAAGGTGGCGGTGTGCAGGTCGGCGGCCTGTTTGGTCATTACGATTTTGCGTATCACTTGTTCGGGAGCGATGACCCAGGCCAGGCGCAGGCCGGGCGCCAGGAGTTTGGAGAAGGTGCTTAAGTAGATGACGTTGCCGGTATAAGTGCCGTTATCCTTGCGGTACTGGCTGTCGAGCAGAGCTACCGAAGGCAGGTGTTCGCCCTCGAAGCGCAGTTGGCCGTAGGGGTCGTCCTCGATAATCGGCACGCCGTAATGGTCGGCGATTTCCACCAGTTTCTGGCGGCGTTCCAGCGACATGGTCGAGCCGCTCGGGTTCTGGAAATTGGGCAGGACGTAGATGAACTTCGGCCCGATGCGCAGGGCTTTTTCCAACTCATCGACAATCATGCCGTTTTCGTCGGACGGCACGGAGATATATTGTGCGCCGTAGGCGTTCCAGGCCTGGAGCGCGCCCAGGTAGGTGGGCGATTCGACCACGATATAATCGCCCCGGTTCAAGAACAGGCGGCCGATAAAATCGAGCGCCTGCTGTGATCCAGAAGTGATGGCGATGTTGCCGGCCTCGACTTTGATGCCATAGCGCCCCGTGTGGCGGGCAATCATCTCCCGCAGCGGGGTATAGCCCTCGGTTGTGCCGTATTGCAGGGCCTGCGCTCCCATCGTTTCAAGGACGATATTGCAGGCTTCTTTGAATTCCTTGACCGGAAAAACCTCGGGGGCGGGCAGGCCGCCGCCAAACGAGATGATGTCGGGCTGCTCTGTCAGTTTCAGCAGCTCGCGGATGACCGAACTTCCCATTTTTTTCGTGCGGTGGGCATATCGGTATTCCCAGGGTGTCTGCATTCTTACTCCTTTAGGTAGGGTTTGGAAATATGGACAATGGCGTTAAGGGATAAAAAAAGCCTGGCAGGTATGTTTGACCTGTCAGGCTGGCCTGATGTTATGGCATAAGGATGCCGGGAAGGAAGGATATTTCCATAAGAGTCAGCATCGCATCATTATCTTAATCCCATTTCCCCATTTCCGCAACCGACAAAAAATCTGTTATTGGTATGACACTTGTCAGGTTTTTATCCTCCACCACGCCCCGGTGCATTCGGGCAGAACCTGCCAGTTGTTCGCCTGCGCCTTCTCGCCCATTTCATCCCCAAAGAAAAAGGTTGCCAGTTCGACGGCCTCTTCCAGCGATTCGAACTTGTAATCGGTGCGAATCCAGGCCGATTGGAAGCCCTTTTCGGCCAGCCAGGCGTAATACCCGGCCAGGTGTTCCGGCGCGTGGGGAGATTCCTGCCCGGTGCCAAGCGTCTCGAACAGGAGGAAGGTCCCGCCGGGGCGCAGGATGCGGTTGATTTCGCGCAATCCATCGTCGAGGGCGGATTGCCAATCCGCGCCGCCCCAAACTGCCAGGTAGCAAAAACTCCAGCCCGAAACGACCAGGTCGAACCTGGCATCCGGGAATGGGATTTGGCGATGGTCGGCAACTGCCGTTCGCCAGTGGGAATGCCCGGACTGGCGCAAAAAGGATTCAGCCAGCGCCAGCATGTGGGCTGAGGCGTCGCAGGCGGTGAGCGAAGCGGAACGCGCGGCCAGCAGGCGAGTCAGCCGCCCGGTTCCCGCTCCCAGGTCGAGGATGTCGAGCCCATCGGGGATTCGAATCCGCTCGATGGCCTTTCCGATGTTATTTTGCCAATCCTCGCGCCGAATCAGGCGTTCGTACTGGCCGGCGTGGGTATTGTAGACTTCCTGTTCGGTTGGCATTTCCGAGCCTCACGCTTCCACCTGCATCTCCAGCACCCGGTCGAGCCGGAAACTGCGCTCGTCGTTGCGCAGGTGGCACCAGGCTTGCAGGTAGATGTAATCGGAGAGACCAATCACCTGCCGGGGGGTAATGGTGCGCACCGTTCGCTCTCCGTTTTTATCGGCGTAGGTGATTTTGATGCGCTTGCCGCTAAAAATGGCCTCATTCCATTCGACCGGCAGGCGGATTCCGTCATTCGGCCAGGCCGGGGAACTGTACAGGCCGATAAAATCATCCAGCGTCTTGCCAATCGATTTGAGCGACTCCATCAGGGCGAAAAAGACGCTTTTATCGGTCAGCGCGTCGGCCAGGGCGCGGTGCGCTTCGGGGTTTTGGATGCCAAACTCGGCGGCAATGTTGGTGAGGGTGTTGGAACGGAACTCGAAATGCTCGCGGACAATATGCAGGGTGTCGATTAAGTTGGGGATTTCGAGCTGCCAGCCCAGGCGGCGGAATTCACTGTCCAGGAATTGCAGGTCGAACTGGGCATTGTGACAGACGACCACCGAATCTTTCAACAAGGCCCGGATGTTTGGGGCAATCCCCGAAAAATGCGGCGCGCCGATGAGCATTTCATCGTTCAAACCATTGGCGCTGGCCGCGCCGGGCGAGAGCGGGCGCTGCGGGTTGACCAGCGTCTGAAAGGTCTCTTTGATGCGTTTGCCCTCGGTCAGCACGATTCCCACTTCACAGATGCGGTCGCCGAACCAGGGCGAAAGACCGGTTGTTTCCAGGTCAAGGAAGGCAAAGCGGCAGTTGGAGAGGTCGAAGGTTGGCATGCTTGAATCTTAACGCCGTTTCGCGTTTTGGGCAAGATATTAGAACGAATGTTTGAAGTATTTATCCGTTCTGGTTCCTTGTCTGCATTGTGGCTGACAGGTCGGAGACCTGTCTTACCCGCCAATCTGGTTCATCACCCGGTTGAGCGGGATGATGCCTTCATCCAACCCGTGTCCCCAGGGTTTGTCCCAGACGCCGCCCAGGATGATGCGGCGCAACTCTTCATCACTTGCGCCGTCGCGCAGGGGGGTTAGCAGGTCGAGTTCCTTCTCGCGCAGCAGGCACATCCGCAGCACGCCATCGGCGGTGAGACGGGCGCGGGTGCAGGCCGAGCAGAACGGGACTGTCACCGAGGAAATGAAACCCAACTCGCCCTTCGCCCCGCGAATGCGATGGATGCGCGCCTCGCCGTCGTATTGGCCGCTGGCTTCCAACGGACCAAATTCCGATTCGATTTTGGCCTGAATTTGCGCGGCAGTGACCACCTGCCCGGTCTGGACATCGGTCACGCCGGCGAAGGGCATCATCTCGATAAAGCGCATTTGCCAGGGGCGGTCGAGGGTCAGCGCAGCCAGGTCGATCACGTCATCTTCGTTGTGGCCCTTCACCACCACCCCGTTCAGTTTGACCGGCGTCAGCCCGGCTGCTTCGGCAGCCAGGATGCCCTCCCAAACCTGCTCCAGTTTGCCCCAGCGCGTTAAACGGCGGAACTTATCGGGGTCGAGGGTGTCGATGGACACGTTCACCCGTTGCAGCCCGGCCTCCTTGAGCGGCCTCGCCAGTTTCGAGAGCAAAATCCCGTTGGTCGTCATCGAAAGCGAGCGGATACCGGGCGTAGAAGCAATCGCGCGCACCAGTTCGACGACATGCGCCCGCACGGTCGGCTCGCCGCCCGTCAGCCGGATTTTATCGAACCCCAGGCTGGAAAACAGGCGCACCAGCCGCAGGATTTCGTCATCTTGCAGCAAGTCTGCATTCGGCCTGAAGGTTTGGTCTTCCGGCATACAGTAGATACAGCGTAAATTGCAGTGGTCGGTCAGGGAAATGCGCAGGTAATGAATATTCCTGCCAAAGCGGTCAATTGCCATAATCACCTCGCAAAAATTGTACGTTAAGTATTATACAGCCTGATGCAACCCCGCGCCTGGCAACTGAAGTACAATAGCGGCACGATGAATCCCCTCCGCCTGGCATTGCTCCTGCTGACCCTCCCGGCCCTGGCCTGCCGTCCCGTGATTGCGATTGGCTGGGGCGAATTATTCATCCTCGCGTTATTGTTCCTGCTCTTGTTCGGCCTGCCGCTCTGGCGCTTTTGGAAGAAATGGCGGGCCTTTCAAAAGGAAAATCAGCGGGAAAAGGATTGACTCGTTCTTATGGTGAGATTCTCCCCCCGCCCCGGGCAGGCCGCTGGCCTTATCCTTCTCTCGTTTTGGCTGGTCTCGTGCCTGTCTCCCGTTATCGCGGCAGTTCCCCCGCCGACAGGGACCCCGCCTCCGCCTGCCCAAACGCGCGCGCCGACGGCCACGTTCACCCCTTCGGCCACCCCGCGCCCGATCTGGGCTCCCGAACCGACCCGCGCGCCCCTCCCCAGCCTGACGCCCATGCCGCTCATCCGGCGCGCGCTGATTGTCAGTTACGACGGCCTGCGCCCGGATACCATCGAACTGGCTCCCATGCCCAACCTGCTGGCGCTCATGCAGGCCGGCGCGTATTCGCTCACTGCCCAAACCACCTTCCCCAGCGCCACCCTGCCCGGGCACGCCTCCATGCTGATGGGGATGTGTCCCCAAAAGCACGGAGTCGATTGGAACGACTACGACCCGGCGCAAGGCTCCGCCCAGGGCGTTGATATTTTCGACCTGGCCCACGCCGCCGGGCTGAAGACGGTCATGGTGGTCGGCAAGCAGAAACTTATCCAATTGACCGAACCGGGCAGCCTGGATGTCTATCAATATATCAACGACCGCGACCTGGTGATTGTCGATTGGATTTTGGAAAACTTCCCGGCAGATTTCGGCCTGATGTTCGTCCATTTCCCCACCATCGACTTCATGGGACACGAACACGGCTGGCTCTCGTGGGAGCAGCTCAGCGTGGCGCGGCGCGGCGACGAGGCCCTGGGGAAACTGCTGGCAGCCCTCGACGAGCGCGGCATCCGGGAGGAAACCATTATCATCGTTACTGCCGACCATGGCGGGCACGACCAGACGCACGGTTCGCGCAACCCGCTTGATATGACCATCCCTTGGATACTCTCCGGCCCCGGCGTCCGCCCTGGCGAACTGGTTTCGCAAATCCAGACGACCGACACCGCCGCCACCGTTGCCTGGGCGCTCAAGCTGCCCATCCCGCCCGAATGGGACGGCGCGCCCGTGACTGAGGCGTTTGGCTTCCCCGTCCAGCCGCGCCCGATTCTTTGCCCGTAATTCCAGTGAGCAGTAATCAGTAACTTGAGTTTAGAGTTCATTTTGATTCGCCCTGAAAGACAAAACATACGGCTGATTTGGCGTGAAAAACCCAAAACCTGTACACGGATACTTCGACAGGCTCAGTACAAGTTTCACGGATTCGACGGACTGCCCCCGTAGGGGGCGCGCGGATTTTTCAAGAAAAATCCGTGAGATTCTGTATAATCCGCGTAACACCTGCACTTACGGCGCAGGCGCAAGTGTCCGTGTCCAAAAGGTTTTAACTAAATTGAACTCTAAACGCAAGCCTGTTAGGGGGCAACCCCGTCAGAACCAGACGGGGCAGCCATAACCACCGACCGTCCGTTCATCCTGCATTGAGTTCACTGGCGTTCGTCGGAGCGTGATAAAATTTGAGCATGGTAAAAATGCAGTTCGTTTTACGTTCCAAGCGCGAGCAAATTTTGCAAACCGCCGCCCATTATGGGGTCAGGCGGGTGCGGGTCTTTGGCTCGGTGGCGCGTGGAACGGATGATGAGCACAGCGATGTCGATTTCCTGGTGGAATTGGCTCCCGACCGCAGTTTGCTCGACCTGGGAGGGTTTCTCTATGAAGTGCGCTCCCTGCTTGGAACCGAGGTGGATGTGGTCACCGAAAAAGGGTTGCGCAAACGGATTCGGGAACGGGTTCTGGCGGAGGCGGTGGACTTATGAACTTTGTTCAGGAAGGTGGTTCATGCTGCATCTAAACCTAAATATCCAACCTAAGACGGCCAGGCGATTGAAAAAAATCTTGGAATTTTCGAAGAACGAAGAAGCCTTTGCCGAAGGGATTATCGCTTACCAGGTTGCCGAAACGAAACGCGCGCTCCTGAATTTGCGCGTGGATTTACAGACCTTTGAACAGAAATACGGCTTATCCAGCGAAGTGTTCTACCAGCGTTATGAGCGCGGTGAAATGGGCGATGATGAAGATTTTATGGTTTGGGCCGGTTTGGTTGAGATGTTATCCAGTAATGAAAAGCGCTTGCAGGGGTTGGAAGGATGATCGAGGGCTATTTCGATGCCCTGGAAAAGCTCCTGCGGGATTTCCCAATCATCCAGTCGTATACGCTGACTAAAAAGCTCTACAACATTTACCAGGGTTACGCTGCGGGAATTGTCAGCTTTGAACACGGCTATTCATTGCATTTCACCGAGGTGATGGACGCCGAAGTTGGCCGGAAGCTGAAGTACCGCTATCAGTGCCTGGACGCAGGGCAGGGGTTGGTTTTTCGGTACGATAATGCCCCGCATCATCCGGAAGTGGCCACTTTTCCGCATCACAAGCATGCGCCCATGCAAATCGAACCCAGCGCAGAGCCAACGCTTGAGGGAGTGTTACTGGAAATTTCCCGAATCATACAAAAGGAAGCCCAAAAGAAGCCCTGAAGACAGGGTTTCTTTATTTATTCGTGGCGCGTCCCCGGCACTTCCAT
>DAOTZM010000325.1:0-2121 GCA_034434035.1 Anaerolineales bacterium
GAAAGGCGAAAGGATGCCGAAGGTGATGTAGAGGAAAGCCGTGATTGTTCCAAATTCGGTAAAAGTCAGGAGAAGGAATAGGAAAGCGCGAAGCTGCCAAAGTAGCGGGATTAATTAAGCCATCAAAGCGGCGAGGTTCAGTCACCGGGTCAAGTGATTGCCAGCCTGAGCGATCAAACGGCAGACGTTGAGGGCAGACTGCTCACGCTTGTAACCACGCACACTTGCACCGTACTGCGTTTGGCGCAGTGCAGGCGTGGAACGATAGCCGAACAATCACGACATCCCCTTAGTTCTTGAGTTTAGAGTTCGTTTGTAATCAAAGCCTTTTGGACACGGACACTTGCGCCTGCGCGCAGTGCAGGTGACACACGGATTTGACGGAAACGTACGGAAAGAGCATTTTAAACAACGATTTTTCCGGGTTGCTCCGTGTTTTCCGCGTTTCACCTGCCCTTGCGGGCGGTGCAAGGGTCCGTGTACGGAAAATGCCCATCACGGAGATTCTTGGAGAACCAAATCGCCCCAAGCAACGATTCCCAAAAAGGAACATCCTGTTTCACGGATTGCGCCGATTTTATCCGCGTAATCTGTGGATGACTCCGGCCCAATGGTCGAAAATCAACCGGCGGGACGGCACTTTCCGCGTACAATAGACCCCATGATGCGAGTTGCCATGCTTTCCTACCACACCTGCCCGCTGGCCACCCTGGGCGGCAAAGACACCGGCGGGATGAACGTCTACGTCCGCGACCTGACCCGCGAACTGGGACGGCTGGGCATTCACGTGGATGTCTTCACCCGCTCACAAGATGAACACGTCCCGCACGTCCTGCACGACCTGGGCTACGGCAACCGCGTGGTGCATATCCGCGCCGGGCCGGAACAGCCGCTGCCCAAAAAGCAACTGGCCGAATATATCCCCCAGTTTGGGGAGGGAATCAAAGCCTTTGCTGCCGAAAAAGGTATCCATTACGACATCATCCACAGCCACTACTGGATGTCCGGCCTGGCGGCAGAAATGCTCTCGGATTCCTGGCAGGCGCCCATCGTCCACATATTCCACACCCTGGGCGAGATGAAAAACCGCATCGCCCAGAGCGAATCCGAAAAAGAGGGCGCGTATCGGCTGGATGGCGAGCGGCGCGTCCTGAAACGAGCCGATAAAATCATCGCCGCCACCCTGGCCGAACTGGCCCAACTCCAATGGCTCTACAAGGCCGAACCCCGCAAAATCACCATCGTCCCGCCCGGCGTCGATACCTGCCACTTCTACCCCATCCCCGCCGACGAAGCCAGGGAATACATCGGCATCCCCAAAGACGACCGCCTGATTCTGTTCGTCGGGCGCATCGAACCGCTCAAGGGTGTCGATACCCTCATCCGGGCCGTCTCGTGCCTGCTCGTACAGGATATGGAAAAACCTGCCTATCTCGCCATCATCGGCGGCGACCCCAACGCCAGCCCCGAAGAGATGACCGCCGAAATGACCCGCCTGCAAGCGCTGTGCGACGCTTTGTGCATGAAACACCTGGTCGTTTTCCTCGGCAAGCGCGGCCAGGATACCCTGCCCTATTATTACTCCGCCGCCGAAGTGCTGGTCATGCCCTCGCACTACGAGTCCTTTGGCATGGTCGCGCTCGAGGCGATGGCCTGCGGCACGCCAGTCGTCGCCTCGCAGGTTGGCGGCCTGGCCTTCCTGGTGCAAGACGGCATCACCGGCTTCCACGTCCCAGATGGCGACCACGAGGCCCTGTGCGAAAAACTGGCCCAAATCCTCGGCGATCACGACCTGCGCCGCCAGATGGGCGAAAATGCCCATCGTTACGCCCGCGAATATGCCTGGGAGACGATTGCGGGGCGCATCGTTTCCGTTTACCAGGGGCTTTTACACGGTAAGGTGGACGTGTATTTATAAATTTGGTTCTCATCAGATTTGTGGGATTTCTGCCAGGCAAAAACCGATTATCGAACCACAAAGACCGCAAAGAACGCGAAGTTTTCAAGATTTTCTGGTTCTGACGGACTTTGTGGTTTCTGAAATCTGCGATGAAAAAAGGTTCACGCAAAGCCGCAAAGACGCAAAAAAGGTCGAAAACCTGGCGTTCTTGGCGGCTCGCG
>DAOTZM010000326.1:0-1892 GCA_034434035.1 Anaerolineales bacterium
GATTCCGCCGGGAACCTGGTTGGGACGCTGGAAATGCCGATGGCGGTCGGAATCATCGGAGGCGCAACCAAAGTCCATCCGGCGGCCAAAGCAGCCATCCGATTGATGGGAATCAAAACCGCCTCGGAACTGGCCGAAATTATTGTGGCGGTTGGCCTGGCGCAAAACCTGGCCGCCCTGCGCGCGCTGGCAACCGAAGGCATCCAACGCGGACACATGTCGCTCCACGCCCGCCAGGTGGCGATTGCGGCCGGCGCAAGCGGCGAACTGATTGAAAAAGTCGCGGCGCAGATGGTGGTCGAGAAAACCGTGCGGATTGACCGGGCCGAAGAACTGGTAAAACAGTATCAGAGAAACAAGTAGCCAGGATAGCAGGTAGACACGAACCCTAAACGGGTATATACTAAAAGTAAATACCTTTAGGAGTTTGTATGGAAACCGCAAAAATTTTTCAAAACGGGAAAAGTCAAGCCGTGCGCTTGCCCAAAGAGTTTCGCTTTCAAAGCGATAAAGTGTATATCAAACGGGTTGGCAGCGCGGTTGTCTTGTTACCCTATCAAAGTCCCTGGGCCACCCTTTTAGAGAGCCTGGAGCAATTTTCCGATGATTTTATGCAAAATCGCCCCCAGCCGCCATTGGAGCAACGCGAGGATCTGTTTGCATGAAATACATGCTCGACACAAATATTTGCATTGGCATGATTCGCCAAAAGCCAACCAGGCTGCTTGAAAAAGTTGTGCAGTTTGCTCCCGGAGAAATTGGAGTTTCCACAATCACTGTTTCTGAATTGGCCTATGGCGCGCAAAAAAGCAATTTCCCGGCCAAAAACCTGGCCGCTCTGGAACAGTTCCTGCTCCCACTGGAAATTGCAGATTACGACCATGCCGCCGCAATTGTTTACGGAAAAATTCGGGCAAACCTGGAAAGAGCTGGTCAGCCGATTGGCGCAATGGATATGCTGATTGGCGCGCACGCGCTCAGCCTAAACGTCGTGTTAGTCACCAACAATATGCGGGAATTTCAACGCATATCAAACCTGAAACTGGAAGACTGGATAACCGATTAAATCAACGAAGGATAACCATGCCCAACAACACCCTCCTCAAACCCACCCGCCCCGTCGGCATTGTCGGCTACGGGGCCTACGTTCCCCGTTACCGCATTCCGGCCCGAGAGATTGCCCGCGTGTGGGCCGGCGGCAAGGCGGGCGGGTTGCCCATCAAAGAAAAAGCCGTCTCCGGCCTGGACGAAGACGTAATCACCATGTCCATCGAAGCGGCGCGCAATGCCATGATGCGGGCGCAAATCGAACCTTCGCAACTACGCGCCCTCTGGGTCGGTTCAGAATCTCACCCCTACGCCGTCAAACCGACCTCGACGGTTGTGGCCGAAGCGATTGGCGCCGTGCCGCACATCCAGGCCGGCGACTGGGAATTCGCCTGTAAGGCCGGGACCGAAGCGATGGTGGCCGCGATGGGCTTCGTTGGCTCTGGCATGGCCGAGTACGCGCTGGCAATCGGCATGGACACCGCCCAGGGCAAGCCCGGCGACGCGCTCGAATATACAGCAGCCGCGGGCGGCGCGGCGTTTGTCATCGGCCCGGCGGAAAATTCGCTGGCGACCATCAACGCCTCGTACTCTTACGTCACCGACACGCCCGACTTCTGGCGGCGCGAGTACCAAAAATACCCCGAACATGGCGTGCGCTTCACCGGCGAACCGGCGTATTTCAATCACATCACTTCGTCTTCCAAAACGCTCATGCAGGAACTCGGCGCGACGGCCAAAGACTATACCTGGGCTGTGTTCCACCAGCCGAACACCAAATTCCCGCAGCGCGCCGCGCAAATGCTCGGTTTCACGCCCGAACAAATTGCGCCGGGATTGCTGGT
>DAOTZM010000327.1:0-4573 GCA_034434035.1 Anaerolineales bacterium
CGGGAGACCATTTCGACCAACTCTTTCTCCTGTTCGGGCAAGGACGGTCGCTGGTAGGCGGCGAGAATCTTGCCGGTCTCGGCCCTGGCGCGCTGCCAGGTATCGAGTCCCCCGGCATCCTGCCAGGCGCGGATGGAGCCGCGGTCGATGACCTTCGAAGGCAGGTGTTGTTCTTTCGAGAACAGGCTGCGGGTCTCTTTTTTCTTGAGAAAATCGGCTTTGAAATCGATTCCGGCAAACAAGTCGATTGCCAGGGTATCGGTCAGGAGGTCCACGCCGCGCGCCATGCGCTTCGCCATGCCGATTGCTTCGGCGTCCATCACCAGTTTTTCGGGGCTGATGCAGGCCAGGAAATCGAGCATCCCGGCCCCCGAAATCATGTTGATTCCGGCCAATGCTCCAATCATGGCCGAGACGCCGCTCTCCAGCCCGGCCTGGTAATCGGCAATTTTTCCGTCGGTCGCGCCGAGATAGGTGTGGGTTGGGAAGCCGAGCGATTTGCCCGCCTGGGCATAGGAGGCGTCAATCATGGCCGTCTCGACCGCGCCCATCGGGGTCGTCCCCTGGCGCATGTCGAAAATGGCAGGCGCGCCGCCCCACACGAGGGGCGAACCCGGCTTTGCGAGTTGGTGGATGACCGCCCCGGAGAGACTCTCGGCGGCGTGCTGGACGACCGAGCCGAGGATCGTGACCGGCGCCCCAGCCCCGGCCAGCGGCATCGAAATCATCTCCGCCGGGACTCCCGCCCGGGCCAGTTCCATCAGGTTCTGGCAGCCGAACTTGCTCCAGATGAGCGGCGGGGTCGGGCAGACATCGAACACCGCCAGCGGTCTTTGGGCCAGGGCTTCACGGCCTCCGGCGTAAACCGCCAGCATGTCCATCATCACATGGGTCGTCTGGGCTGAAAACGCGCCGGTGACAATCGGCTTGTTGGTGTAGAGCAAGACAAGGTACAGCCGATACAGGTCGCCGATGGCTTTGGGAACTTCGTTGCAGACGACCGAGGTCGAGACGGCGTCGTAGGCAGGCAGACTCTCGGCGATTTTCAGGACGCGAACCAGGTGCGGGGTTTCGGAGGGGATGTGTTCCAGCGTGTCGGGGTCGAGATAATGCACGCCCGAAGAACCCGGGTCGAAGTGGACAGCATCGCCGCCATAGCGGACGGTCGGCTTGCCGTCGCGGCTGTAGAGAAAAAATTCGCGCGGCACGCTGGCAACCGCCTCGCGCACGATTTTCTCGGAGAGTTTGACCACTTCCGCCGTCTCATCCACCTCCGCCCCGGCTTCGGCCAGCAGTTGGCGCGCTTCGGGCAGCTGCACCTTGACGCCGGTCTCGCGCAAGAGTTGGAAGGCCTCATCGAGAATGCGGTTGACCAGTTCGTGGTTGAGTAATTTGAAGTCGGGTTTCATGTGTACCTTCTTTGATACACGGATACTTCGAGAGGCTCAGTACAAGTTTCGCGGGTTGGGTGGACTGCCACCGTAGGGGGCGCACGGAAAGTTTAAGAAAAATCCGTGAGATTCCGTATCGTCCGTGAAATCCGTGTACGAATTGTTGTGAAAAACCGGAATTATGCTTCTTCAACGGCGATAATCCGTTCGAACTCGCGCGCAATCGCCGGGTCGAGCGGGTCGGGCTGGTGAGTTTCGACCAGTTTGCGGGCTTTTTCACGCGCCCAATCGCGCGGCCCGTCCTTTTTCTCTTCCCAAACGTTGTACGGACGCCGGTCGAGATATTCCGGGACGAAAATCTCGCGCATGTGGGCGCGGGTGTGCTTTTGGGTCAGGAAATTGCCGCCCGGCCCGACAGCCTTAATGGCCTCGAGCGCCAGGGTTTCATCATTGACCTGGATGCCCGCCAACGTTCGGCGCACAATCTCGTAGATTTCGCAATCCATCAACATTTGCTCGAACGACCAGATGCGGCTGCCGTGCAGGAAACCGACGCCGAGCAGCATATCCGAGACGACAACCGAGGCCATGAAAGTCGAAAGGCTGTTTTCGAGGCCAGCCTGCCAGTTTGGCTCTTTCGCGCCGGTGGCAAAGGAACCCATCGAAATCGGGATGTTGTAAAAATCGGCCAGGATGCCGTTTGCCGCGCCGAACAGGAAATCCTCCGGGCCGCCGCCGGTATAAGCCCCGCTGCGCAGGTCAGAAGCAGTCTGGGCGGCGGCGTAGAACACCGGGGCGCCCGGATAGGCCAATTGGATGAGCGCCGTCCCGGCCACCACTTCGGCGTTGCCGACCACCAGGTTCCCGGCCAGGGTCGCCGGGCCGGTCGTCAGGCAGGCTGCCATCGTCATGAACCCGACCGGCAGCCCGGCCTCCGCGCCAATCAGGGCTGCGTCCAGGCTGCCGCCGTCGTGGCCGAGCGGGGGCGCGGTGCATTGCATCAGCGATAGGACAGGGCGTTTGCGCAGGGCTTCCCTGCTTCCGGCCACCGCTATCGCCATCTCTACCGCCGCTTTGGCCTCGGCCACGTTATAAATGCTCTCGGTCTGGACGTGTTTGGTCGAATTGCGCCAGACCGCCGCGATTTCGTGCAGGCCGCGCGTATGGGCAGGTCTGTCCTGGGCCGAGAGCGCGACCCAATGGAAGGCAACCTGTTCGAGCGCGTCGGCCACCCGGGCAATTTCTTCCACATCCTGCAATTTCGAGCGCCGCCGCTCATTGGTGTACAGGTCGATAATTTCTACCCCGCAGCCATCGGTGCCGACCCAGACGTGTTTGCCGTCGAGCGGCAAATCCTGTTTCTCATCACGTGCAGCCAGGGTGTAAACCGGCGGGGCTTTTTTGAGCGCGGATTCAACCAGGTGGGCCGGGGCCTTGACGATGCCGGTTTTGGCATCGACCTGGGCCCCGTGCGAAGCCCAAATCTCCTGGGCGCGCTTCGAGGGGAAACGAATCCCGGCGTTTTCGATGACATCCAGCGTGGCAGCGTGCAGGCGCTGAATATCCTCGAGGCTGAACATGTTAAGGCTGAGTTTTGGATTCTCAACCGCTTTGATAGTCCCTCCCATGCGGCCTCCTATGCCAGACCCATCAGGTTCTTGGCAACCGCCACAGCCCCCACCGCGTCCTCGCTGTAGCCGTGCGCGCCGATTTCTTTTGCCCAACCCTGGGTGACGGGCGCGCCGCCGACCATCACTTTGGCCGCCATGTTGTTATCTTGCAGGGCCTCAATGACATCCTTCTGACGCACCATCGTCGTTGTCAACAGGGCGCTGATGCCGATGAGGTCGGCATTGACTTCACGCGCCTTCTCGACGAACGTCATAATCGACACATCCACGCCCAGGTCATAGACCTGGAAACCGCTGGCCGAGAGCATCGTAGCCACGAGCGTCTTGCCAATTTCGTGGATATCGCCTTCGATGGTGCCGATGACAACCTTACCCAAAATCTGGCGTTCGGTGCCGCGTTTGGTAAATTCCGGCTCCAGCGTGGCCACGGCAGCCTTCATCGACTCCCCGGCCACCACCAGTTCGGGCAGGAACATCTCGCCCAGGCCAAACTGCTCGCCGACGTAGTTCACGCCGGGAACAAAGCCCTCGTTGAGCGCAACGACCGGGTCAATGCCCTGGTCAATCGCTTTCTGGGCCAATTCGGCGGCCAGTTCCGGGTCGCCGTCGATGACAGATTGACGCATAGCGTCGAATAGTTCTTTGGACACAACTCCTCCGGGGAAATGGGATTGCGCGAAACACAAACAGCCTGTCAGGATTTTAGCGCGATTCGTTGCCAAGGTCAACCGAAACAGTGTAATCCTGCGAATATGACATCCATCACTGCGAATATCGTTATAATAGATATTTGATACTCGATATTAGACCTTGAGTTTAGAGTTCATTTTGAAGCGCAATGAAAGACAAAAAACGTGGCTCCTTTGACGCGAAAAACCTAAAACCTGTACGCAGATTACACGAATTGCGCGGAATCTCACGGATTTCTCTTAAATAATCCGCGCGCCCCCTACGGGGGCAGTCCGTCGAATCCGTGAAACTTGTACTGAGCCTGTCGAAGTATCCGTGTACAAAAGGCTTTGATTTCAAACGAGCTCTAAACTCCAGTTAGACAACTGAACATCGAATACCGAATCATCATTATCGAATACCGAGGTTTCTATGGATGAACTTGACCGCCGCCTGCTGCAACTCCTGCAAGAGGACGGCCGCGCCCCCTTTACCCAGCTCGCCAAAAAAGTCGGCCTGTCTGAAACCGCCGTCCGTTCCCGCTACAAAAACCTGGTCGAACAGGGCGTCGCGCGGACGGTATCCATCGTGGACCCCTACGCGCTCGACTTCCAGGCCCCGGCGCTGATTAATATTGCCGTCGAGCCGGGGCAACTCGAAGCGGTCGCCCGACAGGTCGGCGACCTGCCCGAAACGGCCTACCTGGTCGTCACGCTTGGCCCTTATGATTTGCTGGCCGAAGTCTACTGCCGCACTCTGAAACATCTGACGGAACTGGTTACGCAGCGCATCCAGGCCATTCCCGGCGTGCGCAGCACCGCGACTTCCATGGTGGCGCAAGTTTATAAGCTCAGTTACCGCTGGTCGCCTTCGCCGGAGGAG
>DAOTZM010000328.1:0-2256 GCA_034434035.1 Anaerolineales bacterium
CGAAGCGCACGCCGACGGCGTTGTAGATGGCGTTGGTGATGGCCGGCGGGGTCGGAATCAGCACAATTTCTCCGACGCCCTTCGCGCCGTAGGGCCCATCCGCCGCCGGGTCTTCGACCACAATCGGGATGATTTCGGGAGCGTGGACAATGGACGGGACGCGGTAGCGCGACATGCGGTCGGTGACGACCATGCCGTCTTTGGTGATGAAGTTTTCGAGCAGGGCATGTCCCACGCCCATCACCACGCCGCCTTCGATTTGTCCGCGCAGGCCGAGCGGGTTGATGGCGTGGCCGACATCGTTGGCGGCAATCACGCGCAGGACTTTGACCTCGCCGGTCAGGGTGTTGACTTCCACCTCGGCGGCTTGGGCGGCGAACGAGAAGGCAACGTGCATATCGCCGGGAGTGCCGAGCGGGGCGGTGGCCGGGGCATGGTAATCGTACAAGACGCGCGGGTCTTTCCCGGCGGCTTTCATTTCGCTGTAGACTTCCTGCATGGTCAGCGAATGGCCGTTGACGCGCACCTTCCCGGCCTCGAAGCGGATGTGTTCGGGCGATTGGTCGAACTTTTCAGCCAGGGTCGCGGTGATGGCTTCGCGCAGGGTCTTGGCCGCCAATCTTGAAGCGTTGCCGGTGACGTAGGTCTGGCGCGAGGCGGTGGTCGGGCCGCCGTTGGGGGTCAGGTCGGTGTCCATCACCAGCACCCGCACCTGCTCTGCCGGGATGGACAGTTCCTCAGCCACGACCAGACGCATGACCGTCACCAATCCCTGGCCGAGTTCGGCGGAGGAGGAACGCACCTCGAACAGGCCGTCTTCGTAGAGTTCGACTTCCGCGCCAGCGCAATCATCCGCCCCGCCGCCCAGGCCGGTGTTCTTGAAGGCCGAGGCGAAACCCCAACTGCGTATCAGGTGCGGGGCGTCAGGTGTCAGGCGCGGCTTGAATAGTTCATCACGCGACAGACCTGATACCTGACACATGGTACCTGACACCTTATCAATACACTCAATCAGCCCCGCGCTGTCGCGTAAAATCTGCCCGGTGCTGGTCTCGCCGCCGACGCGCAGGGCGTTTTTGCGGCGCAGTTCGATGCGATCAATGTCGAGTTGTTCGGCCAGCATATCCAGCACGCTTTCAAAGGCAAAGGCCGATTGCAGCACGCCGAAGCCGCGGAACGCGCCCGCCGGGGGATTGTTGGTGTACATGGCGTAACAGTCGGCGTGGACGTGCGGGATGATGTACGGCCCAGCCGAGTGGGTGGTGGCGCGGGTCAGCACTTTTTCGCCCAGCGAGGCATACGCGCCGGTATCGCCGTATAGTTCGGTCTTGGCAGCCACCAGCGTACCGTCCTTCTTCGCGCCAATTTTGACCTTGATTTGCGTCGCGTGGCGCTTGGGATGCACAATCAGGCTTTCCTGGCGGTCGAAGAGCAGTTTGACGGGCCGCCCGGTGGCGTTTGCCAGCATTGCGGCGTGAATCTGCCCGGCGATGTCTTCCTTGCCGCCGAAGCCGCCGCCCATCAACTGGCCGAGGATGCGCACCCGGCTCTCGTCCCAGCCCAGGGCGCGGGCGACCTGCGTCCGGTCCTGATACGGGATTTGCGAGCCGACGTAAATCAACATGCGCTCGCCTTCCGGCACGGCGATGCTGCATTCCGGCTCGATGAACAGGTGGTCATGCGCCGGGGTGTGGAAGGTGTGTTCCAGCACAATGTCCGATTCGGCGAAACCGATTTCCGGGTCGCCCTTGCGGACTTTGATGTGCTTGAGCAGGTTGCCCTTGGCGTGGATTTGCGGCTGACCCTCCTGGCGCGCCTGGACGGCGTTGCTGATGACCGGCTGGAGGTCGAATTCGACTTCAATCAGTTCGACCGCCGCTTTGGCCGCTTCCTGGCTTTCGGCGGCCACAATGGCTATCGCGTCGCCGACATAGCGGACGCGTTCACCAATCCCGACCATGACCGGCCAGTCGAGCGTTACCAGGCCGTGAATATTCTCGCCGGGGACATCCTTGGCGGTCAGCACGGAGACAACGCCGGGGGCGCTGCGCGCTTTTTCCACATCAATTTTGCGCACGAAGGCGTGCGGCACGCCCGCGCGTTTGACCGCCGCGAAGAGCATACCCTCGAAAACCAGGTCGTCGGTGTAAATTGCATGGCCGGTGACTTTCTCGACCCCATCCGGGCGGACTTGCAACTTGCCGACGGTTTGCCCCTCGAGGGCAGAATCGGGGATGTCAGGCCCGGCGACCGGCT
>DAOTZM010000329.1:0-23448 GCA_034434035.1 Anaerolineales bacterium
CCTCGGCAGACTCGGCGTCATCGAGGATGGCGCGGTCCTGATTCGGGATGAAAAAATCGTCGCAACCGGCAAAACTGCCGACCTGCGCGCCGCCTACCCCGGCGAACCGCTGCTCGACGCTTACGGCTGCGTGGTCATGCCCGGCTTCGTCGACCCGCACAGCCACCTCGTCTGGGGCGGCGACCGGGCCGCCGAGTTCGAACTGAAAATGGCCGGCACGCCCTATCTCGATATCCTGGCCTCCGGCGGCGGCATCCTTTCCACCGTCCGGCAAACCCGCACCGCCAGCATCGAGACCCTGGTGGCGCAGGCCCGTCCGCGCATTTTCCGCATGTTTGCGCACGGTACCACCACCGTCGAAGCAAAGACCGGCTACGGCCTGCAAACCGCCACCGAACTGCGCCAACTCAAGGCACTGCTCTCGCTCGAAGACGAAAGCCGCATGGACATCGCCCCCACCTTCCTGGGCGCGCATGCCATCCCGCCGGAGTTCAAGGATGACCCGCAAGGCTACACCGATTTGGTGTGCGAAACCATGCTCCCAATTTTGCGCCAGTGGTGGGAAACGCACGCCCCAGGCCGCCGCCTGCCCTTCGTGGATGTCTTCTGCGAGAACAAAGCCTTCAACCTGGCCCAGTCGCGTCAGGTGCTCGAAAAAGCCCGCAGTTTGGGTTTTCCCCTCAAAATCCACGCCGACGAATTCGACAACCTGGGCGGCGCCTCGCTGGCGGTCGAACTGGGCGCGGTCTCTGCCGACCATCTCGTCAAGACCTCGGATGCCGACATCGAAGCGTTAGGCCGCTCCGAAACGGTCGCCGTTTCGCTGCCGTGCACGCCCTTTGGGTTGGCCGAACACGAATACACCCCCGCTCGCAAACTCATCGAAGCAAACGCCATCCTGGCCCTGGCAACCGATTGCAACCCCGGCACGACCTGGAACGAATCGATGCAATTCGTGATTGCCCTGGCCTGCCGCATGATGAAACTCACCCCGGCCCAGGCGATTGTTGCCTCCACCATCAACTCGGCCCACGCGATTCGCATGTCGAACAAAGTCGGCTCGCTCGAACCCGGCAAACAGGCCGACCTGCTCATCCTGTCCGTCCCCGATTACCGTCACCTGGGCTATCGCTTTGGCACCAACCTGGTGCGGCAGGTCATCAAGAAGGGGCGCGTCTATTCGGTCGATGTGGGATATTACCGGACAGCGTAGCACTTTAAGGTGACAGTCACGTTTGGAAGTGACTGTCACCTTGAAAAAAACAGGAGAAACCATGCAAATCGACATTATCGGCGTCCCAATTGACCTGGGCGCGGACCGGCGCGGCGTAGACATGGGACCCAGCGCCATCCGTTACGCTCACTTACAGCAAAAGCTCGAATCGCTTGGTTATACGGTGCAAGATAAAGGCAACATCGAAGTTCCCATCGCAGAGATGTGCAAAATCAGCGAGCCAAAACTCAAATACATCGACTGCATCGTGCCGATGGCGCGGCGTACTGCCGGGGCTGTCGCGACCTCGCTCCAGGCCGGTCACTTCCCGCTCGTGCTGGGCGGCGACCACAGCGCAGCGCTCGGCTCTATTCACGGGGCCGCCAAAGGCCGCAAACTGGGCGTCATTTGGGTCGATGCCCACGCCGATTTCAACACCCCCGAAACCACCCCCTCCGGCAACATTCACGGGATGCCGCTGGCCGCGCTGTGCGGCCTGGGCGACCCGCGCCTGACCACCCTGTGGGATGAGTCCGCGCCGGTCATCGACCCGCAGCGGGTGGCGGTCATCGGCGCGCGCGACCTCGACCCCGGCGAAAAGCGTAATCTGAAACAGGCCGGGGTCATGGTGATGGGTATGGAGCAAATCGACCGCCTGGGTATGGTGCAGGCGCTGGAAAAAGCCATCGAGCGTATCTCGCGCGACGTGGATGGGATTTTTCTCTCGTTTGACATGGATTCGCTCGACCCGCGCCACGCCCCCGGAGTCGGGACTCCCGTTTCAGGCGGCCTGACCTACCGCGAAGCGCACCTGGCCTGCGAACTGGTCGCCGAGACGGGAAAACTGACCGGCCTCGACCTGGTCGAAGTCAATCCCATTCTCGATGCGCAGAACGCAACCGCCGCGTTGTCGGTCGAATTGGCGATGTCGGCCCTGGGGAGCAGGGTTTGGTCAGGTTAACGGGAACGTTAATCACGAATCTTCACAATCGGAGTAAAATAAGCGCATGAGAAACGGCCCCATCCTCGTTGTCGAAGACGTTGCAAACGTCCTGGAATTACTCGAAGTCACCCTGCGTTTCAAGGGATATGAAGTCGCCAGCGCCCGTAACGGCGTGGAAGGCCTGGAAATGGTCGAAAAGGTCAAGCCTGTCTTGATTGTTACCGACATCCTGATGCCCAAAATGGACGGCTATGCCTTTGTGCAAAAACTGCGCACCAACCCGGCCACCCGCCGCATTCCGGTGATTTTCCTCTCGGCCACCTATGTTACCCCAGAGGACAAAAAATTTGCCCTCAGCCTGGGCGCGACTCGCTTCATCGAAAAGCCCATCGACACCGAAGACTTCCTGCTGACCATCGCAGAGATTATGACCCAGGAACCGGCCACTGGCCCCGAACCGCTCGACCCGAAGGATTTTTACCTGGGTTACCGAGACCGCCTGGAACATAAACTGCGTCACAAGAGTACGCAAATTGCCCGCACCGAACGATTAATCCCCACCTTGCCGCCGGAACAACGCCCGGCTTTCGAAGCCATGCTCCAGCAGGCCAAAAACGACCGGGAGAACATCCAGTCTGAACTGGATGAAATCTACCGGGTTCTCGAAGAACTCAAAGCAACAGGAAAGTAACCATG
Source organism: Anaerolineales bacterium (assembly GCA_034434035.1). Lineage (GTDB taxonomy): Bacteria > Chloroflexota > Anaerolineae > Anaerolineales > Villigracilaceae > UBA5195. The sequence continues at coordinate 2,853 of DAOTZM010000329.1, forward strand.
AAGGTACCTGCCTTGACCGACCTGGAGCGAATGGCGCGCCAGGCCGGTCAAATTTTGTCTGATGGTTATGAAAAAGATAACCGCATTGATTACAAAGGCGTCATCGACCTGGTGACGGAAATCGACCGAGCTTCGGAAGAATTCCTGCTGGGAGAAATCAGCCGCCTGTTCCCCGGTCACAACGTCCTGGCAGAAGAATCGGGACTGACATCGAACGGCGCCGCGGAACATCTCTGGTACATTGACCCGCTGGACGGAACGGTGAACTATGCGCACGGCGTCCCGATGTTTTGCGTGTCGATTGCGTATGCTCATCAGGGGCAGGTCGTTTTAGCCGCGATTTATGACCCCATGCGCGATGAGATGTTCACTGCCGAACGCGGCAAGGGTTCCTTCTTGAATCAGTCACGGCGTTTACAGGCCGCATCTCAACCTGAACTGCAAAGAAGCCTGCTGGTAACGGGTTTCCCTTACGATGCCTGGAACTCCGAGCGGGATAATTTTGCCAATTTTGTCCGTTTCGCCAAAAGAAGTCAGGGCGTGCGCCGGTTGGGGTCTGCCGCCATCGACCTGTGTTATGTGGCCGCCGGGCGATTCGACGGCTTCTGGGAAATTTCCCTCAAACCATGGGATGTGGCCGCCGGGGGCCTGATTGCCGAGGAAGCCGGCGCCCTTGTCACGAACGTTTCTGGCGGCGCCGATTATTTGAGTCCGCCCCAATCGATTGTGGCTGCCAACCCCCACCTGCACCCCAAAATCCTGGCCGGGTTGCGGGAAAAGGATTAAAAAAACAAAGCGTCCCGAAGGTTTTCAACCTTCGGGACGTTCCTAAGGCCTCCAGGCCGGGTCGAATTCGACATTCGGCGACGTGGTCAGGCGAATTTTCTCACCCGTAAGCAGGTTGAACAGGTACACGTCCTGGTTATTGGTATCTGTGCTTTCGTAGGCAATCCAGAAGCCATCCGGCGAGAAATTGACATCGACCACCGGAGCGCCTGCCGTGACGATTCGCTCTGCCCGCTGCATTCCGATATTCAGGCGCATCAGCACGGAGGGGGAGGTCAGGTCGAGGTTGGCCTGGCTGAACAGGATAAAGGTTCCATCCGGCGACCAGGCAGGCAGGTAATCCGAAGCGGTGGGAACGGTATAGAGAAGGCGTTTTTTGTCGCTCCCATCCGCGGCGTTCATTATCCAGAGTTGGTATTCCGCGCCCCTGCGCGCGATATAAGCCAGTTGCTTCCCATCCGGCGACCAGACCGGGTGGCGTGACTGGTTGTTTGCCCGTGATTGAATCTCTTCTTTGTAGGTCGTCAACTGGGTGATGGCAGACGTTTCCAGGTCGATTACATAGATTTGCCAGGTCTCATCACGCATCGAAGTAAAGGCAATTTTCTTGCCGTCTGGCGACCAGGCCGGGTCGAATTCACCCCTTGGTGTCTCCAACAATGACCTGCTATCACCGGTTTCCAGGTCGAAGATACGCAGTCCGGCGCCAGAATACTGCCAGGATTTAGTCCCACAAGGAGAGACATAGACCAATTGCTTGCCGTCGGGCGACCAGTCGAAATTACAGGCTCCGTTAACGTCATCGGTGAGCTGCCGGATGTTCGTACCATCGGCATTGGCCAGGTAAATTTGGGCAATCCTGTTCTCTATCATTGCATAAGCAATTTCGCCGGTGCCCCCGACAGGGGTGGGCGAGGGGGTGACAACAGCCGAAGCCTCCGGTGCAGCGGTAGGTGTGGGCGGCGGCAAGGAAGTCTTTGTAGGAACGGGGGTTTGGGTGGCCTGTGGAGTGGCAGTTGATTCCGTCGTGGCCTCACCGGTCACTTCCGGCGTCAGTATCGAAGTCGCCGGAACTGTGGGGCTAAAAGTTGGGGTGAGAATTTCCGTCTGGAGGAAAGACAGGACAAACTGCTGGTTTTTGGGGTCGAACAAGACCAATGCGCTGACAGCCAGGGTCAATAACAATACAAGCAGGAACAGGCTAAAGCAGCTGCCTTTCTTTTTGCGCGGCAGCGCAGGTTCGGATACGGTTTCTTGCGGCGTTCTTGGGGAGGAGGCCGGGTCACTTTCGTCTTCCAGCCGCCCGGTGTCTTCTTCTATGCCAAGCAGGGCGGCTTTGAATTCCGCGGCAGACTGGTAGCGGTTGGCAGGGATAGGCTCCATCGCTTTTTCGATGACCGCTGCCAGGCGGGGAGTAATGGCTGGCTTGTGTTTTCGCAGAGGGGTTAAGTCGACCCCATCCACCGCGCGCATCAGGCTGTCTTCGGGAACAACGCCGGTGATTGCCGCATAGAGAGTTGCGCCGAGCGAATAAACATCGGACCGGGCATCGGTGCGGGCCGAGCCATATTGTTCTGGGGGCGAGTAGCCGGGCGTCATGGCGCGCGCGCCGGTCATGGTTTCTTCGTGTTCCCAGGCCTGCTTGGCAAGGCCAAAATCGACCAGGACGACGTTGCCATCCGGAACAAGTTTGACATTCCCCAGTTTAATATCACGATGCAGGATGGGTGGTTTGCGGGTATGCAGGTAGGTGAGGGCATCACAAACGGCTGCGCCGATGCGAATCGCTTCGGCCTCGTTGAGCGCGCCTTGTTTTTCGATGCGCTGGCGCAGGTCATCGCCTTCGATATAATCCATTACCAGGTATTGACCCTGTTCTTCCATAACAAAATGGTCGGTCACCCTGGGCAGGTTGGGATGCCGTATTCCGGCCAGGATGACTGCTTCCATGCGAAACTGGCGCGCGTAGTCATCCGTAGTGAACAGGTTTTCCTTTACGGCAACATCCACGCCGAGACTCTCATCGACGGCGCGATAGACCGCCCCCATGCCGCCACGGCCAAGAATTTCGACGATACGATAACGATTGTTGAGAAGGTTTCCTTGACCCAAACTCATAGAAAAATCCGCTTGATTTTGCAGGGACAACAATGTCGGTGATTATAAAACAAAAAAGCCCCCCTCATGCGAGAGGCATCGATACTGTAATTAAGTTAAGTTATTCATTTTTGACAGGCCGCCAGACCGGGTCGAAATCGAAGCCCGGGTCGGTGGTCAGACGAATGCGGTTGGCTCCGGTCAGAGTGGTGATGTAAATATCGTGATTGAGCGAATCTGGCCAGCTTTCGAAGGCCATCCAGAACCCATCTGGAGAAATGCTGACATCGACAATCGGGAGCGGTTCGATGGGCAGGCGCACGGCCTGTTTAGCAGCACGCTCTTCATAACGAAGACTCATGAGCCAGGCAGGAGCCGTACCTTCGAAGTTGGTCTGGCTGAACAGGACAAACTGCCCATCCCTGGTCCAGACAGGCAGGAAATCGTTGGTTTCATTGCCAGTTTGCGCCAGGTGTTCGTTGGGCTTGGACAAATAAATATCGCCATCGGTTGTGGCCCAAATTTGAGTGGTGCCAGCGCGTTTAAGAACGTAGGCAATTTGGAAGCCGATGGGGTTCCAGGCTGGCATTCGGGCGTGAACTCCCCTTTGTATATCTTGGGCGCGTGTCAGGCGCGTTACCTGGTTCGTCTCCAGGTTAATCATGTATATTTCCATGTAGCTGTCGCGCAGGGATGTAAAAGCAATCCGTTTGCCATCTGGCGACCAGGCTGGCTCGAAATCACCGCCCAGGCTGGTGGGGAGGGCGGTGCGGTTTTCGCCGTCGGCGTCAATCAGGTACAGGCTCGAACCCTGGTAAAAATCCTGCTTTTGCCGGCATGGCGAAACATAGACCAGCCGCCTGCCATCTGGCGACCAATCGGGCTGGCAGGCGCCGTCCTGCTCGTTGGTGATTTGCCGAATTCCGGTTCCGTCAATATTGATAACGTAAATTTGAGGGATGCCGGTGCGGGTGGAAGCAAATGCAATTTGGCCCATGCCGCCGCCCAGCGGGGTTGCTGTTGGCGAGGGCTGCGGGGTATCTGTTGGTGCTGGAACAGGGCTGGGCGTGGAGGTCGGCTCATCCAGCGGCGCTGGGATAACATCGAGGAGAGATGTTGGGGTTGCCTGTGGCGCAATGGTTTCCGGTGTTGGGTTAGGAAAGAAGGCCGCAATTGCCTGCCGAAAGGTTGGGCTGGTGTTCCAGAACAGGAGTACCGCCAGCAGCAACAAGACGGCCCCGCCCCAGATTCCGAATACTGCCTCGCGGCGCGCGCGGCGGCGCATACGGGTGGTCATCGAAGTGACAGCATCCATCACGGCTTTGACCGGGGTGGAGGGGGAAAGGTCAGAATTTTTCGCGCCCTGGGCATCTTCATCTTTCGGCGGAGGCGGGACGCTGATGTTCAGGTCGAGTTCGGTAAACCGCTGGGTCTTGGAACTGGAGTTGAGCAGGCCGCGCCGGAATTCATCCGCTGTCTGGTATCGGTCATCGGGATAGGCTTCCATCGCCTTTTCGATGACGGATGACAGGCGGCGCGAAACTTTGGGATTATGCTTGCGGATAGGGGTGAGTTGGACGTTGTCCATCACCCGCGCCAGGCCGTCTTCAGGGATGATGCTGGTCAGGGCGGCGTACAGGGTAGCGCCAAGCGAATAAATATCGGAACGAGGGTCGGTGCGGGCGGTGCCATACTGCTCCGGCGGGGAATAGCCAGGGGTCATGGCGCGCGCGCCGGTAGTTGTGGTCTGGCTGCCCTGAATTAGTTTGGCAAGGCCAAAATCCACCAGGTAGACCCGCCCGTCGGGGGTGATTTTGATGTTTCCGGGCTTGATGTCGCGGTGCAGGACGGGCGGACGGCGCGTATGGAGGTAGGAGAGCGCATCGCACACCGCCGCGCCGACCAGGATGGCGTCTTCTTCAGGGATGGTGTTGAGCCGCTCCATGCGCTGGCGCAAATCCTCGCCTTCGATGTAATCCATGACGAGGTACTGCCCGTATTCTTCCATCACCAAATGGTCGGTCACGCGCGGCAGGTTCTGGTGACGCAAACTTGCCAGGATGACTGCTTCGAGGCGGAACTGGCGCGAATATTCATCGGTGGTAAACAGGTTTTCCTTAACAGCAACTTCCACGCCCAGGTTTTCATCCAAGGCGCGGTAAACAGAGCCCATCCCCCCCTGGCCCAGAATATCTACAATGCGATAACGCCCGTTAAGCAGCGTTCCTTGTTCAAGGGTCATCCAGAAACACCGGAGAATAGAGAATTCGTGACGAGAAGCACCTTCAAATTATATCAAAGGATGTTTGTTATGCCTTAACAAACCTGCCGAGTCTTTGGGGTGGATTTGGCTCGACCACCAGATGTGGCGGTTGCGGGGGATTGCTATGGAGTCGACCGGAGGCCTGATCTGTTGTAGCGGGCGCGGGCTGCGGGGCGGGTTCGTGCGTGTCGTATTGCCGCACAGCCGGCCACTTCGCCAGGATGAGCAGGGCGGCGATGATGGTCCATATCCCGCCGCTGATGATGGCAAACGGGACGCCCCATGCGCTTGCCGCCAACCCGGCGCGGACTTCGCCCAACTGCGGCCCGCCCTGGAAGAAAATCTGGTTGATACTGGTCATCCGCCCGCGAATGTGGTCGGGGGTATTCAGGTTTGGGTGATGAACAGGATACTGCGCCGGTTGTATGTATCGGCAAATGCACCCCCGAACAGTGAAAAGACAATCACCGGCAGGATGCGCGCCAGACCAATACCGCCCAGGGCAAGCGGGTCTGGTTCTTCCGTCAGTTCGCGGATGTGCCAGTGAATCGCTGTTACTTGCATTTGCGTCCCGGCGATAGAAACCATCAAGCCAAGCCAGAGCAGCAGGAATTTACGGTTTTTGAGGGCAGGGGGGATTTGCATTTGCGGGTATCTTTTGGTCAGGCGCTTTTTTCACCCAAATCTTTCGCAAAAAAGATGCTGGCTTGCGCAAAACCGTTGTTCTGGTAGAGCGCAACCTCATCGGTTTTGTGCGAAAAAACCTGCAACTCTACGCGCAGTACGCCAAGCGCGCGCAGTTCAGCTTCCAACACACCAAACGCTTCTTTTTCGTAGCCCTTGTGCCGGTCTTCGGAGAAGAAGAAAAAATCTATCAGGAAGGCCTTGGGACGTTCACCGCGCATATCAACGAAATACCAGACCATGCCAACCTTGCGGTCTTTGTCATCGAGCATGATGCGCAGGTGCTGGTTGGGGGTCTTGGGCCCGTTGGGCAGCATTTGCTGGAATTCGGCGCGCGCTTTGCCCATTGCCTCGTGCGAAGTCCAGTTGCCGGCCTGTGTCTGGTCGTAAGCGTATTCAGGGACAGATTTTCGCAGGAAGGCGGCAAAATCATCGTCGCTCATTGGTTCGAATCGAATCATAATACCTCCGTGCATCGGTCATACCTTCTCAGCCAGCCAGGCCTGGAACATCAAGACAGGCCATAACTTTTGCGCGTGGTCCCGCTGGCCGGAGCGATGTTCTTGCCACGCCTGCCGGATTGGCTCTGCCTGGAAGAATCCCTCGCGGCCCAGGCGTTCCTTATCCAGCAAATCCTCGGCCCAGTCGCGCAAGTCCCCGCGCAGCCAGGCATCGATGGGCGCGCTTGATTCCGTGCCGGGGGTCGCAAACCGCAGGCGCGGCGCGACCCTGGCGAGCAGTTGGCGCAAAATCCAGTTTCCCTGCCCATCCCGAATTTTCATGCGCAGCGGCAGACTCCAGGCAAATTCAACCACTTCATGGTCATCCACGAACGGCAGGCGGACTTCCAGGCTGGCGCCCATCCCGGCCCGGTCCACCCTGGACAGGATGTTATCGGGCAGGAATGTCACCAGGTCGAGCGACATCATCCGCTCGGCAAACGTAGAGACGTTCATCCAGCGCAGCGGGTCGGTCAGAACGGTCAGCGGCTCGCGGCTGTCGATAAGCGCCGCTTCGGGCTGCTTCCAGCGCGAGACCAAATCCAGGTAGAGCGCTTCGCGCGCCGGGGCGTTGAAAACCTTGAACAACTGGCGAATTGCCCCCTCCCGCCCGGAGAAACGGCCCAATCCACGCGCGGCGGCCCGCCGCCACGAATCGGGCATCCAGCCAACTGCATTCCAGGCGCGCATCCCTTGGCAATAACGCGGAAAGCCGCCAAAGAGCGCGTCGCCGCCTTCGCTTGAAAGGCCGACAATCACGCGCCGCCGCGCCAGTTCAGAGACCAGCACCGCCCGAATTTGGGATAAATCGGCGAACGGCTCGTCATATAGCCCGGGCAGGCGCGGCAGGACGGCGAGCGCGTCTTCCGATGTGATAACCGTCTCCGTGTATTCCGCGCCCAGGCGGCTGGCAACCGCGCGGGCGTGTTCGCCTTTATCTTCTTCATCGAACCGCGCGTGGAAAGTCTGTAAAGGCTGCCCGTCCTCCCTTTGCAGCAACGCCGCCAGAGTCGCAGAAGCGGCATCGCCAGACAGGAACGCCCCCAGCGGCACATCGGATATCTTCCGCGCGCCAAAAGAGCGGGTCAACAGGCCCTCGAGCGCGTCCAACGCCTCGCGCTCGCTCCCCCTGAAGGGGCTGGTCAGGCCCTGTTCGACCGCCGCGCGCGGCGACCAGTAGGATTCCCGGCGCTCATCGCCCGCCTCGGAGCCAGGCCAGATGGTCAAGATTTGGCCCGGCGTCAGTTTGTAAATATCCTCGTAAATGGTAAACGGCGTCGGGATATAGCCATAACGCAGGAACAGGGCCAACGCGCCGCGCTCGATTTCCTTCCGAAAGCCAGGATGGGTGCGCAACGCTTTCAATTCTGATCCAAATACCAGCGACCTGCCCAGCCAGCCGTAGTAGAGCGGCTTGACCCCCATCCGGTCGCGGCCCAGATGCAGACTGCGGTTGTCCACATCCCATAGCGCGAACGCAAACATCCCGTTGAACCGCCGCACCGCCGCTTGCAAGCCCCATTGGCGGATACCAGCCAGCAGCACTTCGGTATCCGACCGGCCCTGGAAGATATGGCCCAGCCCCAGCAACTCCTCGCGCAGGCTGGCGTAGTTATACACCCGCCCATCGAAGACGATGACATACCTGTTATCTGCCGAAGCCATCGGTTGGTGCCCGCTGGCAGAGAAATCGCGCACAGCCAGGCGGCGAAACCCCAGCCCAACACCGTGCCGGGTGTCATGCCAAATCCCCGAATCATCCGGCCCGCGATGACGAATCGAGTCAGTCATGCGGCGCAGGATGGTTTCCGCCTCCTCCTGCAATTGCGAAACAGCAGTGTTATAAAAACCGGCAATGCCAGACATAGTATCCTGTAACGCGGGTTTGATTCCGCCGCGTGAAATTATACTGTATCATCCTGGCGGGCAACCCAATTCGCCAAACTGCGTATTTCATGTTAAACTTTTCAACTGTTACGCAAGGAGAATACAATGAACGACCGACCCGGATGTCTCTCTGGCCTGCTCAAACTCTTTCTCATCGACGCCATCTTCGACTTCTTCCAGGAAAAATTCGGCTTTGGACGCGGCGGCTGCTGTGGTTGTGGCTGCGGAACCCTCCTGCTCATCCTCTCGTGCCTGCTCACCCTCAGTGTCCTCTTCGGCACCGACTGGTTCAAACTCGGCTTCTGACCCCTCGTGCATCGGGATAAAAAATGAGAAAGCTCCTGCCTGCGCTCCTCCTGCTCTTTTTTTGGATGACCTGGCCCCAGCCCGGAGCCGCGCAGCAGGCATCCCCCACCCCCCAGGCAGCGACCCCCGCGCCCGGCGGAACCGACCCGCTCACCGGCCTGACTCCCGTTCCCCCCGGCCTCTCCGCACCCCTGGCAGGCTCCACCCTGAGCGGAATCGTGACCATCAGCGGCTCTGCCCCCGCCGCCTGGGAACTGGCCTTTGCCTACCGCGACGACCCGACCGGAACCTGGTTCCCGCTCGCCGCCTCGTCCGAGCCCCTCACCGGCGGCCTGCTCCCCGCCTGGGATACGACCCTCATTACAGACGGCCTCTATACCCTGCGCCTGCGCGTTTCTGCCGCAGATTCCTTCCAGGATGACCTGGTGGACATCCGCATCCGCAACTACTCTGCCACCGAAACGCCGACCCCCGCCGGAACGCCGACCCCCACCGCCACCGCCAGCATCACCCCCCTGCCAAGCCCCACCGCCACCGTCACCTACACCCCTGCCCCGCTGCCCACCCCGCTTCCGGCCAACCCGGCCGCCTTGCAGACTTCTGAAATTGGCCTGCATGTTGGCAAAGGCGCGCTGGCCGTCGCCGCCGTCTTTGCCTTTTTGGGGTTATTATTGACCGTCAGCAAGAAACTTCGCTCCTGAGCTCGAACCACCCCGCCAAACTGTCACCTGCCAACGGATAACTTATGACTGAACACTGGCCTTTTTCCCTTTTCAAATCTCACTCCACCCCGCTCCGCTCCGCTTTGGGGGCTTTGACCGAAACACCCCCCTGCCTGATTGTAGGCCTGGGCAACCCCGGCCGCGAATACACCCAAACCCGTCACAATTTCGGCTTCATGCTCATCGACCGGCTGACCCTGCGCCTGAACGCGCGCGGCATGAAAGTCCAGTCGAAGGCAATTGTCATCACCGCCCAATACGAAGGCCGCAAACTTATCCTGGCCAAGCCGCAAACCTACATGAACCTTTCCGGCCAATCGGTGCAGGGATTGGTGCGCTTCTACAAACTGCCGCTCGAACACCTCCTCGTCGCTCATGACGACCTGGATTTGCCGTTCTGTACCATCCGCATGAGACCCGGCGGCGGGCCAGGCGGCCAAAAAGGGATTAAATCCACCATCGACCAACTCGGCACGCCCGAATTTGCGCGCCTGCGCCTCGGCATCGACCGTCCGCCCGGACGGATGGACTCCGCCGCCTACGTCTTACAGGATTTCACCCAGAAAGAACTGCTGGCCGTCTCCGAAACCCTCGACCGCGCCGCCGACGCCGCCCTGACCTGGGTCACAGAAGGCCTGAACGCGGCCATGAACAAGTTCAACGGAATGCCCCCGCCATAGAAGAAAACGTCCCGAAGGTTTCTAATCCTTCGGGACGTTTTGGTTTGCAAAACATTACTGCCAACCAAATCGCCTATCTATCCGGCAATTTCCTGAATGACTTGTTCGTTAGACTTTATTGGTCATTGGTCAACGCCATTTTTGGGACGCGGACAAGAGCCGAATACGCGGAGAAAAATCTTAAAATCCGTTCTTGTCCGTTCTCGTCCGCGTCCAAGTTTTTATTGATAATGTCTAACACAAATCACCGGCAAGCCGGTGGGATCCAAACGAGGTAAGATTGACCTTCCTGAAACGTTTTCACTGGTTCGAACTGGCGCTCATCATCGTCGTGATGGGCGTTCACATCTATGCGGCGTTCTCGTCCCCGCACAACTTCTCGATGCGTTGGTTCGTGCGCGATGACGCTTATTACTATTTCAAAGTGGCGCAAAACATCAGCGAGGGGCGCGGCTCCACCTTCGACGGCATCAACCCGACCAACGGTTATCACCCGCTCTGGACGCTGGTATGCGTGCCGATTTTTGCCCTGGCGCGCTTCGACTTGATATTGCCGCTGCGCGTTTTGCTGGTGGTCATGGCAGCCCTGAGCGTCGCTGCCGCCATCCTGCTCTTTCGCCTGCTCAAAAAACCGGTTGGCGGGCCGATTGCCATGCTGGCCGCCGCCTATTGGGGCTTGGATATAACCATTCACGGCGTCATCACCCAGCAAGGGCTGGAAACCGGATTGGTGGCGCTATCAGTGATGCTGTTCCTGCGCCTGATGCAGGTTTTGGATGCAAAAGAAACCCCAACTGCTGGCGATTACGTCAAACTGGCGTTGGCCGCGCTCTTCGTCCTGTTCAGCCGCCTGGATGGAATTTACCTTGTCCTGATAGCAGGGGTATGGATGGTCTTTCGCCGCTCCGCCATGCGCTGCCTTGTCCCGCTCGATTTGTTGCTGGTGTTCGGGACGGTGGTTGGCGCATACATCCAACGCGCCGGGCTAGAATTCTACCTGCTGGTCTTTGCCGATTCGGCCATCCTGATGAGCGCCGTCACTTTCGTTTTACAGGCGGTCATTTTCTACTTCCTGGGATTGTACGAACACCCCAAAACACAAACCGCGCGCCAGATTGTGACCCGCGCCCTGATTGGCGTCAGCCTTGTGACCACGTTCTCTACCGGGATGATGTTGCTGCTTGGGGCGTTCCACCTGGCTGAGATGCCGCGCGCCATTCCCCTGCTCTACTGGCCGCTGATGACACTGCTCACCCTGGCCGTCCGCCTTGGGCTGCGGGGAATTTCGCAGCGGCAGGAGGATGTGTCGGCAGGAATAGCGCTTGGGGAACAGGTAAAAACACAGGTTTCTCTTTTGCTTAAATGGCTGCACGCCGGATTTGCGTATTACGGCATCCTGGCAGCCGGTTTATTGACCTATATGGGCATCAACAGGCTGCTGTTCGGGACGTTCATGCCGGTCAGCGGGCAAATCAAGCGTTGGTGGGGCTCGCTGCCCAACAATGTCTATGGCGGCGGGGCCAAGAGCGTGCTGGATATTTACACGCTCGACCCGTTCCATTCCCAAAGTTGGGGGCTGGTCACGCAGCCGCTCTATGCCTGGGCCGAGAACCTGTCGTTAAACGGTGGAACGGCTGCGGCCTGGTACTGGTCCGCTGTGATTCTGCTGCTCGCTGCGTGGCTGTTCGTCGCCCTGCGAAATCGTTCCCGCAGCCTCCCACGCATTCTCAAAACCGGATTCGTCCCGCTCTTCTTGAGCGCCTGGCTGCACGGTTTTCTATACGGCGCAATGGGCTACGCCGCATCGCATGAGTGGTATTGGGTGACGCAAATGGCGGCGTTGGTGATTGCGGGAGCAATTGGCCTGCGCGGATTGCTCGACCTGCTGCCCCAGCGCAACGAAACCCGGCTCGCAGCCTGGGCAGGAGCGGGCCTTCTGAGCCTGCTGCTGGCATACACGTTTACGACGGGCATCATCCGGCGTATGCCCTATTCCGACCGGTTCGATGGGCAGCCGTATATGGATATGCTGCCCATCCTGGAAGGGTACACCGAGGAAGGCGCGATTATCGGCATGACGGGTGGCGGGAATGCCGGGTATTTCATTCGCAACCGGACAATTGTCAATATGGATGGACTGATTAATTCCTATGACTATTTCAGGGCGATCAGGGAAGGCCGGGCGTCGCAATACCTGGCCGGAATGGGACTGGATTATGTTTTCGCAAATCACCATATCATCACAGCCAGTATGCCGTATATAGAGCAATTCGAGCCGGAGCAGTTTGCGCCGGTGGAAGGCGCGCCGCAGTATGGCCGCAAAGAATTGATGAAGTTCATCCCGTAACGATATCCGCCAATCTACGCTAATCCGCTCATAGATAGGGGCAAGATTCTCGAAGATCGCCCAAAATTTCGCGCAGATTGGCAAAGATTGGCGGATTTTTTATCGGCCAAACTTTCGAAAGAATGAGCATGAAACCAGATTCAGACCGCCCCCTCCGCGTAACTATCCTATCCGTGTTTGTGTTATGTATCACGTCCTGGAATGCGATTCGCCTTTACAGCGCAATTGCAAATTGGGACATCTTGAGAGAATTTGGCGCGCCGCCGGCCTATATAATGGGAACAGGGCTGGCATGGGTTCTCGCCGGGTTATGGCTGGCGTACTTGCTCTGGGCCGGGAAACGGCCGGCATTCGCCGTCGGGCTGGCGCTGGCAGGATTGTATTTTGCCTGGTACTGGTTCGACCGGCTGGTCATGCAGCCCTCGCCCGCGCCGAATTTGGTCTTTAGCATTGCGGCCTCCACGTTCCTGCTGGTAATTTTCGTGTTCGGCATGGTTTGGTCGAGAAAATTTTTGGATTAGACGATACTTGGACACTCGATATTCGATATTCGAGTATCAAATATCAAATTACGCATCAAAGGAGAAAGGATGAGCGATATGGTTATCGAGCAGCGTCGAGACAATGCGCGCATCGAGGCCTTGCGCGAACGCAAAGCCAGGGCGCGGCTGGGCGGCGGCGAGGAAAGAATCCAGTCTCAACACCAGCGCGGCAAATTGACCGCCCGCGAGCGCATCGGCCTTTTATTGGACAAAGGCTCGTTCCGCGAAATCGACGCCTTTGTCATGCACCGCACCCACGATTTCGGGCTGGACAAGCAACGCTTCCCGTCCGACAGCGTCGTCACCGGCTGGGGCACCATCGAGGGGCGGCTGGTCTACGTCTTTTCACAGGATTTCACCGTCTTTGGCGGCTCGCTGGGCGAGGTCCACGCCGAAAAAATCGTCAAACTCATGGATATGGCTATGAAAAACGGCGCGCCGGTCATCGGGTTGAACGATTCGGGCGGGGCGCGCATCCAGGAAGGGGTCGTTTCGCTGGGAGGCTACGCCGACATCTTCCTGCGCAATACGCTTGCCAGCGGCGTCATCCCGCAAATTTCGGCCATTATGGGGCCGTGCGCGGGCGGCGCGGTCTATTCCCCGGCCCTGACCGATTTTATTTTCATGGTGCGCAACTCTTCGTATATGTTCGTGACCGGGCCGGACGTGGTCAAGGCGGTTACGCACGAGGATGTGACTCAGGAAGAGCTGGGCGGGGCCAGCGTTCATTCCGAGAAATCGGGCGTCTGTCACGCCGCTGCCGACAGCGAGGCCGATACGCTTTATCTCATCCGCAAACTGATGGGATTTATTCCGCAAAATAACATGGAAGACCCGCCCTACCAGGCCGCCGGCGATGACCCGCTGCGGATGGATGAATCGCTCGACAGTATCATCCCCGACGAGGCCGGGAAGCCTTATGACATCAAAGATATCATCCGCCCGATTGTGGACAATGGCGACTTTTTTGAAATCCACGAAAATTATGCAATGAATGTGGTGGTCGGCTTTGCGCGGCTGGGCGGCCACTCGATTGGGATTGTCGCCAACCAACCTATGGTTCTGGCGGGCGTGCTGGATATCGACGCCAGCGAGAAGGCGGCGCGCTTCATCCGCTTCTGCGATGCATTCAATATCCCGATTGTGACCTTCGAGGACGTTCCCGGATTCCTGCCCGGCACGGTGCAGGAGCATGGCGGCATCATCCGTTCAGGAGCAAAACTGCTCTACGCCTACTGCGAGGCAACCGTGCCGAAACTGACCGTCATCACCCGCAAAGCGTATGGCGGCGCATACTGTGTCATGTCCTCCAAGCACATTCGCGGCGACGTGAACCTGGCCTGGCCAACCGCCGAAATCGCCGTGATGGGGCCGGATGGAGCGGTCAGCATCATCTTCCGCCGGGAATTGGACAAAGCCGAAGACCCTGCCGCGCGCAAGGCCGAACTGGCAGCGGATTACCGCGAAAAATTCGCAAATCCTTACGTAGCGGCGGAACGCGGCTATATTGATGATGTCATCGAGCCGAAGGAAACTCGTCCGCGCCTGATTAACGCCCTGGAGATGCTCCAGAACAAGCGCGATGCCAACCCAGCCAAGAAACACGGGAATATCCCGCTGTAGGGTTTGGAGCGCGGAAGCAAAGCTTCGGGACTCCAAAGGAGGAGCAATGTTCAAAAAAGTCTTAATCGCCAATCGCGGGGAAATTGCAGTGCGCATCATCCGCGCCTGCCGGGAAGTAGGACTGGAAACGGTGGCCGTATTCTCGGAGGCCGACCGTCAGGCCCTGCACGTCCGCCTGGCCGATGAAGCCTGCCTGTTGGGGCCGGCCCCCTCGCGCGAATCGTATTTGCGGGTGGACACAATCCTGGAATTTGCGCGCAAATCGGGCGCGGATGCCATCCATCCCGGCTATGGCTTCCTGGCCGAGCGCGAAGAATTTGCGGCGGCCTGCGCTGAAAACGGCATCACCTTCATCGGGCCAAAACCGTCTTCGATTGCGGCCATGGGCGACAAAATGACCGCCCGCGAGACGGTTCGCAAAGCGGGCGTGCTGGTCGTACCGGGGACGGAAGATGTCGGCAACCTGAGCGATGAAGACCTGCTGGCAATCGCGCCCAAAATCGGATTCCCACTGCTCATCAAGGCCACAGCGGGCGGCGGCGGCAAGGGGATGCGCGAAGTCCGCAGCCTGGAAGAAATGCCGGAACTGTTGAAATCGGCGCGGCGCGAGGCCGAATCCGCCTTCGGCGACGGGAATGTCTACCTGGAAAAACTCGTCACCGGCGCGCGCCACATCGAAATCCAGGTGCTGGCCGATTCGCATGGCAACGCCATCCACCTGGGCGAACGCGACTGTTCCATCCAGCGCCGCCATCAAAAATTGGTCGAAGAAGCGCCCTCTCCCATTATGGACGAGGAACTGCGCCAAAAAATGGGCGCAGTGGCTGTTAAGGCGGCCCAGGCGGTCGATTACGTCAATGCCGGGACCATCGAGTTCCTGGTCGATAAAGACCGCAACTTCTACTTTCTAGAGATGAACACTCGCCTGCAAGTCGAGCATCCTGTGACTGAGATGGTAACAGGGGTCGATATTGTCAAAGAACAAATCCGCATCGCGCGCGGGCGGCCGATGCAGTACAAGCAGGAAGACATCCAATTCAACGGCGCGGCCATCGAGTGCCGCATCAACGCTGAAGACCCTTACGAAAATTTCATGCCCTCCACCGGGCGCATTACCCACAGCCTGCTGCCGACCGGCCCCGGCGTGCGGGTCGATACCGGCGTGTATCCGGGTTTCGAGATTACGCCATTCTATGACCCGATGATTTCCAAACTGATTGTATGGGGCGAGACCCGCGCGCAGGCCATCCTGCGGATGCGGCGCGCGCTGGAGGAATACCGCATCGTCGGGGTGCGGACGAATATCCCCTTCCACCAGACACTGATGAACAGCCACCGCTTCATGGGCGGGCAATATGACACGCGCTTCGTGGAAGAACGCTTCGCCATCCAGGAAGAAAGCGACCCGCGCATGATGGAAATCGCCGCCGCGCTGGCGACGCTCGCCGCTCACCAGCAGACAGAGCGCGCCGCGCAGTTCGTTCAGCGCAACGAGCGCGACACATCCAACTGGAAATGGGTCGGACGTTGGGAACGGATGCATCGGTGATTCAGTCATCAGTGACCAGTAATCAGTATTCAGTCATCAGTATTCAGTATTCAGTATTCAGTATTCAGATTGGGATTGATGGTTCAGCAAGAAGACGGCGGCGTGAAGCGAGGTAGTGATGAAATATGTGACGACCATTGAAGACAAGGAATTCAGCGTCGAAATCATTGACGAAAAACACATCCGTATCAACGAGCATGTCCTCGAAGTGGACTTCATGGCGGTCAGCGGCCAGCCGGTTTACTCGTTGATTATCGACGGAAAATCCTACGAGGCCTATATCTACCCGGAAGAAAAAGACTGGCAGGTGCTCCTGCGCGGAAGGCAGTACAAAGCAATGGTGGAAGATGAGCGCGAAAAAAGGCTCAAAACTGCTGGAGGCGCCAGAGCAGAGAGCAGCGAATTCCATCTCAAAGCGCCTATGCCCGGCCTGGTGGTGAGCGTGCCGGTGAAAGATGGACAGGAAGTCAAAAAAGGACAGGTGCTGGTCATCCTGGAGTCGATGAAGATGCAAAACGAGTTGAAATCGCCCAGGGATGGCACGGCGCATCGCATCCGCATCAAGCCAGGCGAGAGCGTGGAGCAGCGCCAGACACTACTCAGCGTGATGTAACGAACGTCCCGAAGGTTTTTTCGCCTTCGGGACGTGTTTATATTGACCCGCCAAATTATCAATGGTATTATTAATGACACAAATTATCTGATTAATCGAATTTATTCGACCTATCCTATCATGGCCGGAAACCATATCTCCGAATTCATGCGCTACCTGGCTGCCCACCCACAGACAGCAGAAACCCTCCCGCCGCTGACCAGCCTGGGCGCGGAGCTGGGCGTGAGCGTTGCCAGCCTGCGTGAACAACTGGAGGTGGCGCGCGCCCTGGGTCTGGTGGAAGTCCGCCCGCGCACCGGTATCCGCCGGCTTCCATTCACCTTCCTGCCCTCGGTGCGGCAGAGTTTGGGCTATGCCATGGCGCTGGACGAGGCAAACTTCCAACGCTTCGCCGACCTGCGCAAACACGTCGAGGCGGCCTACTGGCACGAAGCGGTGGAAAAACTGCCCCCCGAAGATCACGACAAACTCAAACAGTTGGTAACGCGCGCCTGGGAAAAACTGGACGGGCGGCCCGTTCAAATCCCCCACGAAGAACACAAACAACTGCATCTGGTCATCTATGGGAGGCTCGATAACCCATTCGTGAGCGGCATCCTCGAAGCCTACTGGGACGCCTACGAATCGATTGGCCTGAACGTCTTCACCGATTACGCTTACCTGCGCGAGGTCTGGGAGTATCATCAGAAAATGGTCGATTCAATTTGCAGCGGGGATTTCGAGGCTGGCTATCGGGCGCTGGTCGAACACGCCGATATGCTGACCGATTTACTCGACCACAGGCCGGGCAAATGAGCAAGATAACAAATGGGCAAGAAAACAAATCAGCGAAAAAAAAGCAAGAGTAAAAAAAGCAGTCAAATCGTCAGAGGAGAGATATGACCCAGCGAATTGTCAATGATTTTTCGATTACCGTCGGCACGGCAAATGGTTCAGGGAGTTCCACCGCCAACAACACCATCCTGCGCGCCCTGTTCAAGATGGGGATTCCGGTTTCGGGCAAGAACCTGTTCCCATCCAACATCCAGGGCCTGCCGACCTGGTACACCATCCGCGTCAATGGGGATGGATTTACCGCCCGGCGTGAAACCCACGAAATCATGGTCGCCATGAACCCGGCCTCGTTCGTCCGCGACCTGACCAACGTGGCTCCGGGCGGGGCATTTTTCTACGCCGATGACATCAAACTGCCCATCAACCGCGCAGACATCAGCGTTTACCCCATGCCGGTCAAGCAGTTGGTGCGCTCGAATCCCGACATTCCCGCCAACCTGCGCGACCTGGTCGCCAACATGGTTTATGTCGGCATCCTGGCGCAAATGATTGGCCTCGACCAGTCCAAAATCGAGATGGCGCTCAAATTTCACTTCAAAAACAAAGAAAAGCCCGTCTCGCTCAACATGGGCATGGTCAGGGCCGGGGCCGAATGGGCCGCCGCCAACCTGACCAAGAGCGACCCATTCTACGTAGAACCATCCAATCAAACCGATGGGCTGATTATGGCCGACGGCAACACGGCCGCCGCGCTCGGCTCCATTTACGGCGGCGTGCAGTTTGCGGGCTGGTATCCTATCACCCCGGCCTCCAGCCTGGCCGAATCCCTGAACGAATACCTGCCGCAACTGCGCACCACCCAGGACGGAAAAAACACCTTCGCCGTTGTCCAGGCCGAGGACGAACTGGCCGCCATCGGCATGTGCGTCGGCGCGGGCTGGGCAGGACTGCGCGCCATGACCTCCACCTCCGGCCCCGGCATGAGCCTGATGACCGAATACGCCGGGCTGGCCTATTTTGCCGAAGTGCCGCTGGTTATCTGGGACGTGCAGCGCATGGGCCCCAGCACCGGCCTGCCGACCCGCACCTCGCAAGGCGACCTGGCCTTCACTGCCAATATGGGCCACGGCGACATCGACTCGCTCATCCTGCTGCCTGGTTCCGTCAGTGAGTGCTTCGAGTTCGGCTGGCGCGCTTTCGACATCGCCGAGCGGCTCCAGACCCCCGTCTATGTGCTATCGGACATCGACTTCGGCATGAATCAGTGGATGAGTGAACCTTTCGAATATCCCGATGTCCCCATGGATCGAGGGAAAATTTTATGGGAAGATGACCTGGAGCGCATCAAGGGCGACTGGGGCCGCTACCGCGACGTAGACGGAGACGGCATCCCCTACCGCACCCTGCCCGGTAATACGCACCCGCTGAGCGCCTACTTCACGCGAGGAACCGGACACACGCCCGAGGCGCGCTACTCGGAAGAGCCCGATGTATGGGTCGCCAACATGGAACGGCTCAAAAAGAAATACGAGACCGCCAAAGAATACCTGCCCCGCTCGATTGTCCGGCAAACCGAAGGCGCAAAATTCGGCATCATCGCTTACGGTTCGACTGACCCGGCGGTGGAAGAAGCCCGCGCCTGGCTGGCGCGTGAACACGGCCTGAAAAGCGACTACCTGCGCCTGCGCGCCATGCCTTTTACCAGCGAAGTGAGCGAGTTTATCGCCGCCCACGAGCGCGTCTATGTTGTTGAAATGAACCGCGACGGGCAGTTACAACAACTCTTGAGCATCAAACACCCCGAACATGCCACGCGGCTGATTCCGGTTGCCTTCAACGACGGCCTGCCGCCCACCGCAGCGTGGATTTGGTCGGCAATCCTGGAACAGGAGGAAAAATAACATGAGCGAAGCACTCCCCATCCCGCTGGGAATCGCGGGACAAGCGGCCGGCGCGACCGCCCAGGTCAACGCCGTCGGCCTGAGCAAGAACGATTATCGCGGCAACCCGACCACCCTGTGCCAGGGCTGCGGCCACAACTCGATTTCCAACCAGATTATCGCGGCCTGTTACGAGGCCAATGTCGTGCCGGAAAAAATCATCAAATTCTCGGGCATCGGCTGTTCGAGCAAAAGCCCCACATACTTCCTGAACCGCTCCTTCGGCTTCAACAGCCTGCACGGACGCATGCCCTCCCTGGCGACTGGCGCGCTATTTGGCGACACCCGACTTAAAGGATTGGGCGTCTCCGGCGACGGCGACAGCGCCAGTATCGGCATGGGACAGTTCAAACACGCCATGCGCCGCAATGTCAACATGGTTTATATCGTCGAAAACAACGGCGTCTATGGTCTCACCAAAGGTCAGTTCTCCGCTACCGCCGACCGGGGGCTGGAACTCAAGAAGCAAGGCACCAACCTGTACCTGCCGGTCGACATCTGCATGGAAGCCCTGGCCTCGCGCGCGACCTTTGTTGCGCGCCTGTTCGCCGGGAACGCCAAACAGGTCAAAGAAGTGCTAAAAGCCGCCCTGGCGCACAACGGAATCGCCGTGCTGGACATCATCAGCCCGTGCGTCACCTTCAACAACCAGGAAAGCAGTTACTACTCGTACAGTTTCGGCAAAGAAAAGGAAGACCCTCTGCACGACATCTCCTTCCATGCTGCCTCGGAAGGGCCGCAAAGCACCATCTCGTATGTGCCGCCCAAGCCTGAAATCGTACTGGAAGCCGATATGATTGACGGAGAAATCCGCGAAGTCAAACTGCACGACGGTTCTGTCATCGTCCTGAAAGCGCTCGACAAAGATTACGACCCCACCAACCGCCTGGAAGCGATGCGCGTCCTGGAAGACGCTCACGAAAACAACTACCTGGTGACCGGCTTGATTTACGCCGCCCCCGAAAGCCCCTCGCTGACCGACCTGTACAACCTGGTCGAGACGCCGCTCAACCGGTTGACGGAGAAGGACCTGCGTCCCGCGCCGGAGACGATACAGAAGATAAACAATTTAATGTTCTGACCCCACCTCCATCCGGCCTCCCCGCGCTCTGGGGAGGCTTTTTTTATTGTTCTAACGGAATTTGTGGTTTGCTATTTCCTGCCCAGACGTAAACGTCCGGGCTATCACGCAGCGTCCGATAAATCGGACTTTTTAGCCCTGTTCACAGGGCGCTGCCACCTGGCCCGGTGATTCATCACCAGGCAAAGCCGTAAAACCACAA
>DAOTZM010000330.1:0-7629 GCA_034434035.1 Anaerolineales bacterium
CAGTCAATGCCTTTTACTGGCAAGGAGAACGAAATGTTACAACAAGTGACCATTCAAACCTCAAACGCCAAATTGCTCAAACCCATCATCAAAAGCGCCATCCGCATCCAACTTGAAGATGTCGAACATGGCATTCAATTGACACGCGAGCGATTAGCGGCTTTCGAGAAAAAATACAACATGAGCACGGCTGAATTTGAGCGGCGTTTCCAGCCTGGCGATTTGGAAGAAACGCTGGAGTTTATCGAGTGGGAGGGTGAGATCGACATGCTCCGTTTGCTCGAAGAAAAGAAAAACATCATTCAGTCGGCGCGCGTCAAATGATCGAAGAGTACGTTCATTCTCTGGAACGCCAGATCCACGCGCTTGGCAGCCAGGTGAGTGGGTTTGATATCGTCCCGCAAAAGCGCGAAGAAGAATTTGCGTTCATCAGCGGCGAAATCCAATTCTCAGATGGCACGTATCTGCACTTCCGCGAATATGTCGAACTCAATGAGGACCATGCTCCGCGCCGCTTCAAGTATGCCTGTCATTACCAGCACGCCGACGGGAAAGTCATCTTTCGTTACGACAACGCCCGTCATTTTATGAACCTGCCCGGCGCGCCACACCACAAACACCTTGGGGAAAATGACGTGGTTGCGTCCGAACAACCCGATTTACAGGCAGTTTTGCAGGAAATCGAAGGGATGAGCGGGGCGTAAAAAGGATACGAGTAAAAACGCAGACAGGTACACAGGCAAACCTTGTGTACCTGTTTTCTTGTTTACTTGCCCACCGCTTTCTTAATCTCCTCAATTTCATCCAGCATCACACTCTCCAACCGCGCCAGGCGCTCCAGCGTCACCGCCGGCGTCTCGTGATAGACGGCATCCGCGTCCACCTGGCGGTAGCGGCTGGCCGAAAGGTCGTACTTGTTGGCCCGCACCTGCTCCTTCGTCACCCAAAACTGGCGCGTCAGGCGGTCGAGTTCGGATTGGGGGTTTTGGATTTGGGATTGCAGGTCGGCGAGTCTTGCCTTGGCATCGTTAAGAGCATTTACCACAACGGAAACGACGGGCCACGACGGAAAACCTTTTTGGTCTCCGTCGTGTTCCTTTGTGCCCTTTGTGGTTAAAGGTTTTTCCAGCGCTGATTCAAAAGTCAATCTATCTATTTCCGCCTGCAACGCCAGCCGCTCGGCCTTCAACGGCGCGAGCATCTTCCGCAGTTCTTCGATTCTCGAATTTCGAGTATCGCCAAACGACTTATCGAACCTGTTCTTCCAGCAGGCAACAACATCAGGAATGTCATTCTCGGCGGCCTTCACCCGTTTATCGTCCAGCGAAAACCCGTCGTAGGCCATATCATAAAACCAGATAGTCTCCGTGCGCGCCCCGCGCGTAAACAACAGCACCGCTGTGCTGACCCCGGCGTAAGGCTTGAAGACGCCCGAAGGCATCGAAACCACCCCGTCCAGGCGGTTCTCCTCGATGATTCGCCGCCGAATCTCGACATGCGCCCGGCTCGACCCAAACAGCACCCCGTCCGGCACAATCACCGCCGCCCGTCCGCCCATCTCCAGCGCCCGCAAAATCAGGTGCAGGAAGAGCAGTTCGCTCTTGGCCGTATCCGACGGCAGGGTCGGGTGCACCCCGCCCTTGTCCACCGCGCCCTTGAACGGCGGGTTCATCAAAATCACGTCATACTCGCGCTCGTCGTCGAAACCCTTCGAGAGCGTATCCCTGTAAAAGAACTGCGGCGACTCAATCCCGTGCAGCATCAGGTTCATCGACCCGATTCGCAGGATGGTCATGCCCGAATCGTTATCGAAACCGCGCAGGTACTTTTTGGTGGACATAAAATCGCGCTCGGGCTTGGACAACTGGTCGCCGATGAGATGGTGGGCCTGCCCTTCGGCATCGACCTCCAAAATCCCCGCCGAGGTGTGCTTCTCCAAAATATACTGGTGCGCATTGACGAGGAACCCCGCCGTCCCGCCCGCCAGGTCGCCAATCCGCTCCCTCGGCTTCGGGTCCGCCATCTCGACCATCATGCGGATGATGTGCCTCGGCGTGCGAAACTGTCCGCCGCGCCCGGCGAACTGCATGTGGCCGAGCATATACTCGTACAAATCGCCCTGCACATCCTGGTTCTGCTCGGCGATTTTCATCTCATCAATCAGGTTGACCGCCTCCACCAGCAAGCCCGGCTTGTTGATTTTGCACTCAGCCCCCTTCATGTACTCCCCAAACGACGACTCACCGTTCGAAAGACTCGTCATCTGCGGGAAGACGACCGTTTTCAGGTGCTTCAACATCGCCTCGGCCGGCATCTGCTTCCAGACGCTCCAGCGCATCTCATTCGGGACTTTGGCCTGGTATTCGGTTCCCTTGCGCCTGGCCTGCCGTTCCGCCGCATTCTCGCGGTCATCCAGCCGCTTCAGGAACAACAAATACGAAAACTGCTCGATGGCATCGAGCGGGTTCGAGAGTCCGCCCGTCCAGAACTTATCCCAGAGGGCGTCTACCTGGCTGCGGAGTTTGGGGTCGGTGAGCATGGGTTAATTCTTTTTTTCGATGTATTTCACGCCATCCAGCCCCTTGAAATGCGCGTCCTGCGTCCAGAGCGTGGCGTTGTTTGCGCGGGCGGTGGCTAAAATAATGCTATCTGCCAAAGCCAGTTTAAATTCGCGTGAGAGATGCGCCGCATCAATGGCGATTTTGCAGTCTAGGACAATTTCCTGTCCTTGCGACATCAACCCAACCGCCAATAGCGCGGCATCTTCGTCCAGGTCGGACAGCAAACGTTTGAACACCTCGTAAATGCAAATGCTGGGCACCAGCAGGTTCTCTAAATCACGCACGGGATGAATGAAAAACTGGGCATTTCCGCCGTGTGTAAGATATTCAATCCAACCGGATGAGTCAACGATATTCATCATCGTTCCTCGTCCACTTCTTCGCGGATATCGTCTGAATTAATTTTGAGTCCCTTGAAAATCCCCAAAGCCTGGTCGATAGGCGGCACAATCACCAACCGAATCGAGTTTCGGTAGGGAATAAACATCACCTTTTGTCCGGGTTTCAGGTCGAATTGCTCCCGCACATCGCGGGGAATAACAATCTGGTATTTGGATGAAATCGTGGTCAGCGCGTCCATTTTTTACATCTCCTTATCGATAAAGCGTCTGTAAAACAATTATATCAAACAACCGTCCCGAAGGGTCGCTTTGCAGAACTTTGTCACCTGACAAAAACCTTCCCCTTCCCCGCCCCGCGATTGTAGAGGTGGTCATACTGTCCTTGCGTGAAGATGTCACCGCGATAGGGCATAGTCACCTGCTAAAACCAAAACGTCCCGAAGGCCTACCGCCCCGAAGGTTGAAGAATCGCCCCGAAGGCTCGCGTGAAAAAATCGAGTCGCCTGAAAAAAGCCTTCGGGACGGTGCCTGGAAACAGAACTTATCCCAGAGGGCAGCAACTTGCGAGCGGAGTTTGGGGTTGGTGAGCATGGATTAATTCTTTTTTTCGATGTATTGCACGCCATCCAGCCCCTTGAAATGCGCGTCCTGCGTCCAGAGCGTGGCGTTGTTTGCGCGGGCGGTGGCAAGGATGATACTATCCGCCAGGGGAAGCTTCAATTCATAAGACAGTTCTGCCGCGACCAGGGCCAGGCTGTCGTCCAAATCAACAACGGACCCATCTTTCATAATCGCGATTGCTTCCAGGGCATCATCCCGGTTCTTTTCGATTAGAACTCGCTTGAACACCTCGAACAGGCTGATGGCCGGCACGAGCACATCGTCCGTGTTTTCAATTACAGGAGCGAAAAAACCAGCGTTTTTGCCGTTAATGAAATACTCCAGCCAACCCGAAGAATCGACGACGTTCATACGCGGTCTTCCTCTTCGCGCTCGATGTCGCTGCTCATGCCTTTGAGAAATCCCCGCGCCGATTTGATGTCCCGCACAGGGACTATCTCAAGGCGATTGCCATAAATGATGAAACGCACTTTTTGACCTGGTTTTACATTCCACTTTTCTCGAATTGCGCGCGGAATGACTACTTGATATTTGGGGGAAATTGTGACCGTATCCATATCTTACTTCTCCTTATCGAATAAGAAATCGTAAGATGATTATACTGCCATTCGGTTCGCAAATGCAACCACTTCTTCCACTTCCTGCTCCGTAAACCATCTGTCCACCGCATTCGCGCCGAACCTATCCAGCGGCGGCTCGTATAAGTCAGCGGTTTCGAGATGGCGCTTCTGCAAAAAGACGCTCTGCACAGCGCGCAGGAAGCGAATCTGGTCGGCGTTGTACTTGTTCTGGGTGATGAAGCCCTCGAACTGGCGCGCCACCAGGTCTTTGTATTCGGGCAGGTCGGCCAGTTCCAGTACCTGGCGCGCCAGGCCCAGGAAACTCTCCGCGCTGTGGGCAAAGACCTTTTGCAGGTTTTCGGGGGTTACTTCCAGATCGCCCTGTCCCAGTTCACGGGTCAGGGTGCGCTCCAGTTCGAGCAACTGCCAGTCATCTATTTCAGGGCGGACGCCGTCCGCCCCCACAATCGCCTGAATGGTGGGATGGTTCGCCACCAATTCCAAAATGCGCTTCTCGACCTTTTCGCGGTATTCGGCCACATAGATTTTTTCGCCGCTGCGGGTCAAAATCACATAGCCGCGCAGGGCAATATCGTCGAGCAGGTCGAGTTGCAGGAAGGTATCCAGGCGGCGCTTGTAGCGCATCTGCGGCGCGAGCGCGTCGCGCAGTTTGGTCAGGTCGGCCAGGCTGGCGTCTTTCAATTCTTTGGGAATGCACTTCTGAACGTGCGGCTGGCATTTCGGGTCATCGACCACAAAATCCGGCAGGATGGCGGCATCTTCAGCGATGGATTGGATGGCCGCTTCGGCATCCCGCCCGCTGCGTTTGAGCAGTTTCAGGCGTTCGACCTTGCTGGTAAAGGTTGCGGCGGCCACGTCCACGCCCGGCACGAGCCGCAGGTGCGGGGCAACCTTCAATTTCAGGAATTCGATTTTGCTCGGCACCAGGTAATTCCAGAAGGCGTCCGTCCAGGCTTCTTCGATTTCGGGCAGGTGCTTGCGAATGGTGAAGGCATCCCTGGGAATTTGCTGGATTTGTTCGCGCAGGTCGGCAATTACCTGCTGACAGTCGGCGTTTTTCTGCTCTTTGAGATAGGTCTCCAACAATTTCAGGCGGATATTGAAAATCGTGACCAGCACCGGGGTATTGTTGTCGGCGACTTCCTTCGCATCCCGGCTGAAATTATTCTCCCAGAAATCGAGAATCAGGAAGTCCTTTTTCTCGAAATTGGGCAGCAGGCTCAGGTCGCGGCAGGCAGCCTGGACGCGTGTTCCGCGTCCAATCATCTGCTGCAACTTAATCGGCGATTGCACCGGCTTCATGAAAACCAGGTTGACCACTTCGGGCACATCGATACCGGTATCGAGCATATCCACCGAAATGGCGATTCGCGGCTGGTTCTTTTTCTTGAAAGCCTCCACCAGCGTGCCGCGATACTCCGATTTGTGCGTAATCACCCGCGCCAGCCCGGGGAATTGCGGGTACATCTCATCAAAAGTCTGTTGCAAGCGCAGCGCGTGCTCCTGGGTCATGGCAAAAACGATGGTTTTGCCGGGCAATTGCCCGGATGAATCCTTGCGGCAGACTTCCCAGATTTCCTCCCACTGTTTGCGCAGGGTGTCCTTGTTGCTGACGGTTCTCTCCAGTTCGCTGCCTTCGTAATTGATGTCGTCCGGGTCGAGGCCCTGCTCGATGAGGGCATTGCGCTCTTCCTCGGTCAAGTCCAGGCCGTGAATACCCTGGCGCTGGAACTTCGTCCGCGCTTCATACAGTTCAAAGTCAACGAGGTACTTGTCGTCGATGGCCTGTTCATAAGTATAGAGATACGTCGGTTTGCCGTCGGCGCAATCGAAGGCCAGGAAGGTATCGCGGTTGATGTAATTGGCCGGTGTGGCCGTCAGCCCTACTTGCCGCCCGTCGAAATACTCCAACACTTCGTTGAACTTGTTGTAAATCGAGCGGTGGACTTCATCGAAAACAATCAGGTCAAAAAAGGCGGGCGAAAATTGCTCAAAAATGTTGCTGATTGTTTGCAGGGTGACAGCAAACAACCGTTCGGTGCGCGTATTCGGGTCGTCCCAACTGCGAATGCGGGTACACGGCTCGGAGGACAGGTAACGCTCGAACCCGTCTTCGAGAGCCTGGCTGACCAGCGCATCCCGGTCAGCCACAAACAAGACCCGCCGGGCCTGGTTGGCGCGCACGAAAACATCGATCAGGCCCATCGTGGTGCGCGTTTTGCCGGTCCCGGTTGCCATCACAATCAGGGCTTTGCGCTTACCGCTGGCAAAAGCCTCCCCAACCCGCCGAATGGCCTCGTGCTGGTACGAGCGGTCTACAATCGTGTTGTTAATCTCAACAGAACCAAGTGGTTTTGCATTCTGGCGGATATACAGCAGGCTTTCCAGGTCTTCACGGGTGAAAAACCCAAACACTTCGCGCTTTGGAGCAATCCCCACATCCACAAAATAAATTTCAAGGCCATTGGCTAAAAAGCCAAATGGCCTGAAGGATTGGTGTTTCTCGATTTCAGTCACATAATGGGTCAGTTGCGCTTCGGCCAGACGGACATCCACCGCCGTTTTCTTGGCTTCCACCACCGCCAGCACCTCCCCGTTTTCGCGGTACAAGGTGTAATCCGTGACCCCGTTCCACGGCTCGGCGTCATAGCCATCGACCGGGATTTCGGTTTTTACCTTACTGTGGTCGCGCAAAAACCAGCCCGCTTTTTCGAGTTGCGGGTCGATGATGTCTTTGCGGGTATCGGCTTCGGAGATTTTGCGGGGCATCTTTCCCCTTGATTGGGTTGGGTGGAAGCGTTGGCGTTCTCGTACCCTGTAAGCATACAGGAAAACGAAAAAACCTGCAAGCGATTTGCAGGTTTTTTGCGGCAAAGTCGGCTTGCCTGTTCTTTTTGCGCGTTGCGCGGCGGGCAGCCGCCGCGTTCATCTGCTCGACCAGCACCTGGGCAGGCCCAGTGTGAACAGGTTAACTTCCTGCCCGTAAAATTAAAGTACGCTTAGAGATTGTCCGAGAAATATTCTTGCGCCAGCCCGCCCGGACATGAATGTCCGGGCTATTCATCCCAAGCCGTCTGAAGACGGCTAAAACCCGGTTTCAGTCCGCTTAAGCGGACTTTGTACGGGCCGCCCGGAGATAAATCTCCGGGCTGCGCCGGGTATGGCGCAAATTTTCGGATAGGTTCTTATCCTTTTCCAAACTGGATGGACACTTGCAGCCCGCCGCCTTCACGATTGCGAGCTGCAATGGTTCCACCCTGCGCCTCGACCAGTTGCCTGGCAATTGCCAGCCCCAGTCGCCGCCGACCACTTCACTGACCGAGTCAGAGGTCGCGCCCAGGCGCACCGTTACCGGGGTCAGCAGGCCATCTTGTAACTACCTGCCCTCACCCTGCCCCTCTCCCAAAGGGAGAGGAAAACGGATACAAAAAGCGGATTTTTATGCCGAAAACGACAATTTCGTCCGAGATTTCTCCCCTCTCCCACCGGGACTGCGAAGCGCGCCGAAGGCAAGGGGTTGGGGGG
>DAOTZM010000331.1:0-14898 GCA_034434035.1 Anaerolineales bacterium
CGGATTTTTATGCCGAAAACGACAATTTCGTCCGAGATTTCTCCCCTCTCCCACCGGGACTGCGAAGCGTGCCGAAGGCAAGGGGTTGGGGGGTGAGGGTGGCAGGTAGTTACAAGATTTTCTCGAAAAAGAAGGCGCTCTCCTGCGAGAAAAAGGCGAAGCGCATGATTACGAAATTCGGGAGCGGTTCAACCAAACTTCCGAACCACTCGATTTACTCTTTCTCAATCGTTCATCCTTCAACGGCGTCTTGCGTTTCAACAAAAGTGGCAAATTCAACGTTCCCTTTGGTCACAAACCGGAACGTTTTGCCCAGGCATACATCACCAAAATTACCACCCAAATCAAACAGGTTCGCCAGGCACTGAGTCTCTATAATTGGCATTTCACCTGCGCCGATTTCCGCCAGACGCTGGCGCTGGCAACCGAAAAAGACCTGATATACTGCGAACCGCCCTATATTGGCAGGCATACCGATTACTTTAACGGCTGGTCTGAACAGGATGAGCAGGATTTGTTCGATTTGCTCGCCAAGACCAAAGCCAAATTCATCATTTCCACCTGGCATAGCAACCAATATCGCCAAAACCAGGCGTGGAGAAATACGCCAATAATTTCACTGTTTTTACCCGCGAACATTTCTATCATGTTGGCGCGAGCGAGAAAAACCACAATCCAATGCTCGAAGCGATTGTGCTAAACTACGACCCTGAACCGCAGCAGGCAACCATCGAACTCAGCCAACTGGCGCTTTTTGAGCAAAAATCGGAATATCACTTCCGCAAAACGCGCCCTGAGCGTAACGAACGGGTAAGCCCCACCGAATAACCATTTACCATTCACCAATTACCATTTACGGAGTACTTTCATGGACTGGACCAACAAATCTATCTTAATCACCGGCGGCACCGGCTCGTTTGGCAAAAAATTCACCAAAATCCTGCTGGCCGAGAAAAACCCGCGCAAAATCATCATTTTCAGCCGCGACGAACTCAAGCAGCACGAAATGCGCGTGCGCGGCTGCGATGACCCGCGCCTGCGCTACTTCATTGGCGACGTGCGCGACCGCGAGCGCCTGCTGCGCGCCATGCACGGCGTCGATATCGTCGTCCACGCCGCGGCGCTCAAACAGGTGCCGGCTTGCGAATACAACCCGATGGAAGCCGTCAAGACCAACATCCTCGGCACCGCCAACGTGCTAGAAGCCGCGCTCGACGCCGGGGTGAGCAAAGTGCTGGCCCTCAGCACCGACAAAGCCGTCAGCCCCGCCAACCTGTATGGCGGCACCAAACTCGTCGCCGAGAAACTCGTCATCCAGTCGAACAACTACGCCGCCGGGTCGGGCACCCGCTACGCCTGCGTGCGCTACGGCAACGTCGTCGGCTCGCGCGGCTCGGTCGTGCCGCTCTTCCTGACGCAAAGAAAATCAGGAAAAATCACCATCACCGATGAGCGCATGACGCGCTTCTGGCTCTCGCTCGAACAGGGCGTCCACTTCGTCATTAACTGCATCGAGCAGATGGAAGGCGGCGAGGTCTTCGTCCCCAAAATCCCCAGCACCAAAGTCATGGATTTGGCCCGCGCCATCGCCCCCGAGGCCCAAATCGACATCATCGGCATCCGTCCCGGCGAAAAACTGCACGAGGACCTGCTCTCGGAGGACGAAGCCCGCAACGCGGTCGAACGCAACGGCATGTACATCATCAAACCACCCGAAACGCTCTGGAACCGCAGCCAGCACTACCAGGGCGCGCCCCTGCCCGAAGGCTTCAGTTACACCAGCGACAACAACACCGAATGGCTGGATGTCGAAGGCATTCGGCAATACATCGCGCCTTTCGAGGAAGCGTTTGCCAATGGGACACTGGAAGGCTAACGCGTGTCAGGTATCAGGTGTCACGTTTCACGTGCGCCTGCCCTGACACCTGGAACCTGGCACATGACACGAATCTTGGTTACCGGCGCATCCGGCCTGCTCGGTCTCAATCTCTGTTTGGGAAATTGGGATTCTCATACCCTCCTCGGCGTGGAGCGGGGCAAACTGCATGGTACGCCCTTCGAGTTAATCCGCGCGGAACTGACCGGGCCGGGGGCTGTCTCCCGTTTAATTAACGAGGCGCGCCCCCAAGCCGTCATCCACACTGCGGCGTTGGCCAATCTCGAAGCCTGCGAATCCGACCCGGAGACCGCCCGCATCTTGAACGCGGAAGTTCCGGGCCTGCTGGCGGAAGCCTGCGCCAAAAACGCCATTCGACTCATCCACATCTCCACCGACGCGGTCTTCGATGGCGCGAAAGACGGAATCTACACCGAAACCGACACCCCCAACCCGCCCGGCGTCTATTCCGCGACCAAATTGCAGGGCGAGAGAAACGTATTATCGGCGTACCCGGCGGCGGCGGTTGCGCGCGTCAACTTTTTCGGTTGGTCATTATCGGGTACGCGCTCCCTGTCAGAGTTCTTTTACAACAAACTCTCCGCCGGGCAGCAATGCAACGGGTTCACCGATGTCTATTTTTGCCCGTTATTCGTCGGGGATTTGGCCGAGACCCTGGTTCGGATGTTGGATAAAGGCCTTTCGGGACTGTATCACGTCGTCGGCGCGGAAGCGTTGAGCAAGTACGAGTTCGGGCGGCGCATCGCCCGTCAGTTTGGATTCGATGAAGCGCTGGTACTCCCCAAATCCGTCGAAGAATCCGGCTTGACAGCCCGCCGTTCCCACAATTTGCGGCTGTCTATCGACAAGTTATCCACAGATTTGGGCGCGCCGATTCCCGGCGTATCCACCGGAATCGAGCAGTTTTATACACAGGCTCAACAGGGTTATCCACAGAAAATGCGGAGTTATGCACAGGTTTCGTAAAATGTGGTCTCGATACGGCGGCCCTCGCCGAGGGTCGAGTAGCCCTGAACGGTGTTTGTGAAGGGCGTATCGAGACCTGTACCAATAACCGCTGAAAGCGTGATAGATTACCTTTCCGGTTGTGCTATTTTCGCCGACAAAGGCTTTATTGGCTTGGAATGGCAAACCAACATCTTTGTTCAGACCAATGACCTGATTTGGACGCCAAAACGCAGTAATCATCAGGTTCAGAACTCGAAAAAACTCGACCGTTTTCTATCCAGCGTTCGGGAACGAATCGAAGGCGTTTTTCATGAAATCCAAAATACCGGGCGTAACATCGAGCGATTGTTGGCCAAAACAGTTTGGGGATTGCGTACACGGGTTGTGGCGAAGATGACCAGCCATTTACTGCGGCGCATTTTGCTAACCGATTTCGGTATCAATGTCCAAACCTTTCAAACAACCTTTTGATTTGACACCAGACGCAAAATGATTATTTGTGGGCCCGGCAGGATTCGAATACCATCCCCTCGATGGGGGCCTGCCAGCAAATGTCTGATGATGGGGGAGTGGGCCCGGCAGGATTCGAACCTGCGACCAAGAGATTATGAGTCCCCTGCGCTAACCACTGCGCCACGGGCCCGTTTTTCAGTAAAACAGTAAACAGTTATCAGTGACCAGTAGCGCGCTGATGACTGATAACTGCTCACTGAACCGAGAGCGGGAGACGGGATTCGAACCCGCGAATGTTAGCTTGGAAGGCTAATGCCTTACCGCTTGGCGACTCCCGCGCGAGTTTGTATTCTACTCCACAGGGGCGGGCAAAGTCAAGCCAAAAATATCAGCACCTGCAATTAGGGCAGGCACATTCGTCTTTGCTGTATAATCCTGTTCACGGAGAATAGTTATGGAAGCACAGGAGCAATTCAAAACAGGATTCAAACAGAAACTTAGCGAGTTTGTCGAAACGCTAGAAAACCAAATCACAACTCCGGATGGGCAATGGACTGTGAAGGGGTTTATTGATGTTTTCCGTAACCTTTATACCATCTCGCCTGATACGAAAATTGTTTCGAAAATCCTTGAAATTCACCTGTTTCCCAAGTTGCTCAAGTTTGCTGTTGCAAACAATTACCGCGTCGTTCTCGCTGGGCAGCAAAACTATTACCCAGATATGTCTTTGCTGTATCGTGGAAAAGACCCCAACCTGGCAAATTCCACCCCGCGCAAACCATCCCGTAAGAAGGTCAGGGGGCAGCAATGACCGTGAATGTTCCCCCGTTAAAATGTCAGGGTATTAAGACAAAATTGGTTGCATGGATAAAAGACCATGCGGTTTTGGAAGATGGAGGAACCTGGTTCGAACCGTTCATGGGTTCGGGTGTGGTCGGCTTTAATGTCCGCCCCAAAAAAGCAGTCTTTGCAGACATCAATCCACACATTGTCAATTTCTACAACGCCATCAAGGATGGGAAAATTACGGCAGGAATTGCCAAAGAATTTCTTGAGCAGGAAGGCGAAATCCTGCAAAAGCGAGGGGAAGACTACTATTATGAAGTGCGCGAACGGTTTAACAAAGAGAATCTTCCGTTGGATTTGCTGTTCCTGAATCGGGCATGTTTCAACGGTGTCATGCGTTTCAATCGGAAAGGCATGTTCAACGTGCCATTTGGACACAAGCCGCAAAGATTCGCCAAAGCCTATATTACGAAAATAGCGAACCAAATCAAGTATGTGACACAGGCGCTTAGTCAATATGATTGGAGGTTTGTTTCAGAAGATTTCCGTCAAACTATTGCGCAGGCCGGACAAGCGGATTTTATTTACTGCGACCCTCCTTACGCGGGCAGACATGTGGACTACTTTAACTCTTGGACAGGGGAAGACGAAAGCGAACTTTATGACAGGTTGAGCAGTACGCCTGCAAAATTTATTCTTTCTACCTGGCACAGTAACCGCTATCGAAAAAACGAGAGTATCGAGAAATACGCGCACAACTTTACCATCCTGACTCGCGAACATTTTTATCACGTTGGCGCAAACGAAGAAAATCGCAACCCTATGCTTGAAGCAATCGTGCTAAACTATAACCCTTTTACTCCTGTCAGCCTTGAAACGGAAAAGCAACTGGTTTTGTTTGATAAACCGGGCCAGCCTTACGAACCAAAGCCAACCCATCTGACAAACCCATAGAAAGACAACCAATGCTCATCGACCAGGCAGAAATCTACGTCCGCTCCGGCAAGGGCGGAGACGGAATGGTACATTTTCACCGCGAAAAATACGTCCCGCGCGGCGGGCCGGATGGCGGCGACGGCGGCAAGGGCGGCGATGTCGTCCTGGAGGTCAAGCCGACCCTCAACACCTTGAGTTCTTTCCGCCAGAAAGAGCGCTATCTCGCGCCCGACGGCAAGAACGGCGGCCCCAACAATATGTCCGGCAAGATGGGGCCGGATTTGGTCATCCACGTCCCACCCGGCACGGTCGTCTTCGACGCCGAAACCGGCGGCCTGCTCGGCGACCTGACCGAAGCCGGCCAGCGGCTGGTGGTCTGCAAGGGCGGCCGCGGCGGGCGCGGCAACCAGCACTTCGCCACCGCCCGGCACCAGGTGCCGCGCACCGGTGAAAAAGGCGAACCCGCCGAGGAAAAGCGACTGCGCCTCGAATTGAAGTTGATTGCGGATATCGGCCTGGTGGGCGTTCCCAACGCTGGCAAATCGACCCTGCTCTCGGTGTTGACCAACGCCCGGCCAAAAATCGCCCCGTATCCGTTTACCACGCTCGAACCGAACCTGGGCGTGGCCCAAATCGACGACGCGACGACCGTCGTGCTGGCCGACATCCCCGGTCTGATCGAGGGCGCCAGCCAGGGCGCGGGATTGGGATTCGAGTTCCTGCGGCACGTCCAGCGCACGCGGGTTCTCATTCACCTGTTGGACGGCCTGTCCGAAGACCCGCTGGCAGACTTCAGCCAGATTAATACCGAAATGTCGCTGTTCGATCCCAACATTGCCAGGAAGCCGCAGATTGTGGCCGTCAACAAAATCGACCAGCCCGAAGCGCAGGAACGCCTGCCCCAACTGAAACGCGACCTGAAAAAACGCGGCGTGACCAAAATTTGGGAAATCTCGGCCCTGGCGCGCGCCAACGTCCGCGAAGTATTGCTGGCGGCGGCGGAAAGACTGGCCGAGACTCCCGCCATCGAGGACGCCGAAGCCCCCATGCCGGTCTATAAGCCAAAAGAAGACCCGAAAGAGTTCACCATCCGGCGCGAAGACAACGGCGATTGGCGCGTCAGCGGCACAGCCATCGAACGCGCCGCCAAAATGACCTACTTCGAGCATTCCGGCTCTCTGCGCCGCTTCCAGCGATTGATGGAAGCCCTGGGGGTCGAAGACGCCCTGCGCAAGGCCGGCATCCAAAACGGTGACACGGTCTTGATTGGTGATTTTGAATTGGAATGGCAGGATTGATTTGACCGGCAGGATTTGCCCGCCCAGTCCCCCCATATTCTTGTTGGCTTACAATAACGTAACGAGGGCTTAAATTGCTCTCCCTGGCCGGCCCGTAAGGGTATAATTTGCGTTTGGTGTTTTTATTCGTAAAGAAAGTGTAGATGATGCGATATCATATTTGGACCGAAGGCTGCCAGATGAACGTGGCCGATTCCCAACGGGTGGGGGCGGCGCTGGAACACCTGGGTTATGCCATGACCGAAAACCCCGCCGAGGCAGATGTTCTCGTGTTGAACACCTGCGTCGTGCGCCAATCTGCCGAAGACAAAGCCTACGGGCGCTTGAGTTCGTTCAGGCCTTTGAAGCAGAAAAACCCCAACCTGGTCATCAACCTGATGGGCTGCCTGGTAGGGGTGAAGGGTCACGAAAAACTCAGGGCGCGTTTTCCGTATGTGGATGTTTTCTCGCCGCCTTCGGACCCCGGCCCGCTGATTTCGCATCTTACCCAGGGCGAAATCCGCTCGATGGAAGATGCCGAAACAACCCGCCGCTTTTTGACGATGGATGAAGAACTTATCCTGCCCGTCAACGAGCGCGGCAGCCTGGTCTCGGCGCATGTTCCGGTTGTGTATGGCTGTTCGCACGCCTGTACGTTTTGCATCATCCCCTACAAGCGCGGCATCGAACGCTCCCGCCCGGTGGGCGACATCGTTGCCGAAGTCCGCTCCCTGGCGCGGCAGGGCGTGAAAGAAGTGACCCTGCTCGGGCAAATCGTCGACCGCTACGGCAAAGACATTCTCAATGGGCCGAACCTGGCTGGTTTGTTGCGGGTGCTTCATGAAGTGGAAGGCATCGAACGCATCCGCTTCCTGACCTCACACCCGAACTATTTCGACGACGAAATCATCGAAGCGGTGGCCGAACTGCCCAAAGTGATGCCGCACTTCGAGATCCCCATCCAGGCTGGCGACGATACCGTGCTGCAAAACATGAAGCGCGGCTACAGCCAGCAGCAATACCGCGGCCTGGTCGCCAAAATCCGCGCCCGTATCCCGGATTGCTCGATAGCCACCGACATCATCGTCGGCTTCCCCGGCGAGACCGAGGAGCAGTTCATGCAAACCTGGCAGGTGTTGGCCGACCTGAAACTGGATGTGGCCCACCTGGCGCGTTACTCGGCGCGCGAAGGCACAGTCGCCACCCGCCGCATGGAAGACGATGTAACAGAGAACGAGAAAATGCGCCGGTTCCGTATGCTCGAGGAATTACAGGAGCAGGTTGTCGGCGAGATTAATGCAAAATATCTCGGGGAGAACGTCCCCGTTTTATTCGAGGAAAAGGTGAAGGGGCGTTGGAGGGGCCGCGCGCCCACCAACAAACTGGTCTTCGTCGAATCGGAAGAAGATTTGCGAGGCCGAATCCTGCCCGTCACCATCACCTGGGCTGGCCCCTGGAGTATGCAAGCCACGCTTGCCCGCCAGCCCGCCATTCTTTCTTTGTAATTTGGAGAATTTATGAAACCCGATAAAATTCGCGTCATCGCCATTTGCGTATTTCGTAATGGCAATAAAATCCTGGCGTTCGAAGGATACGACACCATCAAACAGCAGGCCTACCACCGTCCCCTGGGAGGCACAGTAGAGTTTGGCGAACGGTCTGACCAGGCGGTCATCCGCGAAATTAAAGAAGAAATCAATGCCGAGGTCACCGACCTGCGCTACCTGGGAACCATCGAAAACATTTTCATCTACGAGGGGAACAAGGGCCACGAACTGGTGCAGGTCTACGATGGCCGCTTCGTGGATGAGAGTCTGTACAACAAGGCGATTATCCAGGGCGTGGAAAAATCTTCGCCTTTCCGGGCGGTCTGGGTCGATTTGGAAAAAACCGGCAATGGCTATCCCCCCCTGTATCCCACCGGCCTGGTGGATCTGCTCCAATCGACAAAAATTCCCGCCTGATGGCGGGAATTTTTATTCACAGGCTATTGACAACAGACATGTACAGGTTGCCAACCCCTGGCCCCATTGTGGCAATGGCGACAACAATGACAATTGCGACCAGCACAAGAATAAACGCATACTCGACCATGCCTTGGGCTTGTTTCAAGAACTTCTGCATTTGCTACCTCCTTTCATTGGAGAATTGACACCGCAAGGGCGCAAAAAAAGACAGCCACTTTTAATTTTAACCAGTTTACTTGGGTTTTAACTTTTTATTTCTGATAGTTTTTTATTGGCGTTGCATTGCGAAGTTTGGGGTTGCAGGTTGGGGGAGACGCAAATTTGTGACACAGAATGTTACAAAAAGCCATTGACTCGAAATGTTAATTATGCGAGAGGATTCGGTAATTTATTTTGCGTAAGAGGGTCTCTGGCGGGAGTAGAATTGGTTATCAGACCACTACAACCGAGAGAGACCCCCATGACAAATTGTACAGCGCTTTCAAAAACCACAGGCGCATTCTTGGCGCCAATGGAAACGAACCTGGTTGTTCTTCGCGGGCATGGTTTGGCAATTGATACAAGCCCAAATCATTCACGGCGTGGACATGGTACTTGATTCCACGACCCAACGGGCTTGGTTTCATAGTGACCCCGATGCGGCCTGGAGTTTTCCCAAGCCGTGGACAGGTTCGACTTGGGGCTGCAAGGCGCATACGCTCTTATGTCGCTGGCCGGAACTGCCCATCTTGTTTTTGGTGACGCCTGCCAACCGCCATGACAGTCCGCTGGCGATTCCTTTGTTATCGTAGGCCGTTGCCTGTTTCGGCCTCCTAATTGCGCTGGTACGCGCCGATGCCGCTTACTTTAGTTTTGCGCTTTTGAATTACCTTCGCGCGGTCTTGCAGGCCGGCTGGGTGATTGACTGCAATCTCCGCAAGCAAGGCAAGAAAGCCTTGGCAGCCCTGCCCTTTATTCGACAATGGCGTTTTCATCTCAAATTCCGCTCCGTGATTGAACGTCACTTCGCCTGGGCAAAACGCTGCTTCGGTCTGGGGGCCGCGCGTTGGAAAGGTTTGCGCGCCGCCTGCCAGCATACGGCTTTGGCGTACAGCGTCATGCTCGGCGCCGCGCTGACCGCACATCGTTTCCAGCGTCCTGAACCCGCTGGCTCACGGATGAAGGCGCTTGCTATTCATGCGCTCGCTTGAATTACCGAATCCTCTCAACATGTGTTCAGGGCGGGCGGCTTTGCAACCGCCCGCCCTGCCTATCCGTACGGTAATTTTTACAGAATAAGGGAGTGCCATTATGTTAGAGCAGCTTTCGAATTTTCGGAACTCAATCCCTTCCCTGAACACATTTCGCAACCTTCCGCCCATCGCGCGGCGCGAAATGCGCAAGGGTTATTTGTTTCTCTCCCCATGGATTTTTGGGCTCATGGTTTTCACCTTCGTACCCATCATTGCATCGTTCTTTTTCAGTTTCACCGACTTGCGCATTACTGATGAGATTGCGAGTACGCCGAAATTCGTGGGGCTGACATCGACTGGGAATATCCCGACCCGGGGCAGTCAGCCCAGAATTTCCTGGCGTTGATGACCGAATTGCGCGCCGCCCTGCCCAAAGACAAGCTGCTGACCGCCGCCGTGATTGCCTTCGGCGATAAATATGGACAGGGCATCCCCGCTGAGTCGTTCGCGTTAATGGACTTTATCAACATCATGACCTACGATGGCGGCCTGCATGGCAGCATGGAGCAGTTCAACCTGGGTCTCGATTACTGGCTGGGGCGCGGCATTCCTCCGGAAAAACTGGTGATGGGCGTGCCGTTCTACTCCCGGCCCGGCGAAATCATCTATCGCAAAATCGTCGAAGCTGACCCTGCTGCCGCCTGGCAGGATTCGCTTGAACTGGTTGGCGCTGTCCAACGTTATAACGGCGTGCCGACCATGCGGACAAAAACCCAAATTGCGCTGGAACGCGCCTCCGGCATCATGATTTGGACCATCGAATACGACGCTCCGGGCGAAGCCTCGCTGCTCTCAGCCATCGACGAAACCATCCGCTCCCCCCGTCCTTAGCGCCCCTTGTTTCCCTGTTTCCCTTCGTCCATTTCCCGCCTTCTACCAGGAGTACCCATGACCCTTCGCTTGATTATCAACTCCGACGACTATGGCCGCACTGCCGACATCTCGCGCGGCATCCGTGATGCCCACTTGCGCGGATTGGTGACATCCACGACGACCATGATGAACATGCCCACTGCCGCCGAAGATGTCAAAATCGCCTTGCAGGAAACCCCCTCGCTGGGGTTGGGCGTTCACCTCGTCCTGACTTCTGGTGCGCCGCTCCTGCCGCCCGAAAAAGTCCACTCGCTTACTACCCCTGAAGGCCGCTTCTTGAGCCTGGCTGTTTTTACCGAACAAGCCGCCGCGCTCGACCCGGCAGAAGCCAAATCGGAATGGCGCGCGCAAATCGAAAAATTTATCGCCTCCTCTGGTAAAAAGCCCACGCATCTCGATTCACATCACCACTCTTCCTATTTCACCCCTGGCCTGTTCCAATCCATGCTCGAACTGGCCCAGGAATACGATGTCCCCATCCGCCTGCCGCTGGCCGAGTCGCCCGCCGCCACGCTGGACGGCATCCCGGATTCCCTGGCCGCGCCCATGCTGGAGGCCGCTCCCCGCCTGTTGGCCCAATTCCAGCCGCGCTCTACAGACGGTTTTTTCGTCACCTTTTACGACAAAGGCGCAACCCGCGAGGAACTGATTCGCATTCTCGAACGTTTGCCGGGGAACGGAACGTTCGAAATCATGTGCCATCCCGGCTATGTGGACGAAGCCTTTGCCCGCGAATCGGTCTACGCCTGGCAGCGCCACACCGAGTTGGACGTATTGACCGACCCCCAAATGCGCGCCGAAGTCGAAAAATGCGGCATTCAACTGGTCAGTTTTGCGCAGCTGTAATAGCGCTGCTGATTTCTCTTTCCTCGTCTTCGTTGTAAGAAAGACGAAAGAGGAAAGAAGTTCTTAAGTAACCATCCCGAAGGCTGTTTGATGGCAATCTGCCGCGTAAGAGACAGCCTTCGGGATGGTTAAGGCGTTAGTAAATATCGTTCACCGTATTGTAGACATTGAACTTGCCGGTTGGCGTAATCAGGTTGTCAATGCGCGCCTTCTCTTCCAGCGTGGCGTCGTCGTAAATCACAATCGCGCCGGTCTGGCCGGGTTGGGCGGCGTCGCCCCACAGGCTGACCCAGACCTCGCTGCCGTCTTTGTTGTACTCGAAGTGAACGGCGCGTCCGTATGTGCCAATCTCCCAGCACTTGTGAACTTTTGTCGGGTCAGATTTGGCAATCACGCAGACCGTGCGCGCCAGGGCCGGGTCGGAGTTGAGGGTCATATCGACCCAAATCCACTGGCTTTTGGTGTGGGTCTTGATGAACAGGCTGCCAGAGCCGGGTAGTTCGGTCGTGCGGACGGCTTTCCAGGCGCTGGCGGCGTGGCCTTCAGGGTCCGTCCCGACCGACATAACGGACGCCTCGCCCAGGTGCGGCGTGCTCCAGACCGGGCCAAAGTCGGGGTCGATCCAGTTCGCGCCGCGTCCGGGGTGTGGCACCGCGCCTACTTCGGCAATCCCGGCCAGGCTGCTGGTCTTCAAATCGACCACAGCAATCTTGTTCGACTGGTTGGCCGCCACCAGGAAGTAGCGATGGGTCGAATCCAGCCCGCCGTCGTGCAGGAACAGGGCTGCATTGATTTGCTTGATGGCCGGGTTAAGCGGGTCGGTGTAATTCACAACCCAAATCTGACCGGTTTCCTTGACGTTCACCACCCATTCCGGGGCGTAGTGCGAAGCCAGGATGCTCGCCACGCGCGGCTCCGGATGATATGTCCCAGTGTCGAAGGTGTAACTGCGGCTGGAGACCACCTTCATCGGCTCGAGCGTCTGCCCGTCGAGGATGACGAAGTGCGGCGGCCAGTAACAGCCGGTAATCGCGTACTTGTCGCGGAAATCGCCCTCCGGCCCGTCGTATTTGCTCACTTCCACCGAGCGGGCATCGTAACAGGTTTGCACCCGCGCCACCACCCCGGGTTTTTCCATCCACAGGTCGATCAGCGCCAGGCGGCCATCGCGCCCAATCACATAAGCGTAGCGCCCGCTGGCCGACATGCGGGTGATATGCACCGCGTAACCGCTATCGACCGTGTTGACAATTTCATACGTGTCGCCGTCGATAATCGCCACCTGGCCGGCATCGCGCAGGGTCACAATAAAATAATTGTCGATGTTGCGCGTGGTCTGCGGGCTGGTGGGACGCTGCGCCACCGGCGTAATCAACCGCCACGACTCTTGCATTTGCTGTAACGACAATTCTGGTGGGGCGGGCGGCTCGTTTTGCAGGTATTTCGCCATCACCTCGGTCTGCGCCTGGGTCAGGATACCCTGTTTGCCCCAATCGGGCATCCCGCGATTCGTGCCGTTGAAAATGATGGCCGCCAGGCCGAGCGTGCCTTTGGGCAGGGTCTTGTCGGGGGTCAGGGCCGGGCCGGTCGCGCCTTTTCTTAAGGTTCCGTGACAACCCGCGCACCGGTCGAAGAAGGTTTGCCTGGCCCAGGCGAATTCCTCGTCGGTTAGCGTGGGCGCTTCACCCAGGGGCGCGGCGGGCGCGGACTCACCGGTGCCTGCTTCCGTTGCTGCGGCAGGTTCCCCGCCCGGCAGCGCCGCCAGGAAACTCACCACCTGTTTCAGTTCGTCCACGCTGAGGGCTTGCGCCAGCGAGGCGGGCATGGTTCCTTTGGTGCATGGTCCGGTGGGGCATTTCTCCGGCACAAAAGCGTCCGGTGATTGAATCGACTCGTTCAGGTACTCCTCGACCGTCTTTGCCATGCCGGTATATTCTCCGCTCTCCAGGCGCGCTTTTGCTGCCTGGCCGATTTCGCTCAGGTTGGGGCCAATCGTCCCCACCGCGCCCGGCACGCCAGGGATGACATGACAGGCCCCGCAGCCGCCCTTCTGGAGGGCTCGCGCGGCCAGTTCTCTGGTGTACAACCCGGCAGGTTTCGCGGCCTGGTCGGCTGCTTCGGGTTGGGCATTCCCCACCAACAGCACGCCCTTCATGCCAAGTTTCTCATGCCCCGAATCATAATATTTGATGACAGCGTCCTTTTCCGGGACGGTGAAAGTGATGGAAATGGTCTCGCCCTTCTTTTTGACCGCGTCTGATTGCACCTTCCTGCCATCGGGCAAGACGAACACAATATCGTGCGTCCCCTCGCCGCTGTTGACCAGCATCACGGTAATTCGCTCACCGGGTTTAGCGCTTAGGGCCGGGTTGACCACGCCATTGATGGCGCCATCCACGCCCAGGAAGACGAACTTCCCCTCGCGCAGGGTCGGGGTCAGGATGTACTCGGTATTGACCACCTGCTCCGCTCCGGCGCAAGCCGCCAGGATTCCGGCCAGCAGCAGGAACAAGAGTCCAACCTTGATGAAATGGTTTCCTTTCATACAAGTTTCTCCTCACGTGGTTGAATTCTGGATTGTTTCGCATAGTTGGTGGAGCAGCCGCTCAAGTGGCAACTCATAGGCCGCGGCCACCTCGGTCAGCGTACAAAACTTATCCAGGTGGCAGCCCACGCAATCAGTTTTGAGTTCGAGGAACACTGAATCCACCTGCGGATAGGCCTTCATGACCTGTGCTGCTGTCCAATTTGCGTCGAGAACCGAATCCATACCCCACTATACTGAAAAATCCATCCTCCTTCTTTGCGCAAGAGCAAGCAGAACAGGTCTCAGACCTGTCCACGAAAAAGACAGGCAGCAGAACAGGTCTCAGACCTGTCCACGAAAAAGACAGGCAGTAGAACAGGTCTCAGACCTGTTCTTGATAGCGACAGACCAAAGGCCCGTCACCCAGCAGGTCTTTAATCTGTTTTCGAAGCGGACAGACCAAAGGTCTGTCCTACCGTGAAAATCGAATAAAATTGCCCGTATGACGGATATTTTCTACCGCCACCTGCCTCACTACCATCCGCCTAATGCCACTTTCTTCATCACCTTTCGATTGGCTGGCAGCCTGCCGGTCGAAGTCGTGAAGCAATTACGCGAGGCGAAGGAAAGCGAGCTGCGCCGCTTGGCAGAACAATACCAAGAGGAGGAACTCCAACAGGAGCGGTACAAACTCTCAAAGAGGATGTTTGCGCGGTATGATGATTGCCTTGACCAGGGACGCGGCCCTCGTTGGCTGGCCCAGCAACCCATTGTCGATGTAGTTAAGCATGAACTCCACCATCTTCATCCGGAGTTTTATCATCTGCACGCTTATTGTCTCATGCCTACGCACGGGCACTTGATGATAGATTTACAGGACATCCCCCAACCTCCGCCGCCTAAATCAGGACAACATTACACTGCGCTCAGTCATGCCATGAAATTGTTCAAAGGACGGACGGGCTACGCCTGCCGGAAACTACTGGGTGGAACCGGCGCATTCTGGCAGGATGAAAGTTATGACCATGTTGTGCGAGATGAGAAAGAATTCGCGCGCATCACCGCCTATATCCTCAACAATCCAGTCAAAGCAGGGCTGGTAAAACACTGGCAGGATTGGCCGCATACTTTTATTTCGGAAAATCTGCTCCCGTAG
>DAOTZM010000332.1:0-4703 GCA_034434035.1 Anaerolineales bacterium
GCGTTACTCTTCCTTGGGTATAATCGACCCATGCACTGGCTGACGCGACTCTCCGATTACCTGGCATTAACCTTGTTTCTCTTATTTGCCCTGACCACCAGCGATGTCCGCCTGACGCGCACGGCGGAGCGGGTTCACGTCCTGGCTTCCTCCCAGGCCTTCGACCTGACCGGCTGGATGGTCAACGCGGCCTGGCTGAAAATGACCCAAAGCGCCGTCGCTTCGCCGCGCTATTTTACCCCGCCCTCGCAGCGCGAGACGGTGCTGGAATACCTGCGACTGGTGGAAGACCTGCAAAAGGTCGAGCGTGAAATCCGCCTGGTCTTCAGCGACCCCAACCAGCCGGATCCTTACGCCGCTTCGCTGGCCCTGCGCGTTGAATTGGAGCGGCTTTCCCTGCGGCAGAAGTCGCTGGCCCCGTTCTCTGAATCGGTGCTGGAGATGCAGGTCACGGTTATTTTGCACGAACTCGGCCTGACGGCGGGCGGCCAACCCATCCCCTGGGTGCTGTACCACATCACGCCCTTGCCCAAGAACCTGGTGCTTTCGCCGCGCGAGGTCATCCGCCAGGAGACCAGTTACCTGCTCCAGCCGGAGATGACGCTCGAAGAAGTCATCCAACTCGAAGATTCGGTCACTTCCCGGCTGGGCTTTTCGGCCCTGGTGGTCGAAATCGGCGGGCTGGCGGCCTATCCGACGATGATAATGCGCACCACCGCGCTTGACTGGCTCTCCAACACCATCGCCCACGAGTGGATTCATCTCTACCTGGGCCAAAGGCCGCTGGGCATGAATTACGACCGCACGCCGGAATTGCGCACCATGAACGAGACCGCCGCCTCGATTGCCGGGGATGAAATCGGGCGGATTGTGATGGAACGCTACTACCCGGAACTGGCCTTCCGTTACCGGGATACCGCCCAACTTGCGTCGTTGAACCCGCGCCCCAGCGCTGCCTTCGACTTCCGCGCCGCGATGTACGAAACCCGTGTCCGCGCCGATGAACTGCTGGCCGAGGGCAAAATCGAAGAAGCCGAAGCCTACATGGAGGCGCGCCGCCAGGTGTTCTGGGAGAATGGCTACGTCATCCGCAAATTGAACCAGGCCTATTTCGCCTTCCACGGCGCGTATGCTGATGCGCCCGGCGGCGCGGCGGGCGTCGACCCGGTTGGCCCGGCGGTGCGCGAATTGCGCGCCCGCAGCGCAACATTGACCGAGTTCCTCGAACGGATTGGCCGGATGTCCTCCTTCGAAGAATTGCTGGCCGCGCTGGAACAACATTGACCGGCCACTCTGTTTGCGGGGCGCGGAGAAGAACTTAAAACATCTGTTCTCGTCCGCGTCCAAAGAATAGGGACGCGGACAAGAGCCGAAAACGCGGAGAAAAACTTGAACTATCCGCTCTTGTCCACGTCCACATGCCCTGATTGCACGACCGAAAAAGCCAACATGCGTAAATTTCCTTTGTTCATCCTCCTTTTGCTCCTGTTCCTGGCAGCCTGCGCTGGCCCAAC
Source organism: Anaerolineales bacterium (assembly GCA_034434035.1). GTDB lineage: Bacteria > Chloroflexota > Anaerolineae > Anaerolineales > Villigracilaceae > UBA5195. The sequence continues at coordinate 1,515 of DAOTZM010000332.1, forward strand.
AGCCTCCCCCGCCCCGGCGCGCACGCCTACTCCGCGCGTTCAATCGGCGGCGGCTTCCCCCACACCGCTCCCGCTCTGCGTTGATGCGCGCGGGCCGACGCCTGTTGCCAGCCAGCCCTCGCTCTTCCCGCTGGTCTCGTCCAAAGACCACCAGCGCGGCGAGCAGGAGGCTGCCGTGACGGTCATCATGTACAGCGATTTCCAGTGCGGCGACTGCGCCAAAATCGCCGCCGCGCTGGAGGCCGTGCGCGTCAAGTATCCCGCCGAATTGCGCGTGGTGTACCGGCATTATCCGCTCGTCACGCGCTACGACAAAGCCCTCCTGACCCTGCAAGCCAGCGAGGCCGCCCATCAGCAGGGCAAATTCTGGGAGATGCACGACCTGTTGTTCGCGCGGCAGTCCGAATGGGGGGCTATGACGCCGGAGAGTTTCAAGCCCTGGCTGAAGGCCCAGTCCGCCGCGCTGGGGCTGGACATCGACCGCTACGAGCGCGACCTGAACGGGGATGCCATCAAGGATGCGGTCATCACCGCTACCCAGGCCAGCCAGCAATATGGGCAGGTTCCGCTCCCGCTCCTGCTCATCAACGGGGAAATCGTCAAGAATCCCTATATCCTGGTCAACCTCGAACAACTGATTCACCTGTACGCCCTGCCGGCCCGCCAATTCAGCACTTGCCCGCCCGTTATCATCAACCCGGCCAAAACCTATACCGCCACGCTCCAAACCAGCCGCGGCGATGTCACGGTCAAACTGTTCGCCGACAAAGCCCCCAATACGGTGAATAACTTCGTCTTCCTGGCCCAAAACGGCTGGTACGATAACGTCCCCTTCCACCAGGTCGTGCCGGGTGCGCTGGCGATTACCGGCGACCCGAGCGGGACCGGCATGGGCAACCCCGGCTACTTCATTCCCGATGAAATCCTGCCCGCGCTCAAATTCGACCGGGCCGGGATGCTGGCGATGTTCAACGTCGGCCCCGGCAGCAACGGCAGCCAGTTCTTCATTGCCCTCGGCCCGCAGCCCGACCTGAACGGGCGCTACACCATCTTTGGCGAAGTAACCGGCGGGCTGGATGTTCTCTCTGGCCTCGCGCCGCGCAACCCGGGACTGGCCGCCAGCCCGGAAGAACCGGATATGCTGCTGACGGTCATTATCGAGGAACGATGAACGACATCCAGGAACTCACCGACCCTTTGCCTGCCCGGCCTGCCCAAACCGATTGGGCCGCCCTGGCGATGGGCTTGCTGCTCTCTGTCAGCGCCCTGGGCCTGATGGGGATTGCCCCCCTGCTGGCCGTGCTGGGGCTAAGCGCAATGCCCACGCTTGGGGAGGGCGACGCGTTGACCCTCCTGATGCTGGCTGCTGGGACCTTTGCGCTGGGGATGCTGCTCGCGCCCGGCGCGTACCTGAACGCCCGCAAGTTTTTCAACCTGCCTGAGCCGCGCTTTGGTCTGCGGGGGCTGACTCCCGGCCCGCTGCTGGTCATGCTGTTGCTGGTCTGGGTCATCAGCCTGGCGCTGGGATATGGCCTGTCGGGCAACGCGACCCTGGCCCTGTTCGTGCTGCCTATCGTCAACGTGGCCGCGCTTACGCTGCCGGCAGGCATTGTCCTGGTCATCAGCCTGAAGGGCCTGCCCCTGCCCTCCCCGCGCCGCGCCTGGAGCGTCTTTGGGGCCAGCACCGTGTTGGGACCAACCCTGGCGATTTTCTTCGAGTTGTTTGCTTTTATCGGGTTTGTCCTGCTCTTCGTGCTTTATGCCAGTTCCACGCCCGGCCTGGATGTTCCCTTGCGGCTGTTGATGGAAGAACTGCAAAGCGAGATGGGTTCGATGGATTTCATCTCGCAGCAGGCCACGACCCTGCTGCTCTCGCCCGGCGCGGCTTTTCTCCTGCTTGGGTTGTTTGCGCTGGCGGTTCCCGTCATCGAAGAAGCCTTCAAAGTCTTCCTGCTCTGGTTCTATGCCAGGCGAATGCGCTCGCCGGTGGAAGGCTTTGTGTTGGGCGTGTTGTGCGGGGCGGCCTTCGCCCTGACCGAAAACATCGGTTTTTCCAGCGCGGGCGCGGAAGATTGGCTGGCAAATGTCCTGACGCGCGCCACCGCCATCCTGCCGCACACCTTCAATAGCGGATTGGTCGGCTGGGGGCTGGCCGTTGCCTGGCAAAAAAGGGGATATGTCCGCCTGGGGCTGGCCTACCTGGCCGCTGTGCTGGTTCATGGGGCCTGGAATGCCCTGAGCGTGGCTCTGGCGCTTAATTCCATCAGTGGGTTTGCCGCCGATGTTTCCCCGCTCATCGAGACGCCCCTCCCGGCGGCCATTACCTGGGGGGTGCTGGTGCTTGGCATCCTGCTGGGGCTGTTCCTCGCCAACCGCCAGATGCGCAGGCAGGCTGCCAGCGATCAGATTTTATGATGTCCACGGGGAACAAGGTTGGCACGATTGGGCGTGCTGAACGGTTCGAGCCGGGAAGAAAAACCAAGTCGAACGTATCAGGTTATTTGACCCATTGAAATACAGCGCCTTGAATATCCAAAGTCAGTATGATGTTTCCTGTTAAATCAGCGATAACCGTATATGGGGAACGACTTTCGGGTTCTACATAGACATATAAACAACAGGTATCATTACTCCAAACAGGGTTGGTATAAGATGCGTTGGGCAATTGTTGCAAATGTAAAGGCGCTACGTTAAGGGTGTTGATGTTCAAAACAAAAATTTGGGATAGTGCGTTCTTACTTTCACCACTGATGAGTAATGTTTTATTGTCCGGCGAGATGCTCGCTCCCCTAACCTGGAAAATCATATTCTGCGTTGTGCCATCAAGAATTATTTCCGTTGTTTTAGAAATCATGTCATAGAGATAAATTAAGAAATCTTGTTTCTGTCCTTTTTCCGACGGAGAATAGTATAGGAAAACAAGTTTTGAGCCATCCCTGCTCCAGTCTTGCAACTCAATAAAATAATCGGGGGTTATTTTTCCATTTGCTATATCCTCTTCTCTGATTAAGTATGCGATGTTTCCATTTTTATCAACCAAACAAAGAGAAGTTGTTGGTTCATTGGGCGTAGAACAGGCTAAAGCAATTTTATTGCCATCTGGAGCCCACCTCAATTGTCCACCCATGCTGCCCATCAATTCCCGGTTCCATATATTTACCGTACCTGTAAGTATGTCCTTAACATGCA
>DAOTZM010000333.1:0-7978 GCA_034434035.1 Anaerolineales bacterium
ATGGTTTCGAGTTGGTGCTTCACCTGTTCTTCGGAGACGCCGTTGTGCAACTGCCGAATCAGGTTTTTCATGATTTCTATACGCTGCTGGCGGTTGTTGATAATTTCGCTCATGGGGGTCCTTTCGCGGTTCGATTGTCCGATATGCGCGAATTATCCCTCGTAAAGCGGATAAAATCTGTGATAAATATCACATTGGGCGAATGTGTCTTTTGCGAGGATTGAGCAGCGAGGCGTCTCGATATCAGATACTTGCGATGGCGGGCTGTGCCAGCGAGCAGCCTTCCGAATTTACTGATGCCCTTGAAATCATTCCCAGCACTCTTTCCAGTCGCGCCTTCTTGAGCGAGGGCAGGATGACGTGCGCCCTGGCAACCCGCTTTCGGGTACCCAGGCCAAGTGTCCAGAAGCCACCGGCCAGGGCGGCTTCGATTCCGGCGGCGGCGTCTTCGACCACGATGCATTCCTGCGGCGGCAAGCCCAATTGCGCGGCGGCATGTAGGAAGATGTCAGGAGCCGGTTTCTGGCGTTCAACGCTGTTGCCGTCCGAGACAGAATCTAACAGACAGGCAATGCTCAACCGTTCGAGGACTTCGCTTGCATTCTTGCTGGCCGAACCAAGCGCGGACCTTAGCCCAGCGGCGCGGATTTCTTCGAGCAGTTCGCGCGCGCCGGGCAGGATATCTGCCGGGGAGATTTCGCGAATCAACTCCAAGTAGTAGACGTTCTTGCGCGACATCCAGTTTTGCAGTTGTTCTTCGGTGGCAGGGCGGCCTTTGAGCAGGGCCAGGAGCGATTCGCGGCGCGGGATGCCGCGCAGGGCTTCATTCTCCTCGCGGGTGAAGGAAATTCCAATTTCGTCGGCCAGGCGTTTCCAGGCGCGGTAATGATATTCAGCGGTGTCGGTCAGAACGCCGTCGAGGTCAAAAATAAAGGCTTGGATTGGCATAAAACTTCTCCTCGTTCGAGTTACAGGCGCACAAATAGAGCGGACTTCGCGTTGCAGTCCGTAAAAGACAAGTGCCATTCCTGAATTCAGGGATGGCACTTGCGCGATGGTAAAAGAGGCGGGTTAGCGGTTTTCCAACCGGACACTATGCCGCTGGCCGCGCAAGGTGAAGCGGAAGGTCAGACTCTTCCAGTGCCGGGGCAGGCGAGGGTGGGTTTCCCAGCGACTATCAGTATCAATACGCAAACCGCCAAAGCCGAAGACAACGGCCTGCCAGATGCCGCCTGCGGATGCGGCATGGATGCCGTCGCTGGCGTTGCCTCGCACATCACGCAGGTCGGCGCGAGCCGCGCGGAGGAAGTGTTCGTAGGCTTCATCAACATCGCCCATCAGGCAGGCGACAATCGCCTGGATGGATGGCCCCAGCGAGGAGCCGTAAGTGTGGTCGGTGCGAGGGGTATAGTAATCATAGTTGACGCGGATTTGCTCATCGGTGTATTCGTCGCGCAGCAGGTATTGCATCATCAGTGTGTCGGGCTGTTTGAGTACCTGGTATTCGTTGGCCGCTTCGACGCCGAATATCTCGTGCATGGATTTGGCGCGCGGCTCGTAATCGGCCAGGTTGACATCTTTGAGCGCAAAGAAACCGTCGAACTGCTCAATCAAACCATCCGACTCGACGCGCAGGCAGATTTTTTCAGCCACATCGCGCCAGGCGGCGAGGCGCTGCGCGCTCAAATCGAGCAAGGCGGTCAGGTCTTCGGCTTTCTTGGGTTGGTTTTGTTCCAGCCATGTCAGGGTTTCCAGCGCGGTTTCGATATTCCATTGCGCCAGGCGGTTGGTGTAGGCGTTGTTGTCGTTGTGGTCGTGGTACTCGTCCGGGCCGATGACATCGTTGTAGGCGTAACAGCCGTGTTCGGGCTGCCATTCGGCGCGTGAGGCAAAGAATTTGGCGGTGTCCAGCACCAGCTCCGCGCCGCGTTCGGCAAACCAGGCGTCGTCGCCGGTGGCGCGCCAGTATTGCCAGGCCGCATAAGCCACATCTGCTGAGATGTGAATCGCCAGGTCGCCGGTCCAGACGCGGGCCAGTTTTTTCTTGTCGTGAAAGTCCGGCACCCAGGTGGGGGTGACTTCCTCGCCGGTGTCGGCGCTTTCCCAGGCGAACCAGGCGCCTTCGTAACCGGCGGCGCGCGCTTTTTGGCGGGCGGCGGGCAGGGTCAGGAAGCGGTAATCGAGCAGGTTGCGGGCGATGCGCGGCGCAGTATAGGTGAAGACCGGCAGCATGAAGATTTCGGTATCCCAAAAGGCGTGACCGCGATACCCAAAGCCGGACAGGGTCTTGGCCCCAATGTTGACACGGTTATCATGACGCGGGGCAGCGATGAGGAGTTGGAACAGGCTAAAACGAACGGCGAGTTCTGCTTCTTCATCGCCTTCGATGCTGATTTCGCAGCGCTCCCATTCCTGCGCCCAGGCTTGTTTTTGGGCTTCGAGAGCCGCTTCCCAACTGACGGGCTGGGCGGCGCGCTTCAGGGCTATCTCCAGCGGGGAATCGCCATCGCGCGAGGTCGCCACCCCGACGAATTTGGTCAGGCTAACGGTTTGGCCGCTGCGGGCGGGGAAAACCTGCCGCAGGGTGGGAATCGTTTCAGAATCCCAGTAGTCTGGCGCGGGGGAGTCGGTGCCGAGCAGGCGCATGACCTGGGCCAGTTCGATGCCGCTCGCGCGGGTGCGGGTTTGCAGGCTGACCATGTTCCGATTTTCCAAACGCTGGCCGACATGCCGCCAGTGGGCAAAGCCCTGATTGTCGGTGTTGCCATTGAGCGCGGCGCGGATTTCGATTTGGCCGTCGAATTCGGGCGTGACCTGGCAGCGCAGGCACAGGAGATGCTGGTCGGCGAGCGAGGCGAAACGCTCGAACTGGATGACGGCGACCTGCCCAGAGGGAGACTGCCAGCGTACGCGGCGGGTGAGGAGACCGGTGTGCAGGTCGAGTTGGCGGTAATATTCCAGGATTTTTCCGTTCGAGAGCGAGAATTTTTGGCCGTCGAGCAAAACCTGCATGGAGAGCCAGTCAGGAGCGTTGGCGAGTTCGGTAAAGGAGACCGGCACATCATCGAATACGCCGTGAATGAAGGTGGCGCGGCTTTCGCCGGGGTAGCCTTCCTCGAACGCGCCGCGCGTGGAGAGGTAGCCGTTGCCGGTGGTGAAGATGGTTTCTTTATGATGCTGTGAAGCGGGGCTGAAGGTGTTTTCGGTGATTTTCCACATAGTTGGTTATTGATTGGGGCGCATCTCCTGGGCCAGCCCTGCTTTGGCGGGCAGGGTTGGCTGTTTGGAGGAGAATCAACCTTCTTTGGAACCGGTTGAGGCGACACTGCGAATGAAGTAGCGTTGAAAGAGGAAGAAGATTATCAAGATGGGCAAGGTGTTGAAGAGTGATCCGGCCAGCACCACCGAGTAAAGGGTGTAATATTCGCCGCGGAACCATTGCAGGCCAATCGGCAGGGTGAAGTTTTCCGGTGAGCGCAGCACAATCAGCGGCCACAGGAAGTTGTTCCATGCGCCCTGGAAGGTGAGCAGGCCAAGCGTGAGCAGTTGGGTCTGGCTGATGGGCAGGACGATGTGGAAGAAGGTTCCCCAGCGGCCTGAACCGTCCATCATGGCGGCTTCTTCCAGTTCTTTTGGGAAGGATTTGTAGAACTGGGTCATCATGAACACCCCGAAAGCATCGGCCACGCCGGGCAGGATGACACCCAACGGGGTATCGATGAGGCCGAATCCGGTCGGGAGGGTCAGGCTGCCGAGTTGGATTCCGCCGCGAATCAGCCCCGGCCCGATGATGAGGAACGAAGGGATGAGCGTGACCACGCCCGGCATCATCATCGAAACCAGCAGGATGTTGAAGATAACCTGCTTGAGTGGAAACTCGATGCGGGCAAAGGCATACCCGGCCATGGCGCAGAACAGAACCCGGAAGAAGGTTACGACAATCGAGATGTTGATGCTGTTAACCACCCAGCGCGGGAACAGGTCGAAGGTGCGCAGGATGGTTTCGTAGTTGGCGAAGGTAAACGGCGTCGGCCACCAAATCGGCGGGGTATAGGCATCGGCCACCGGTTTGAGCGAGAAGACCAGGGTGAAGTACAGCGGCGCGATGGAGAGCAATGCCCAGAAAACCAGAATGGCGTAGAAAATCACCTTACGGGCCCGGTCGAAGACGACCAGCCATTCGAGTTCCTTTCGACGCGCGAGAGAGGAGACAGTCATGATTCACCGTCCTTTATCGTTCTGCCGTCGAGCCGCTGCCTTCGATAATGCGGCGCTGGAGGATGGTTACGCCCAGGATAATCAGCGTCAGGATGACCGCCAGAGCGGAAGCCTGCCCCATCTTGATAGTGGTATCGCGGAAGGCCCATTTGTAGATGAGATAGGTGATGGTGGTAGTCGAATCGAGTGGGCCGCCGGCAGTCATGACAAAAATCTGGTCGAAGACCTGGAAGCAGCCGATGATTCCCACCGTAACGACGAAGAAAATGACCGGGCGCAGCATGGGAATGGTGATGTAGAAAAATCTTTGCGCGGCGTTGGCCCCGTCGATTTCGGCGGCTTCATAGATGGTGGGAGAAATATCCTGCAAGCCGGCCAGGAAGATAAGCATGAGCGTGCCGCTGGTGGTAAAGATGTTCATGCCCATAATGACGTAAAACGCCGTGCGCGGGTCATCGAGCCAGTTGATGGACAGGCGCGTAATCTGGTTGAAAATGCCCTGTGGCGCGAAAATCCAGATGAAAATGAGCGAGATAACGACCGACGATGTCACCGAGGGCAGGTAGAAAATGGTGCGGAAGAAGCGCCGGAATCGCAGTTTCTGGTCCATTGCAAAGGCCAGCACCAGGCTAAGAACGGTTTGCAGGGGAACAACGATGATGACGTATTTGAATGTGTTGGGCAGGGCTTTCTCGAGGAACAGGTCATCTTCCAGGACGCGCTGGTACCCTTCCAATCCCCAAAACTGCGGCGGACGGAGCAGGTTGTAACTGGTGAACGAGAGATAGACGGCATAGGCCAGCGAGACGACGCTGAAAAGGGTGAAAATGACCAGCCAGGGAGAGAGGAACAGGTAACCGTCGATGGCGTCAGAAAGTTTCCTGTTTTTGGTAAAAGCGGCCATCGGAATCTCCGTATCGTTGGTCATCGGGTCGGGCAGCGCGCCCGGCCCGATGACCTGCTGACTGGAATTTATTTCATCGCCTTGCGGATGGCTTCGGCAGCCTGCTTCATGGCTTCGGCCACAGGCTGGTTTTCCTTGAAGATGCGTTCGAGGGCCTTGCCCATCTGGTCATTGACATCTGAACCGACCGCGCCCCAGAAGAAGGGCTGCGCGCCATTGAACGAGCCGTTGAAAATGGCGGCAGAATTCGGGTTGTTCTTCAGATAGTCGCTGTTTTGCAGGGACTTGCGCGAGGGCAGGGCAAATCCACTCTCCAGCACGGTCTTCTGGCTGGCTTCGCTGGTCAGGAACTCGACCACCTTCCAGGCGGCATCGGCATTCTTTGTGTTGGAGGAAATACCCCAGGCGACGGTGAAAATCAGGTTGCCTTCGCCTTTGGGCCCGGCGGGCGGCATGACCACGCCATATTTCGTGCCGGGGAATTGGTCACGCAGGTAGGGAATCAACCAGCCGCCTTCGTACACCATCGCACACTGACCTTTGCCGAACAGGGTTCCCTGCCAGCCTTCGCCCAGGTCCGAGGGGAGCGCGCCAGTGCCTTCAGCGCGGAAGGAGGTATAGAACTCAGCAGCGCCGACGGCGGCTTCAGAATCCAGGGTGGTATTCATGAAATCGTCGGTCATCACGCTGCCGCCGTTTTGGAAGACGAAGGCCGGGAAGCGGCCCGGGTCGGGCGGGGTGCAGAAGCCATAAACCGGTTTGTTGGCATCGCCCAGGTCGGTCAGTTTGGCGGCGGCCTCTTTCAGCTCAGTCCAGGTCCAGTCATCGGTGGGATATTCCAGCCCGGCTTTGTCGAACAGGTCTTTGTTGTAGAACATGCCCAGGGTGTTGAAGTCCTTGGCGATACCGTAGAGTTTGCCATCGTAGGTGAAGGCATCCACCAAGGTCGGTATGAAGTCATCTTTTTTGACGCCGCTGGAGGTCATCAGGTCATCGATGGGCAGCAGCACATCGTTGGTCGCCAGTTCCAGCCACCAGAAGATGTCCACATAGTAGATATCCGGTTCGACGCCTGCGGCGATGGAAGTCAGCAGGGCCTGTTTGTAATCGCCGGTAATGGGCTCATATTTGACCAGGATGTCGGGATTTTCGACCGAAAACTGGTAGAGCAGTGACTGGAGCAGGGCGGTTTCGGAGGGGCTGGAAGCCCAGCCGGAAAGCCGCACGACCGTTTTCTCGGCAGGAACCTGCACGATTTGGGTCTCTTTGACCGTGACCTGCTTTTCGACGGTTTCGACCACCTTTTCTGGGGTGGCAGGCGTGCCGCAGGCTGTCAGAACCAGCGCGGCGATGAAAAGCACGGACATGATTTTGAACAGGGATTTCATCTTATTCTCCTTTTGGGGATATTTTGGCGTGCAACAGGTTAGCAAAAACAGGAATTTATGGTAAAAGTGAACTGCCCTGGTTTTTGGATACGAAATTCACCTCCTTCGAGAGCGTGGAGTTCAAGGCGGACGGCGCATGACGCCTGGCAGTGACCTGCGCCGTCCGGTAATAGTCCGAGCCGGGGCTTTTTGTATCTCATGGATTGCGGGAGGAACCCCGCATCAGGTTGAGGCGCGGACAATGAGCCGGGGTGAAAGTAAGACCTTTTGTTCAGGGGGCTGGCGGCTCTGCATGAGCGCCACCAGGATTTCGACGCATTTGCGTCCGGCTTCAGCAATCGGTTGTCGAACGCTGGTAAGCGGGGGAAAGAGATACTGCACCATCGGGGCATCATCGAAACCGATGACCGCCAGGTCGCGGCCTGTTTCGAGGCCGCGCTCACGCGCCGCGTACATCGCCCCAATCGCCATCGTGTCGTTGAGCGCGACCAGAGCTGTGGGGCGTTTTTCCCCAGGTAAATCGAGCAGGCGCAGGGTCATTTCGCGCCCCGCCTCGAATGTCCCCTCGCCGCGCAGCAGGCAATCGGGGCAGATTTCTACTCCGGCAGCCTGGAGTGCCTGTAAATAGCCTTGCAAGCGTTCGTTGCCAACGCGCGAATCTTCAGGCCAGGCCAGGGCGGCAATGCGCTGATGCCCGCGCGAAAGCAGGTGTTCGACCGCCCGGCGCGTCCCAGCGGCGCCGTCCACATCGACCCAGGGAAAATCAAGTCCTGGGTTGGAACGCCCAAAAGCGACAAATGGAAAACCGCGTTCCATCAAAAAGTAGATGCGCGGGTCGTTGTAATTAACGCTGGTCAACACAAACCCGTCCACCCGCCCGGTGTCGATGAGTTCGCGGTAATCCTCCACCTGCTCCTGTCCCTCCCGGAAGGGGAAGGGCAGCAAGTGATAGCCCGCCGCCTCGGCCTCGCGCACCATGCTGGTCAGGAACTGGTCGAGGATGTGGTTGACCTGGCCGGGCGAAGTCTGCACCCAGGAATACCCAATCATGAAACTGCGCTTGACGCGCATATTTCGGGCAATCTGGTTGGGACGGTAGCCAAGCGACTGGACGGCATCCAGGATACGCTGGCGCGTTTCCGGCGCGACCTGCAACTGCCCGTTCAGGACTTTGGAGACAGTCTGGTAACTGACCCCGGCATGGGAAGCAACGGCTTTAAGAGTGACTTTGGATGACATGGGGTTTACTTTCCTGAACGGCGAACGTTCGCGCGAACGTTCGCTTTCATGATACAACAAAAACGTGGTGGTTGTCAAGAGGCTTTTGATTTCAACAGCAATTCCAAATTCAAAAAAAATGAGGAAAAATATGATACTGTTTTGTCACCATGACAAAACAATCTCTCAGACTCCAAGGCATAATAACTTATTTTCGGAAACGCTGGTCAACCGCGCCCGATGTGCGAAA
>DAOTZM010000334.1:0-3462 GCA_034434035.1 Anaerolineales bacterium
CCTGCTGCTCACCAACTTCGAGCCGTCGCCCATGCTCGATGCGCTCCAAAAACAGAACCGCAAAACATTCCACAAGCTCCACCCCGATGAGCCAGGCCAGCACCTGACGTTCATCCAATTCTGACGTTACGTTCGTGATTTTTGTCACATAATTTTCAGACGCATACTGTCACAATAATGGCATCTCGCATAAAATCAAAGGAGAATGCCATGAATCTGTTCACGCTCGACAACCTGTTCCTGTTGCTCACCGGCCTGCTCGCCGCGTACCTGTGCTGGTACTTCTGGAAGCGCTATGGCCTGCATAAAGCCCTGCACAACATCTACTACCTGATGGGCTTTGCAGTATTGCTCGTCTCAGGCTTATTGCTCATCTTCCTGGGCCTGGGCATCCTGGCTTCGCCGCTGGTGCTAACGGTTTCCAGTTTAATTCCGCTGGGAATCTCGATGGGCATTGCCGAAGAATATTACCCGACCTGGAAAAAGTATTTCAAATGGTTTGCGGCGGTCGGCTTCGTCGCCATCGCTGTTACCAGCCTGGGCGGCATGGAAACGTTGAAGAAAATCTCTGTGCCTCTCTTCCACGGAGGCGCAGGTTTGGTCATCTTCCTCGGCCCGTTCTTTGCCAGGAAAGCGCCCAAAGGATTTTACTGGGTTGGAATTGGCGGCCTGCTGATTGGGCTGGGCGGCATTGCCCTGGCGTTCATTTCTGCGGGTACGCAGTTGTTATTCTTCAGCCCCCAGTTTGTGATGATGATTCTGACCCCGTTGTTATTCCTGATGACCGGCGCATTTACGCTCGGTTTTACAAAAAAAGGTAAAAACATATCTCTTTAAAAAATGGGGCGGAGACCCTAAAGATTTCCTTGCAAAACGCCCAGTTTGACATGAAAACCTTTAGGGTTTGGAGTTTCCCCGAATTATTGAAAAGATACGTAAAAACAGTATAAGGAAAAATTCCATGCAGTTCGTCCAAGACCGCTTCAATTATCTCTTCCGCTCGACGCGCGGGCTGACGCTGGTCGCCATTGCGGTCGTCTCGCTCATCACCGCCGTCTGGGGAATGCTCTCCGGCCCGATGGTGGAATGGGGCGTGCGGGATGTCGTCGTGCGGCTGCTGGGCATGGAACTGGTGCCGGCCGCCCGAGAGGGGCGCATCATCATGCTCTATCACACCATCGCCATGACCATCGTCGCCATCGAGGTCTATTTCATCACCGAACTGCTCCCCATGAAGCGCCACGAGCAGACCACCATCAACGCCACCGTAACCATCGGCTACCTGGTCTCGGTTATTTTCGGCATGGCCTTTGCTTACTGGGGACGCAATTTCATCTTTCATGGCCTGTTCCTGTTGGGGCAGTCGCTGGTCTTCTTTGCCGGAATCCTGCTGGCAGCGGCGCTCTGGCCCTGGAAAAAAGAGTACCTGCTGCCCGCCGGTTCGCCGTTTGCCCGCGCCAAAGGCGGGGTGGATGAAGAGCGCGTTGCCTTTTTCGTGATGGCTGTCTCGACCCTGCTTTCGGCCTCCTTTGGCGCTTTCACCGGCTCGTACTGGGGCAACGGCCACGAAACCTTCCTGGCTGAGGACTTAATTCGCAACCCGTTCAAGACCTACCTGCAAAAAGCCGTCATCGGCCACCTGCACATCATGCTCACCCTGGTTGCAATTGCCATTACGCTGATTGTCGGGCGTTGGCTGAAATTCCAGGGAACCCTTCACAAACTCTCCATGCCTCTCATGATTCTCGGCACAATGGTCATCACTGCCGGGGCGCTCTCGGTGGTCTGGGTCGAATGGGCGCACAGCATCATCTACGTCGGGACAGTGGCCATCCTGCTGGCCGCCCTGCTGTTCGTCATCTACTCATGGAGAATGCTCATCCGCGAAGGCACGGCAGGCATTGCAAAGCCAGCCTTCGGGCAAAAACTGAAAGCCCTGCTCAGCGACCCGCTCAAATTCGGCGTCGGCTGGCAGATGGTTTTTATGAACTTCGTGGTCAGCGGGGTGGGCATCTTCCTGGCAATCAACCTGACCCGCATCATCCGCGTCTGGCCGCACCGCGAGGAACGCATCACGCTCACCGGTCACTGGCACATCCTGGCCGCCCTGATAGCCACCATCATCCTGCTCTACTTCGCCGACCTTTCGGGGCTGAAGGGCAAAGCCCGCAAATGGTTCGGCTGGATGGTCATCATCATGTCAGACCTGGCCTTCGCCGCCGTGACGGTCTTCTCGATGAAGCGCCTGTTTGTCAGCGAGGCCAACCAGCAAAACCTGGTCAACTGGACCATGCTGCTGACCGACATCGGCCTGGCAACTGTCCTGATTGTCCTGGCCATCTTCATGCTCTGGCGGCTGGCAGACCTGTTCAAAGCAAAGGGATACTGGAAGACGGAATATAAAGCCGAAATCAGGAAAGCGGCGCAGGACGAATTGAGCGAGCAAAAACGGAAAATGGAGGAGCTGCAAAAGACCCTCAAGGAGGTGTCCTGATGAAGCACGCGCTCATTTTACTGATACTGGCCGCCTCCCTGCTCTTAACCGCCTGCGCCGCCGCGCCCAATGTCAGCGCAATTACGCCCCCCTACATCGAAACCGGCATAGACCCCGAAGCCTGGGCGCTTGTCCCGGCAGGCGATTTCCCCTACGGGCAGCATGACCACATCACCAGTGTTGATTACGATTACGAAATCATGGTCACAACCGTCACCAATGAGCAATACGCCCGCTTCCTGAACGAAGCATTGACGGCAGGGCTGATTCAACTTGGCGAAGTGACCATCGAGACCAAAAAGCGCAGTTGGGCCGAGACCGGGGCCTACGGCTACTACCCCGGCGACCGGTATGACGGCTACAAACACGAGCAGGAAATCACCCCCGGCGATAAACTGTTCTTCCCAACCGCAACAGAAGGCATCCGCATCCAATTCGGCGGACAAACCTTCCACGCCATGCACGAATACAGCAATCATCCCGCCACCATGATGACCTGGTTCGGCGCAAATGCCTATTGCCAGTTCTACGGCTGGCGGCTGCCGACCGAAATCGAGTGGGAAAAAGCCGCGCGCGGCACGGAACTGGTCGATGGACGCGGCCTGCCCTTCCCCTGGGGAACCCACATCGAGCGAAACAACGCCAATTTCTACTCATCCACCGACCTGTTCGAGAAAATGTTTGGCAAACTGGGCAACACCACCCCGGTTGGGTTCTTCAACGGCAAAACCTACGACGGCTACGCAACGCTCGACTCGCCCTCGCCCTACGGCCTGTACGACATGGCAGGCAACGTCTGGCAGTGGACTGGCGACATCTACCCCAAACAGCATTACCGCCACATGCGCGGCGGGAGTTTCTACTCTTACGAAGTGGACTTGCGAGTCTGGAAGTTCAACAGCGCCGGGCCGGAATACTACAGCCCGCAGGTTGGATTCCGCTGTGCCCGCTGATTGACGATTTCAGAT
>DAOTZM010000335.1:0-3696 GCA_034434035.1 Anaerolineales bacterium
CGACCAGGTATTGCGCCTGGGCTTCGCCAACCGCCACGCTGTCGAAGGTTACATAATAATCCACAGCGTCGGTATCGCGGATCAGGCGGTCATACGAAATAACCTTCACGCCAGCCGCCTTGGCGGCATCGGCGGCAGCGGCGGCGGCAGTACCATCATGCGGACAGATGATGAGAACCTGGACGCCCTTAGTGATGAGGGCTTCGACGTTGGCTTTTTCAGTAGCCGAAGAACCCTGGCTGAACAGGATTTCGACATCATACCCGGCGGCGGTCAGGGCATCTTTGAAGCGGGTTTCGTCCTGAATCCAACGCGGTTCATCTTTGGTAGGCAGCACAATGCCGACTGCCAGTTTGCTCTTGGGCGCTTCGGTCGCCGCGGGAGCGGCAGGCTGCGCAGGCGCCTGGGTGGCCTGGCCGCACGCCGACAGAATCGCGGCGGCGATAAACAGGACAGCCATCATTACGTAAAGCGAACTCTTCTTGAACATTGACGTTCCTCCTGTAGGATTTGGTGAAAGGGAATTTCTTGGTGGTGAGCTTACGGGTTTGGGGTGGGTATAATCGGGCAGGACCTCCTGTTCTTTACGCGGACATAGGCGTACAATATAATAATAACAATTTGTTAATATCCGCTTCAACCCTTATTCCCTTGATCCTATCAAAGGAATTCCCCTTGGTCTTTTAGGGGATTTCCCCCTATTCGCAAAGAGAGCGACTGGAATGTCCCCTGCCCGCACCCTGCTCGCCGATGACCATGCCCTCATACGCGCCGGATTGCGTGACGCGCTCTCCAACCTGCCTGGCATCGAAATTGTCGGCGAGGCCGGGAACGGGCGCGGCCTGTTCCTGGCGCTCGAACAATTGCAGCCCGACCTGCTGGTGATGGATGTCAACATGCCCGACTTCGAGCCGGTGACAGCCGTCCACAAAATCCGCGCCTCATACCCAGAACTGAAAATCCTGGTCGTGACCGCTTATGATGATGAAGCCTACGTGGTGGGGTTGCTCTCGGCGGGTGTCAATGGGTATCATCTCAAAGACCAGCCGCTCTCGGACCTGCAACTGGCGGTGCATCGGGTTTTGAATGGCGGGCGATGGATTTCGGACCCGCTGGTCAACCGGCTGGTAGACCACCATCAAACTGAGACGGCTTCCCCGCTCACCCGCCGACAGCGCGAACTGCTCTACCTGCTCACCCAGGGGTATAACAACAACAAAATCGCCCTGGTGATGGATTTGAGCATCAAAACGGTTGAAAACCATCTCACCGCGCTCTATCGTGCCATCGGCGTCGAAAGCCGCCTGGAAGCGAACAACTACGCCAGCCGTCATCCTGAACTTTTGCTGATTCCAGAACACGAAAAGGTACAGGGACGGATGGATGCACATGCTGAAATGATGGCCGTTCTATTGGTCGATGACAACGCCCGCTACCGGGCGCAATTGGGCAGGTTGGTGGGACGCATCAGCCCGTCAGCCACCCTCTACGAAGCCGAAGACGGCGCCGAAGCGGCGCGGCTGGCCGGTCAGGTCAAACCCAGACTGGCGTTTATTGATGTCGTCTTACGGGAAGAAGACGGGATTCAATGCGCCCGCCGCGTCAAGGCGGTTTCGCCCTCCACGCGCATCGTCCTGATCAGCGCATATCCCGACCGGGAATTCCGGCGCATCGGCCTGAATGCGGGCGCGGTCGCTTTTCTCGACAAGAAAGATATCGACGCTGCCACCGTGCGACAATTGGTCAACGACGCCCTGGAAGCATAGTCAAACCATCACCGTTGGATACGGGCTGGGAATTTCAATCCGCGCATTCACGCCGCCCCCTTCAGGCGAATCTATCTGTATCGTTCCTCCTAATAAACTCACCCGTTCGCTGATTCCAACCAGGCCAAAATGTTTCTTCTCTGACAGTTCCGCCAGGTTGATTGGCATTTCGATGCCCGGCCCGTTGTCCGCCATCTGCACCACCAGGCTGGCAGTGGGGGACCGTTGGAGCGACAGATTGACCAGCGTCGCGCCGCTGGCGTGCTTGCGGACGTTGCTCAACCCCTCCTGGATGATGCGAAAGACCGAAAGTTCGATGGTTTCCGGCAGGCGGCCCAGTTCCGGGTCGACATCCAACTCCACCTTGATTCCGGTTTGCTTCGACCACTGGTGCGTCAGCGAGCGGATAGCCGCCGAAAGGCCGTGACTATCGATGGTGGGAGGCCGCAGGTCGCTGCACAGCTGGCGCAGCCCGCTCACCACCTGGCGAATCCCGTTACGGATACCTGCCAGTTCGGCCCGCGTCAATTCATCGCCCGCCTCGTTCTCAGAATCTTCCAACTGATAGGTATAACTGAGCAAATCCTGGATGACCTGGTCGTGCAATTCACGCGCCAGGGCTTTGCGCTCGGCCTCGCGCTCGGTCATCAGGCGGCGGTTGGCCTCCTGTAAGGCCAGGTTCAGGCGGTCGAGCGATTCCAACTGCTTGCGCAACCGCTCAATCAACTGGCGGTTGAGCGAATCCTGCTCTTTTAAACTCTGGCGTAAAACCTGCTGCGTGCGCCGCAATTCTTCGGCCTGTTGCTGAGCAGCATGGTAGTTCTCGAAGGCCCAAATGACCGGTGTAATCTGCTCCTGCCGGTTCGAGCCAACAATCAACTCGACGACTTCGCGCGGGGTGGTTTTTTGGGTTTCCCGCAGCGCCGCCTGCCGCCCCTGATACAAGACCAGGATACGGTTGGTGACAGCGAAAATATGTTTCAAGTCGTCGCTGCTGATAATTATCGAGACGTTCTGCGCTGCCAATTCCCGCACCCGATTGAGCAGTTTCTGCTGACGCTGGAAACTCAGCGCGGCCAGGGTATCATCGAGCAGCAGCAATTTGCACGGACGGCACAGCGCGTGGGCAATCGCCACCAACTGCCGCTGTTCGTTCGACAGGTTGGCGGGATAATTGTTAATGATATTGGGATGCATATCAAAGTCGGCGAAAAACGCGCGCGCCAACTCTGCCATTTCGCCCTCTTTCGGCCATAACCTTAACCGCTCGACCTGGCACAACTCCCGCCCCAGGAACACATTCTGCAATACATTAAAGTTATTCGCCAGCTGGGGGTTTTGGTATGCACTCTCAATGCCCCATCGCCGCGCCTGGGATGCAGCGCGAAACCCAAAACGCTTGCCAGAGAAGACAATCTCGCCGCTGCTGGGAAGGTACACCCCGCCCAACAGCCGGAATAGGGTCGATTTGCCCGACCCACGCTGGCCGACCACACCCAGCACCTCGCCCGGCTCCAGGTCGAAGTTGACCCCGCTCAGGGCCTCGACCGGGCCGAACGATTTGGACAGGTTACTGACGGTGAGAAGTTTTTGGGCGTTGGGCATATTTCGCGCTTTGAAAATACAGACTGATTCGATTATATCAAGCAAGAACCCCGAGAGCATGAAAGTCTCGGAGTTCTAAAAGGCAGAGGATGTTGCACTGTTTTGAAACCCTTCCGGCTTCATTTTATGGCTAAAATAACCACATATCGACAAAAACGACGCAAAAAGGGGTTATGCTTCAGCAAATGCGCATCTATTTTTCGTAATAAATCCAAGTTGCTACCAAAGGAAGTTGATGGAGCAGGCGAGAACGAAAAGAGCGACTTTCAACTCAAAACCTTTCGCAGTGACGGCATGAATAGATTTTGGCAATAATCGTTCAATG
>DAOTZM010000336.1:0-2319 GCA_034434035.1 Anaerolineales bacterium
TCGAGCGACAGCGAGAAATCTTCTCCCAGTGCGCAAGATTTCTCCCCGCTGCGCGGCTCGAAATGACAAGAATAAGATATGAATTACAGTTTAGATTGTTTTGTCCGGTAGAGAATGGCCAGGATAAAAAGCGTCAACAAAACATCCAACGCATAACACAGCCCGCGCCGTTTTCGGCTATCTGTCAACCGTTTCGAATCATCGAATAAGTGTCCCGCGCTGATGATTTGTCCGCAGGATTGCTCTTGTTCGCTTAGCCGCGTTCGATTTGCGTCAGACTCCATCTTGACCTTCCTCGGTTTTGGCTGGCGTGTAAACCCCAAATTTACCAAAGAAGGTCTTTGTCAAGCATCCGCGACTTTAAGAAAGGCGTGTCGAGGAAAACGAGAATCGGGCAGCCTTTCCTATTTTGGCACAGGAAGCGCTTCTTCATGTACAATTAAACACATCAAGCCTGATTTCATCCTTTGGAGTGCGCATGGCGCGGATTTATACGCTGGTCAATCAAAAAGGCGGGGTGGGAAAAACCACCACCGCCATTAACCTGGGAGCCTACCTGGCGAAGTTTGGGCAGAAAGTCCTGATTGTCGACCTCGACCCGCAGGCCAACGCCACCTCCTGCCTGGGGGTGGATAAACGAACGGTCAAACATGGCACGTATGAAGTTCTGCTCGGCCTGGCCCCGGCCGCGGGCAGCCTGTTGGCGAACCCCGACCTGAAACTCTCGCTCCTGCCTTCCTCCCCGGCCCTGGCTGGCGCGGAGGTGGAGCTGGTGGAGGCCGATTCGCGTGAATCGCGCCTGCGGCGCGCCTTGGAACCGCTTTCCGAACGTTTCGACTATATCCTGGTCGATTGCCCGCCCTCCCTCAGCCTGCTGACCGTCAACGGGCTAATGGCCGCCCGTAACGGGGTCATCATCCCGGTACAGTGTGAATACCTGGCGTTGGAAGGACTTGGGCAGTTGATATCCACCCTCCAACGGGTTCGCGCTTCCATTTTTCCCGGCCTGAATGTGCGCGGCGTGGCCCTGACCATGTACGATGCCCGCGCCAACCTTTCGACCGATGTGGTCGGCGAGGTGCGCAAGCATTTCCCCGGCCAGGTCTTCCATGCGATTGTGCCGCGCTCGGTGCGTCTGGCCGAAGCCCCCTCCTATGGCCTGCCGATTTCCGCTTACGCGCCCCATTCCACCGGGGCCCAGGCTTACGAAGCCCTGGCGCGCGAAGTGCTGGCCGGGGATGGGGTTATGGTACAGGAGTCAGCCTATGCCCAAACATAGCGGCCTCGGCAAAGGATTGGACGCCCTCATCCCCGGCGGGTTTGCGCCGGAGACGTTCCCCAGCGCGGAAGCGGCTGGTTCCGGTGTATCAAATGTCCCGGTCGAGAACATCCTCCCCAACCCGCGCCAGCCGCGCTCGCGCTTCGACCCGACAGCGCTGGAGGAGTTGGCAGCCTCCATTCGGGAGCATGGCGTCATCCAGCCCTTGCTGGTCAGCCGCGATGAAAATAGCGGCGGTTATGTTCTCATCGCCGGGGAACGCCGCTGGCAGGCTGCAAAACTGGCCGGGCTGGCCGAAGTGCCGGTCATTGCGCGTCAGACTACCGACCTGGAGCGGCTCGAATTGGCGCTCATCGAAAACGTCCAGCGCGCCGACCTGAACCCGCTCGAAGAAGCCAATGCCTATCGCCAGTTGAGCGAGGAATTCCGCCTGTCGCACGAGGAGATTGCCAGCCGGGTGGGGAAAAGCCGCGTGGCCGTCACCAACACCCTGCGGCTGCTGAAACTGTCCGAAGCCGCGCAGCAAGCCCTGGTGGATGGAATCATCTCGGAGGGACACGCCCGCGCCCTGCTCGGCTTGCCCAACCCGCTGGCCCAGGAAGCGGCGCTCAAACAGGTGCAGGCCCGCGACCTGACCGTGCGCCAGACCGAAGAACTGGTCAACAAGCTGAAAGGCGAAAAGCCCGCCCCAACGCCCCAACCCGCCCCCTCGCCCGACGTAAAAGAATTGCAGGAACGCCTGGAAGCCAGCCTGGGAACCAGGGTCAACCTGAAAACCAACCAAAAAGGCGGCGGGGTGCTTTCGCTGCATTATTTCTCGAACGAGGAACTGGACGCCCTCCTGGCCCGCCTGCTGACGGAGTAAACTGTAACAGACCTGACAGTCCTGCAAGAGGTTGCCAGGTCTAAACTTTAAACTTTACATTTCTCTACCGGACAAAACAATCTAAACTGTAATTCATATCTTATTCTTGTCATTTCGAGCCGCGCAGCGGGGAGAAATCTTGCGCACTGGGAGAAGATTTCTCGCTGTCGCTCGA
>DAOTZM010000337.1:0-19492 GCA_034434035.1 Anaerolineales bacterium
TTGCCGTCTGAGGCCAGCGCGACGGCGATATTGGCAACGGCGGTGGTTTTTCCCACCCCGCCTTTGCCGGAGGTTACGGTAATTACAGTTCCTGTCATGTTCGCTCCATCAACCGGGTGTCCAGGGTTCGGCCTGCAAACGGCCGTCTTTCAAACGCACCACTTCAGGCTGGGGTTTGCCGCTTCGCTTGGGGGCGACGGCGATTTCATCGGCCACGCGCAATTGGGTCGGCGAAAGGTCGAGCGCGCAAACCGCCGCCTCCCGGTCGCCCTGCGCCCCGGCGTGAACGAATCCGCGCAGGCGGCCCCAAACAATCACGCTGCCCCCGGCAATGATTTCCGCGCCGGGGTTGACATCGCCAAATACCACCACATGCCCGGCGAACTCGAGGCGCGTGCCGGAGCGGAGTGTTTTGTTGACCCACAGGGCCGTCTCATCGTCGATGCCTTTGGCAACCGGGAAGGAACCTGCCGCCGGGCGGGCCTGCTCACGCTGCGGGGTCGGCTTGAACAGGCGCGTCGCCAATCCCAGCAGTTGAGCGGTATGTTCCGTTACCGGCGAGGTGCTGGCCACCGCCCACAGCGTAATCCCGCGCTCCGAGAGTTGGTCGCGCAGGGCAGTCAGTTCCGGTGATTTCAGGACTTGCGCGCCCACATCCAACGCCAGCCGCGCGCCGCGAAAGAAATCGGGCTGGGCTTCGATGCGTTCCAGCAGGGCGCGCTGTACCACCGGCCAGCCCGCCTCGCCGAGCGAGACGAGCAGCCCATCGCGGATACCTTTAATCTGGATGAGAGAGGATTCGGCCATGCGTTCCGGTTGTATCATAAAGGCCATGTTAACGCCATAATGGATTGATTATAGCATGGCAGGGTAATTGCAATTCATGCACGGTGGCGCAAAATGGCATGTTGCGCCACGAATTCAAATTGAACTTGGGTTATTTGGTCGGGGTAAGATGGGGAATGGGGCGCGAACCAGGCACAATCGTTTTATCCCGGACATGGACGCAGCCATCCCAGATTTCCTGTGGATAGATAATCTGATTCGTGCCAGGCAATTGTTCCATGAACATGCCGGTATTCAGGTTGATGCCAAAGGGCAGGTAGGTTTTGTAAGCCAGTTGACTGCAATAGAAGGCTCGGTCAGTGTCAGGGTCGAGAAAGTTCAGGTTATAGGGCTTGCCCAATTGCGCCAGGCAATAGGCTGCCACGCCCTCGCGGATGGCGGCTTCCTCGTCACGGCTCAGGCCGATGTCTTGCAGGGGATAGGCAACCCCATAGAACGTATCCACCAGCAATCCACGCTCGGGCATGGTGTGTTCGGCATCCCAGTGACCATCACGGACTTCGAATGTGACGACGCCCAGCGCGCCCGCCTCCACGCAGCGTCCTTCGGGGCCAATATAGATGGCGACATGGTCGACATCGCCGGGAACGAGCATCCCAATCAGTCGCCAAAATTCGCCGGGCAGGATGTCGGGTTTGCCGTTCATGGTGCAGACAATATCGCCTGTTTTGAGTGGGATGCCGTTAATTTCGTAAGTATGAATCATAGCGCACGCTCCGCATTCCATTATAAGCGATGCGCGACGAACAGAATTAGGACGAAATCAGATTTCATTTGGCCTGTTCAAATCGGTGGTTTTTGCGTATAAAATAGGGTCTATGCTGCGAATCAACTTGTTCGGCGCTCCCGTTGTCTATGATGAAGCTGGCAAGTCCCTGGTCATCCGCCGCCGCCTGACGCGCGCCTTGCTGTATTATATTGCCGCCCAGGGACGCCCCATCACCCGCGACCACCTGATAGACCGCTTCTGGCCCGACGAGCCGCTCGATAAAGCCCGCGCCTTGCTGCGCGATGGGCTGGGGAAGGTGCGCGAGTCCCTGCCGGATAAAGAACTGCTCCAGGCCACCCGTGACAGCGTTACGCTCGACTTCCAGCGGGTTTCGGTTGACCTGCTCGAAATCCAATCCCTGCTCGAAACAATCAACGCCAGCACCCGCAAACTGCCCGAAAGTTCACCCCTGCCCGCCGAAACCTGCCGCCAGATGCTCAAGGTGATGCAAACCTGGGATGGGCGCAATTTCCTGCCTGGCGGTGACGTGGAATACTCCGAAGACTTAAGCGACTGGATGCGGGAAACGGAAGATGCCATTACCCGCGAACTGGTGCGCATCGCCAAGCGGCTGGCCGCGCACGAGGCCGCTTCGGGCCACCCTGACCAGGCCAACCGTTGGTTGATAACGGCCCTGCACTTCGACGAATTCGACGCCGACGTTCACCAGGCCATCCTTGAAAATCACCTGAAGAATGACTCTCTCAAAGAAGCCAGGGCTTACTTCGAGTCGCTCGAAAACACCTATGGCGAAAAAGAAGATTACCCGCGCGGCGTGCGCGCGCTGGAATCCCGCATTTATGCCACGCCTTCTTCCGACCTCCCGGCGCTGCCCCCCGATTGGAACGTCCGCCAGAGCCTGCAAGTCCCCTTCATTGGGCAGGAAGAGATGCTGGAAGAAATGGAACGCGCGTATCGCATCGGCGGGGGCGTTCTCATCTACGGCGAGGCTGGGGCCGGCAAAACGCGCCTGGTGCAGGAATTTTTCCGCCGCCAGAAAGGTTTCCCGCGCCTGATGCTGGCCTCCTGCCAGCCGCTCGAAACAGGCATGCCCTTCTCACCCTGGATTAGCCTGCTGCGTAACTCCATCAGCCAGGCGGAGTGGCGCAAGCTCGATGCCAACTGGGCCGATTCGCTCAGCCTGTTGCTGCCCGAACTCGGCCAGTTCCACAATAGTAAGAACCCCTCGCCGCAAAAAACGCCCGACGTTTCACGCGGCGCGCTGCTGGAAGCCATTCACAAGACCCTGCGGGCAGCCGCCAACGAGGGGCCGGTCATCTTGTTCCTTGACGATGTCCACTGGGCCGATGAATCGACGCTGGCGATTGTGGCCTACCTGCTGCGCGAGGAATTTTTCAGCCAGGGACGCGGCCTGCTGGTGATGACCGCCCGCATCGAGGAGCAAAACCCGCAACTCGACCGCTTCCTGCTCACCTCCTACCCGCAGCCGGTGCGCCGTCTCGAAATGCGCGCCCTGAGTTCCGAAGAAATTGCCGAGTTGTGCAAACAGGTTCTCTCGCGCCCGCTGCCGTTTTCGATTATTGGGCAGCTGGTACAGGATACAGGCGGGAATCCCTTCTTCCTGCTCGAAATCCTGTCACGCCTGCAAGAAACCTACCCTGCGGAGGAACTGGCGGATGCAGAAAGCCTGCCCCTGCCCGCTTCCATCAACGACCTGGTCAAGGCGCGCCTGGCGACCCTCTCCCCCGAAGCCCGCGAACTACTCTCCATTGGCGCGGTGATGGGCAGTTCGTTTGAGTTGGCCGTCATCGAAAAAGCGGTGAGTTTCTCGGCAGAACAGGTGATTGACGCGTTCGATGCGCTCGATGCCACGCGCCTGGTGCGCTCCCTGCCCGGCGACCGTCCCGTTTACGCCTTCCGGCATGAAAAAATCCGCGAGAGCCTAATCAATGAGCTCAGCCCGGGACGCAAGCGGCTGCTCAACCAGAAATGCGCATTGATGTTGGAAGAATATCACGGCAGCAAGAAAGATATCGTTGCGTCGAAACTTGCCCTGCATTACGAATCCGCCGGGGACTTGCTGAAAGCCTTCGAGTATTGGAAGATTGCCGCGAAAAATGCCTATCGCCTGGAATCTTTCTACGAATGCACGGAAGCCTACCATCGGGCCGAGCGCCTGCTGCCCCGCGCCGTTGGCCTGACCGATGAACAGATTTACGATATGTACACTGACTGGATGACCCTGGCCTTCGACAACGATGATGCCGCCGAACTGGAGCGATTGAGCCAGAGTTTGAGCGCGCTCGGGCGAGAACGAGCCAGTGACCTGCTGACCGGCGCATCCTTCATCGCTCTTGGCGAGGCTCACATGGCGCGCAATCAATTCGAACGAGCCTATGAAGCCTCCATGCAGGCATTCCCGCATGTCACCCGCAGCGGGAACAAGGCAGAACTGTCACGCTTGATGGTGCGCCAGGGGATTTCCCTGAGGATGATGGGGCGCATCCACGATGCGCAGGGCTGGTTCTTGAAAGTTTTGCAAGTAACGCGCGACGCGACCGAACCAGGTTTGGTTATTTCCCGCGCCGATGCCAACCATCAGATGGGCATGACCGAAAACCTGTCCGGCTTCCCGGAGCGAGGGTTGGAGTATACCCGGCGTTCACTGGAAGATGCCGAACGCGCCGGTTATAGTTATGGGAAAATCATTGCGCATAGTTCCCTGGGGTTTTCATATTACTTGAAGGGCGACCTGGCAAAAGGGCAGGAAGCCTGCCTGCAAGGATTGTCGCTGCTGGGACAGATTGCCGCCTGGCGCATGGTAGTTTACCTGGACGTTTATTGCGCGATGAACGAACTCGAGATGGGATTGATTGGGCCAGCCTGGAAACACGCCCAACATGCCATTGACCTGGGTCGCAAATACGCGCATGGAAAAACAATGTCGATGGGATACCGGGTGTTGGGCGATATCTACGCCTGCCTGCTGAATTTCAAGAAGGCCCGTCATGCCTATGACCAGGGCATTGCCGCTGCCGGGGAACACTTTATTCGCAGCGAGAGCCTGTACCGGCGTGGTTACTGCCTTTCTTGCGAGGGCGATGAAAGCGGCCTGGTGCAAATTGCGCAGGCGATGGAATCCGCTGAAAACCTGGGGCTGGGCGCCATCCTGACGATGGGATGCATCAGTGAATTGGCCGCGCTGGTTGAGTTAGGCAATGGGGAGGGGTTCGAAGCGCGGGCGCAGTGGTTCCTGGCCGAGGCGCCGCCGCGCATTGGGGCAGAACTCCCGATTTGCACCGTCAAGCGGCTGCGCTCAAAATTATTCTTGCGACAGGGAAAACCGGAAGAAGCCCTGCAAATGCTCGGGTATACTGCTGCCTGGTATCACAAGCATCAATACCGCTGGCTGGAGTTGGAATGTTTGGAGATCCAGGCAACAGCCCTGGCGCAAACCGGGCAAGATGCGATTGCGCAGCGCAGCCACATCGAAACCATCCTGGATGAACTCGAAAACGGATTGGAAGACGCGCCCATCTTATTAGAATGGCAAAGATTCTGGGAAAAATATCACCAGCCTGGACAAAACGAAACATCCTAACAAAACTGCAAAGTCTGTCTACGTGCTGTCTACTAAAAAACGTCCCGAAGGTTTTTGAACCTTCGGGACGTTTTGTTTAGACTTGCGGCAGGTTCCTGCGCAACAGGCTGTACATGCCCAGGCCGCGCGCCGCGCCTTCTGCGACACAGGTCAGCGGATTATCGACCAGGTAGGCCGGGATGCCCAGCGACTTGGTCAGCAGTTTGTCGATGCCGCGTAAAAGCGCGCCACCGCCCGTCAGGGCCATGCCCCGGTCGATGATATCGGAAACCAGTTCCGGCGGGGTTTTTTCGAGCACCCGGCGGCAGGTCTCTGTCAAGGCTTTGAGCGGGTCCTGCAACGCCTCGACGATTTCGCTTGTAGTCAGCGTTACCGGGCGGGGCAGGCCGGTCACCTGGTCCTGTCCCTGTACTTCCATGCTTTGCTCGGTATCCTGCGGCACCGCCGCGCCGATTTTGATTTTCATTTGTTCCGCGGTAAAGGGCGAGATGATGATGCCATATTTGCGGCGCACATAGTTGACAATGGCTTCATCCATCTGCAGGCCGCCGGCCCGCATCGTCTCTGCCGAGACGATGCCGTACATCGCCAGCACGGCGGCCTGGGTCGCGCCGCCGCCCAGGCAGGCCACCATATTGCCGGAGGGGGAATTGATGGGCAAATCGACGCCCAGGGCAGCAGCCAGCGGCTGCTGGATGAGATAGGCATCGCGCGCGCCCGCCTGGAGGATGGCCTCGTGGACGGCGCGGCTTTCCACGCTGGTCACGCCAAACGGAACGGTAATCATCACGTTTGGCTTGAAGATGCGCAGCGGGCTGCTGACGCGTTGGAGCAAAGCCCAGAGCAGTCGCTCTGTAATTTCATAATCGGCAATCACGCCATTTTGAAGCGGGCGCGCGACTTCGATGGTATCGGGGACGCGGCCTTCCATGTCCTGGGCCGGTTTGCCAACTTCCACGATTTTCTGGTCGGCGACATCGATAGCAACAACCGTCGGTTCTTCGACGGTGACCCGCTGCCCTTCGGCAACGCGCGTGTACATGGTACCCAGGTCGATGCCCAGGTCTTTCGAAAATCCTGCCATGAAGTTGGTTTACTCTTCGTAGGTTCGTTTAGAGGAGCGGAAGCGCTTTGCGACGTCGAGGCGCAGGTTGGAGCGACGCAGGGCGTTTTCGAGTGCTAAAAGGGTATCGACATCATCAGGATTGACCTTTGCCAGGGCATCCTCGGCGCGCCTGCGAGCAATCTCGGCGCGCGCCACATCGATTTCCTGCACATTTTCGGCGGCATCGGCCAACACCGTGACAATGTCCGGCTGGATGTCCGCCACGCCGCCCGCCACCGCGAAGACTTGTTCAGTACCCTTGACGCGCACTTTGATAATCCCGAATTTGAGCGTGGTGAGCAGGGGCGCATGATGCGGCAAGACGCCCATCTCGCCATCCATGCCGGGCAGGACGACGATGTCTACATCGCCTTCGTAGACCATACGGTCCTGGGAGACAATTTCACAACGGATAGGCATAGGGTTCTCCGGTCCCACAAAGAACGCGGGACATTATCAGGCGTCAGGTATCAGGCGAACCCTGACACTTGACGCCCGGTACTTGACACTGATTACCCGCCCTGGGCCAGTTTTTCGGCCTTGGCGCGGGCGTCGTCGATGTTGCCGACCATCTGGAAAGCCTGTTCGGGCAGGTCGTCGCACTTCCCATCGAGAATCTCGCGGAAGGAGCGGATGGTGTCGCGCAGCGGGACATAAACGCCCTGGATGCCGGTGAACTGTTCGGCGGTGACAAAGGGCTGGGAGAAGAATCGCTCGATTTTGCGGGCGCGGCTGACCAGCAATTTATCGTCTTCGGAGAGTTCGTCCACGCCCAGGATGGCGATGATGTCTTGCAAGTCCTTATAGCGCTGTAGAACGCGCTGGACTTCGCGGGCGGTGGCATAGTGGTCAGCCCCGACGATGTTCGGGTCGAGGATGCGGCTGGTGGAGGTGAGCGGGTCGACCGCCGGGTAAATGCCCTTTTCGGCAATGGAACGTTCCAGCGCGATGGTGGCATCGAGGTGGGTAAAGGTCGCCACCGGGGCCGGGTCCGAGTAGTCATCCGCCGGGACGTAGACGGCCTGCATCGAGGTAATGGAGCCGGTGCGGGTGGAGGTAATGCGCTCTTGCAGTTCGCCCATCTCGGTTGCCAGGGTCGGCTGGTAGCCTACGGCGGAGGGCATACGACCCAACAGGGCCGAGACTTCGGAGCCAGACATGGTGAAGCGGAAGATGTTGTCGATGAACAACAACACGTCGCGGCCCTGGTCGCGGAAATATTCCGCCATCGCCAGCGCCGAAAGAGCCACGCGCAGGCGCACGCCCGGCGGCTCGTTCATCTGGCCAAAGACCATCACGGTATCCTTCATTACGCCCGATTCAATCATTTCGCGGAAGAGCGCGCTGCCCTCGCGGGTGCGCTCCCCGACCCCGGCAAAGACCGAGTTGCCCTTGTGCACGCGGGCGATGGACGAAATCAATTCGGTGATGACGACGGTTTTGCCGACGCCTGCGCCGCCGAAAATGCCGGTTTTACCGCCTTTGGTGAAGGGCGCAATCAGGTCGATGACTTTGATGCCGGTCTCGAAAATCTGCACGCTGGTCGATTGCTGGTCGAAAGCAGGCGCCAGCCGGTGAATGGGATAGCGGTCTGAGGCTTCGACCTCGCCTTTTTCGTCGATGGGATTGCCCAACACGTTGAAGATGCGTCCCAGGGTGGAGGGACCGACCGGAACCCGAATGGGCGCGCCGGTGGCGGTCGCCGGAACGCCGCGCTGGAGGCCGTCGGTCGAGTCCATCGCCACCGTCCGCACCCAGTTGTTGCCGAGGTGCTTTTGCACCTCCAGAACCAATGCGTCTTTGCCTTCGCGCGGCACTTCAATTGCCTCGTAGACTTCGGGCAGTTCCCCCTCGGGGAAAGCAACATCCACCACGCCGCCCAAAATTTGAACTACACGTCCGGTTGCATGAGCCATTGTTTTCCTCCAGATGCCTGGGCCAGCGCCTCGGCGCCGCCCGCGATATCGAGCATGTCGTTGGTAATTACTTGCTGGCGAACTTTGTTGTATTGCAACTGCAAACCGCCGACCAGTTCGAGAGCGTTGTCGGTGGCGTTGCGCATGGCAACCATGCGCGCGGCATGTTCCGAAGCCAGCGATTCAAGGATGGCTTGGTAAACCTGGAGCGCAGTGAAACGCGGAATGATTTCATCCAGGATTTCGCCTTCCGCCGGTTCGTAAATGTACGCTGCCGAGGTATGCTTTACCTGTTCAAACGCCGCCACCCGGCCTTCGCCGCTTTCCACTTCGAGCGGCAGCAGTTTTTTGACGGTTGGGTCCTGTTTGACCATGTTGACGAAGTCGGTATACACCAGGTACACCTCGTCGGCGCGGCCTTGCAGGAATTCTTCGACCGCCAGGCGGCCAATTGCCGAGACATCGGAAAACGCCAGCGCGGCAGGCAGGTTGCTGAAATCGGCAATCACGTTCAGGCGGCGGCGCGCGAGCAGGTCGCGGCCTTTGCGCCCGACCGCGATATAGCTCAGCGGGGTCGGCCAATCCCTGAAGTGGCGCAGGGCAAAGCGAATCAGGTTGGTGTTATACGCGCCCGCCAGTCCCCGATCGCCGCTGATGACAACCACCAGGGTCTTTTTCACTTCATCGCGGGCAGTCAATAGCGGGTGTAGGGTGGCGCGCCCCGGCTGATTGGAAATATGCGTCAGCACCTGCCAGGCTTTGGTGGCGTAAGGCCGCGTTCCCATCAGTGCGGTAACCGCCTTGCGCACTTTGCTGGCGCTGACCGCCTGCAAAGCGCGGATCACTTGCGATATATTTTTTACGCTCCGAATGCGGAGCCGCATTTCTCTCGCGGAAGCCATTTGGGTTTTCTCCGCAGACTAGGCTTGCCAGGTGGATTTGAACGCTGCCAGCGCTTCGCGCAGTTTCTTTTCATTATCGGGAGCGATTTGTTTCTTCTCGACAATGTCTTTCCCAATTTCAGGGTGCGACTGGTCGAGGAATTTGGTCAAGTCTGCTTCCCACTGGCGCATCTTTTCGACCGGGACTTCGTCGGCGAAGCCTTGCGTACCGGCATAGATGACCATCACCTGGTGTTCCAGCGAGACCGGCGCATATTGCGGCTGTTTCAGGATTTCCTGCATCCGCCGCCCGCGATTCAACTGTCCCTGGGTGGCCTTGTCGAGGTCGGAGCCAAACTGGGCAAAGGCAGCCAACTCACGGTAGGCGGCCATATCCAGGCGCAGGCGTCCGGCGACCTGGCGCATGGCCTTCAGTTGGGCCGCGCCGCCCACGCGCGAGACCGAAATACCCACGTTGACGCCCGGACGGATACCGGCGTTGAACAGGCTTGATTCGAGGTAAATCTGCCCGTCGGTGATGG
Organism: Anaerolineales bacterium; assembly: GCA_034434035.1. Taxonomy (GTDB): domain Bacteria; phylum Chloroflexota; class Anaerolineae; order Anaerolineales; family Villigracilaceae; genus UBA5195. Next base: position 9,622 of record DAOTZM010000337.1, read on the forward strand.
AAATCACGTTGGTCGGCACATAAGCGGATACGTCGCCAAGCAGGGTTTCGATAATCGGAAGCGCGGTCAGCGAGCCGCCGCTGCCGGCCACTTTAGCGATAGTGCAGCCTTCGCCTTTTTCCTGGGCGGCATGTTCGGCGTCATGCTTTGCCATCGGCCCGGCGTAGATTTTGCCGCCTACGGCATCTTCGCGCGCAGCCTCGCCTTCGAAGCCGGCCTTGACAACAGCATAGTTGACCGACAACCGCGAGGCGCGCTCCAGCAGGCGGGAATGCAGGTAAAACAGGTCTCCGGGATAGGCTTCGCGTCCGGGCGGGCGGCGCAAGAGCAGGGAAACCTGGCGATAGGCCCAGGCATGTTTGGAAAGGTCGTCATACACCACCAGCGCATCGCGGCCTGTCTCCATGAATTCCTCGCCCATGGCGCAGCCCGCATACGGGGCGATGTATTGCAACGCAGCCGCCTCGTCTGCTGAGGCAACGACCACGATGGTATGGGACATCGCGCCGTAGCGTTCAAGCAGGGCAACGGTGCGGGCGATAGCCGCCTTCTTTTGCCCAATCGCTACATAAATACAGATAAGGTCTTTGCCTTTTTGGTTGATGATGGTATCGATGGCAATCGCGGTCTTTCCAGTCTGGCGGTCGCCGATGATGAGTTCGCGCTGGCCGCGTCCAATCGGAATCATCGCGTCGATAGCCTTGATACCGGTCTGGACCGGGGTGTCCACGTCCTGGCGCTGCACCACGCCCGGCGCAATCCGCTCGATGGGGCGATAACCGCTAAACTGGATAGGGCCCTTGCCATCAATCGGCTCACCGAGCGCATTTACCACGCGCCCAATCAGCCCGTCACCAACGGGAACAGAAGCAATCCGTCCGGTGCCACGCACGGTCATGCCTTCGGTGATTTCGGAATACTCACCCATGATGATGACGCCGACGCTGTCCTCTTCGAGGTTGAAGGCCGTACCAATCACGCCGTTCTCGAACCGCACCAGTTCCTGCGCCCGGATGTTGGCCAGGCCTTGCACGCGCGCGATGCCGTCCCCGGCCTCTACGACCACGCCAATATCACTGACGCTGACCTCAGGTTTGAACGCTTCGATTTGCTTCTGGAAATCACTGGTGATTTGCTTAATCAGGTCTGTCATTTTGCCTCCACGCCAAAATTTATCCTGCCTTTAGTGTTTTTCGAATCCGGGATCGTTTTTAATTGAGTAAATGGGCATCTTTGTTTAGTTAAATTGAAACGGTTCTGGCCGTTTCCAGAACAAGCCAATCATACCTGAAAGGGGGGTAAATGTCTAGCAGTTTTGGAGAACATCGCTTTTCACATCTTGACAAACTACCCATTTGATGTACAATGATACAATTAGACAATTAGACAATCAGACAATGATACACTTCAGGCTATGAATATCCAAATTGACCTTCGCTCTGATGTTCCCATCACCAACCAGATTGTGGAGCAAATCCAGCACCAACTGGCAACGAGACATCTCGCGCCGGGCGACCAGTTGCCCACCGTCCGCGCGCTGGCGCTCGATTTGCGCGTCAACTTCAACACAGTGGCGCGCGCCTATCGAATCTTGGACGAGGCCGGGATTATCTCCACCCAACAAGGACGCGGCACCTTTATCCTGGAGCAGCCTCCGCCCATCACAAGCGAGCGGCTACGCCGCGAGACGCTCCAAACCCTGGCGCGCCGCTACCTGGTCGAGGCCAAACGACTCGGATTCAGCCGCGAGCAAAGCCTGCAAATTTTTCAAGAAACGCAGGAAGGCGCTCAGGAAACAGACCAGCCATAAATCTTCAAAAAGAACAAGCCGGAAAACCAAGAATCCGGGCCACCTAAAAGACAAAACAAGGAGAGCAAAATGAACTCAAAGTTACTCACAAAAACCGCCCAGACCCATGCCAAACTCGACCAGCACATTCCGCCCATTGCCGGGACACTCTTTGCCGTGATAATAGCCGTTGCCATACTCGGCGCAATCCTGATGGATGGCAAACAGCCCGACGCCGTAATTGGCGCATGGGTCGTCGGCTGGATGCTGATTGCCATTTACATCTTGTTCGCGCTCAAAGTGGCGAACCAATGGGAAAAAGCCATCGTGCTGCGCCTGGGAAAATTTCAGGGTTTGCGCGGTCCCGGCATGTTCTGGATTGTGCCGATTGTAGATACCATCCCAACCTGGATTGACCATCGCGTGATGGTGACGCCCTTCGCCGCGCAAAAAACCCTGACCAAAGACACCGTTCCCGTTGATGTGGACGCGGTCCTGTTCTGGGTTGTGTGGGATGCCGAAAAAGCCGCCCTCGAAGTGGAAGACTACCGCGCCGCGGTGGACTGGGCCGCCCAGACCGCCCTGCGCGACATCACCGGGCGCATGATGCTGGCGGATATCCTCGTCGGGCGCAGCGTGATTGACCAGGAACTGCAACAGGTTATCGACGAGCGCACCACCCCCTGGGGCGTCACCGTGCAGTCGGTCGAAATCCGCGACATCGTCATCCCGCAAGAACTGGAAGACGCCATGAGCCGCCAGGCGCAGGCCGAACGCGAACGCCAGGCGCGCGTCATCCTGGGCGAATCGGAAAAGCAAATTGCCGAATCGTTTGCCGAGGCATCGCAAGCCTATATCAACAATCCCACCGCCCTGCACCTGCGCGCAATGAACATGCTCTTCGAAGGTCTCAAGGAAAAGGGCGCGCTGATGATTATCCCCAGCTCGGCGGTGGATACGATGAACCTGGGCGGCATCAGCGGCCTGGCTGCAATGGCGCAGCAAAACCTGCCGAAGGAAAAGTAAGTATTCCGTGTCCAGTAATCAGTATCCAGCGTTTCACGTGAAACGTAGCAGCGCAAGATAATATCTTGCGCTGCAGAAAGACATAAAATGACCACCAAAACATCCCTTACCATCTCCTTTATCTTGATAGCCATCGCCGCGATGGTCGGCCTGGTTCTGTGGAATCAACTCCCCGACCCGATGCCCTCGCACTGGAACGCCGCCGGGGAAGTGGATGGCTACATGTCCAAATTCTGGGGAATCTGGCTGATGCCGCTGATGACGCTGGGCATGACCCTGCTGCTGGCGGCTGTCCCCGCGATTGACCCGCTCAAGGCCAACATCGAGAAGTTTCGCGGGCTGTACAACGCCTTCATCATCGGGTTTGTAGCGTATATGCTGTATGTCTACGGGTTGACGCTGGCCGCCGCGCTGGGCTGCCAGTTCAACATGACCTATATGCTGCTGCCGGTCGCTGGGCTGCTGTTCATTGGTATCAGTTTCCTGATAGAAAACGCCAAGCGCAACTTTTTCATCGGCATTCGCACCCCCTGGACGCTGGTCAGCGACAGCGTGTGGGAGAAGACCCACAAACTCGGCGCGCAGACCTTCCGCATTGGCGGCGCGCTGGTTATCGTCAGCGCCTTCCTGGGCGAAAACGGTTTCTGGCTGCTGATGGCCGCGCTCCTGTTCGCGGCTCTGGTTCCGGTGGTGTATTCGTACATCGCGTGGCGGCAAGAGAATCTGTAACACGTTTCACGTGAAACAAGTACGGAACAAGACTGCCCGTAGAATGGCCGCTGTTAAAAATAACTTGCTTTTTCGGGCAGCATAGTATCGTTTCTGAAAAACTATCACTATCGCGCAAATTCTGTGCCGCAGCATTAATGTCGTGCCAGGGTTGCGGGATAAATCCCGCGCTACAAATATATACCAAGCAAGGAGCCCCCATGTCAGAAGAAACCAGGCAATGGGAATACCGCGTACAAACCGTCGGTTCGTTTTTAGGCGGCGTAAAGGCCAGCGAACTCGAAGCCCTGCTCAACGAATGGGGTGAGGAAGGCTGGGAAGTGATTGACGCGCACATCCTCGAAAATCAAAACAAAATCAACGTCATCGCCAAGCGCCCGCTGACCGAGCGGGTCAGACGGATGCGCTCGATGCCTTCGTATGCAAACCGATAATTTCATTTCGTGTTTCGCGTCACAGGAAAAACATCATGCTCGATAAAAAATCTCTCACCTGGTTCCTCGTCATTGCCTTTGCCATTTCCTGGGTTCTGTTTGCCGCGCCGCTGGCCGTCAAAGACGACCCCGCTCTTTATGCTGCGATGATTACCGGCTTGTTCGCCCTCGCCATGTGGGGGCCGGGGATTGCGGCGATTGTCGTCACCCTGTTCATTGCCCGCCAGCCGTTCTCGACCTTGCGGCTGAACACGCTCGGCCCCAAGCGCTGCTACTTCTGGGCCTGGTTCCTGGCCCCGCTGGTGGCCGCGCTGACCCTGGCCGCGACGGTCCTGCTCGGCACCGGGACATTCGACTCATCGTTTCCGATGATGCGCGAGGCCCTGGCGCAGTCCCCGCAAGCGCAGGGACTTCCCTCTGTGGAGATTTTGGTCGCCATCCAGCTCGCTTTCGCTCTAACGCTTGCGCCATTCATCAACATCCTGTTTGCGATGGGCGAGGAACTCGGCTGGCGCGGATTCCTGCTGCCCAAATTGCTGCCGCTCGGCGAGTGGAAAGCCCTGCTGCTGAGCGGGGCCATCTGGGGCGTGTGGCATGCGCCCGCCACCATCTTGCACGGACATAACTTCCCGGCGCATCCCTACCTGGGCGTGCTGGTCATGACCGTCGGCTGTATGCTGCTGGGAGTCATTTTCGGCTGGCTGTATCTCAAAACCAAAAGCCCCTGGGCGCCCGCCCTGGCGCACGGCGCGTTCAATGCCAGCGGCCCGGCGGCGCTCTTTTTCCTGAACCCCGCAGGCCTGGATATGGCCCTGGCTGGCAACCCGCTGGGAGTCGCCGGTTGGATTCCGATGGCCTTGATTATCCTCGTCCTGGTCGCGCTCAAGCAATTGCCAGCCCAACCACAAACGGTTAACGCCGTTGAAAACTCCTGACAAATCTGTAAGGCGTGCCTACGATTTGTCTACGCACTTTCGGTATCATATAGACAAGAAATCGAAACGTGGTGGGGCCCACGTTGCAGACACCGGTACACAGGAAGGGGGACTTCCGCGACCGGTGTCTGTTTTTAACCAAAACGGGGCCGCGCCTTACAATGCGCCCAAAACACCTGACAAATATGCAAAGTATGTCTACGTTCTGTCTACGCAGTTTCGGTATCATATAGACAACAAATCGAAACGTGGAACTGGGGCCCACGTTATAGACGCCGGTCGAACAGGAAGGGGGTCTTCCGATACCGGCGTCTGTTCTTTAAGAGCAGCGGGCGCTGTCCGGGAAAAAACTCGGACAGCGCCTGTAGTTTTTATTTTTAATAAGTTTCTATCAAAACCACGCTAAAATTCTACGCAAACCTACATTGACTTTTCGACCAACTCCTATAGAATTTGGAGAAATTCCAGCCAAAGGATACGATTCGCGCATGTTAAGAAAACGCCTGCAACTCGGCCTGATTCATGCAGCCGTTGCCATGACCCTCGTCCCCATCAACAGCACGCTCAACCGCGTGATGATTAAGGAACTGGGCATTGCCGCCACCGTTGTCGCTCTCCTCGCCATCCTGCCCTACCTGTTTGCCCCGCTCCAGGTGGCGATTGGTTCCTTGTCCGACCGTCACCCCATCCTGGGATTCCGCCGCAGCCCCTACATCTTGCTCGGCCTCATCCTGTGCGTCGCCGGGGTCGTTGTCTCGCCGCAGGTCGCCTTCCTGATTGCCGAACAGCCCGCCCTGGGCTACCTCGCCGCTGCGCTGGCTTTTGGGGCCTGGGGCATGGGCTACAACCTGTCCGCTGTTTCGTACCTGTCGCTGGCGAGCGAACTCTCCGGTGAACACGGGCGCGGCAAGACGATTGCGACCATGTGGTTCATGATGATTGTCAGTATCATTTTTACCGCCATCGCCATCAGCCGCCTGGTCGAGCCGTATTCGCCCGAAGCGCTGCAAACCGCCTTTTGGGAAGTGGGCCTGGTCGCGCTGGGGCTTGGTTTGCTGGGCCTGATTCGGCTGGAAAGCCGCCGCCAGGCCGCTGGTTCAGGAGGAGAGAATTACTCGTTTCGGGAGATGGCTGCCGCCATCCTGAAAAGCCGCCAGGCGACGACCTTTTTCTGGTATCTCACCCTGCTGCTGGCCGCCATTTTGGGGCAGGATGTCTTGCTCGAACCCTTTGCCGCCGAAGCCTTTGGGATGACCGTCCAGCAGACGACGCGCATTACCTCCATCTGGGGGGTGGCCGTTTTACTGACCATCCTGCTGGCCGGGGCGCTGGAAAGGCGCGCTCCCCATAAACTGGCGGCGCAAGTGGGCAATCTCACTGCCCTGGGCGGATTCCTGTTCATCCTCGCCAGTGGAATGACCGGCTCGACGGGCATTTTCTACAGCGGGGTCGTCCTGCTCGGCGCGGGGACCGGTCTCTCGACGGTGGCAAATCTCGCGCTGATGTTCGACCTGACCATTCCCGGCTATGTCGGATTATTCATCGGCGCGTGGGGCGTCTCGACCGCGCTCTCGCGGCTGACCGGCACGTTGATGGCCGGCATTGTGCGGGACGGGGTTACGTTCCTCGCCGGGGATGTCTTGCTCGGATACCTGGTCGTGTTCGGTATCGAAGCGGCCATGCTGGCGGTGGCGGCGATTTTACTGCTGGGTATCAACGCGCAGAAGTTCCACCAACAGGTGGAAACGCCCTCGGCTGCCGAGCGCGCCGCGCTGGCGGATTAATTCATAGCCGGGAAAAGGTAAATTAAATGGCGAACCAGAATCAGGCCGGTTGGCTCTCGCTCTCCGACGTGGCCGAGAAATTGGGGGTACACCCCTCCACCGTGCGGCTGTGGTCCGATAAAGGCGTCCTCCCCACCCACCGCACCTCGGGCGGACACCGGCGCTACCTGCTGCACGAGGTCGAACTGTGGATGAACACCGCCCGCGAGAAGCAGGTGGTCGAGCCGACCGACGCCCTGCAAAACGCCATCGGCAAAATTCGCCTGCGGGTGAGCGAGGGGCCGTTGGAGGCCGAAGCCTGGTACCAGAAACTCGACGCCGACGCGCGCGCGCAATACCGCATGAGCGGCGCGGCGCTGGTGCGCGGGCTGATTGGCTATCTTTCGCGCGAGAGCGACGACGAAAACAGCGAGGCCAAGGCGCTGGGATACGAATACGCCTTGCGGGCGCGCCGCTACGGCCTGAACAACGTGGACGCCACCCAGGCGTTCCTGTTCTTTCGCAATGGGCTGCTCGAAGCGCTGGTTAACGCTTACGAGGACGCGCGCGTGCCGCCCGGCCTGGCCTGGGGACGCATGTTGACCCGCCTGCACCGTTTTACCGACCGGGTATTACTCAGCCTGCTCGAGGCGTATCAGTCTTTCGAGGAGCGCAGCAGGTAGTAAAATAGGCGCATGGAAAATATCCTTCAAGCCCCCCTGGTGAGCCAGACCCGGCGCAATCACGCGCTGGAACATGCCACCATTCATATCCTTTCGGCGCGCTTCCCGGAACGCCCGCTGGCCGGGCACTCGAACCCGACCGGCTTTTTCCTGCTCGGCGACGCGCCGACCGAACACGTCCGCGAGGCCGCAACCGAGGCCCTGACCCGCCTGCAAAACGGCGAGCGCGGCCTGGCGATTCATCCCGGCTGCGGCACGAATTACGTCGTCAGCGGCGGGCTGGCGGCCCTGTTCGCGTTTTGGGGCATGAGCGGGACGAAGAACAACCGCCAGCGCTGGGAACGCCTGCCGATGCTGGTTGTTCTTTCGGCGCTGGCTTTTATCGCCGGTCAGCGGCTGGGCCCGGCCCTGCAAAACGGAATCACCACCGAACCGGACCCCGGCGAACTCGCCATTCTGGATATTTATCCAGTTGCGAAGAACATTCACCGGGTTGTGACGCGCTCCTGATGCACATCCACTATTATTTCGGCAACGACGAATACGCCATCCGCCAGCAGGCGGGCAAATTCGGCAAGATGTTCAGCGACCCCACCACGGCGGATATGAACACCTCGCGCCTCGACGCGCGCCAGGCCGGCGAAAACGAACTGACCAACGCCGTCGGCTCCATGCCTTTCCTGGCTGCGCAGCGCCTGGTGCTGCTGGAAAATGTCTCGAAGCGGTATACCGGGCTGGAGGGTCACAAAAAATTCGCCGCGTTTCTCGAAACCGTTCCCCCTTCGACCAAACTGGTCATCATCGACCCGGAAGAAGTCAAGGAAAAGGAAATCCCCAATCACTGGATGGTGAAATGGGCCGCCAAACACGCCGAGACCGCCGAAGCCAGGGCCTTCCTGCTGCCCAAACAGCGCGAAATGCCCGGCTGGATTGTGGCCGAGGCCAAACGCCAGGGCGGGAGTATCGAACCGGGCGCGGCGGCGCGCCTGGCCGAGATGACCGGCGAGCAGACCCGCCAGGCCGCCCAGGAAATTACCAAACTGCTGACCTACGTCAACTACGCCCACCCCATCGGGCTGGAGGACGTGGAGGCAGTCAGCATTGTCACCGCCAGCGTGGATGTGTTCGAACTGGTGGACGCGCTCGGCCTGCGCGACGGCAGGAAATCGCAGAAGTTGTTACACCGCCTGCTGGAAGATAAGGACGCTTTCGAGTTGTTTGGGATGGTGATTCGACAATTCCGCCTGCTGACGATTGCCCGCGAAGTAATGGACGAAGGCGGCACGCTGCAAGCAGCCGCCGCCGCGCTGGGGACTCATCCCTTCGTGGCCGAAAAAGCCTGGAACCAGGCCCGCAAGTTCAGCATGGAGACGCTCACGTCCATCTACCGCCGCCTGCTGGCGATGGACGAAGCCGCCAAAACCGGCGTGATGCCGCTCGACCTGGCGCTGGATACGTTTATTGTAGAGTTGACGCGGTGAGACGAGATTTATCCCGTCAGCAACAAACGGACGGAATAAATTTCGTCCTACTCCACAAACTCCCCGCCCGATTCAACCCGCCGGTCGATTAATTTGCGCGACTTATCGAACTTCAAGCCGACTTCGACCTGCTGGTAGCAGTGATTGCCCCCATCGCCAATCAGCACTTTGCGGGCATAGAAAACATCCCCCCCATCCTCGTATTCGACGCTTAAATCGTTATCCACATCCACGCGGCCTTCGATGATTTCGCCGCAGCGTTTGCATTTGACCTGGAAAACGTAGTAGCGTTTTTCGGGCTTCGCGCTGAAACCGCTGAATAGTTTTTTGAGAAATCCCATCGGTTACTCCCGCAACATTGTCACTTTTCAATCTGTGTGCGACGCGCTTTGTACTTCAGCCATCGCAGAAGAAATAATATCGTCGGTTACGCCTTTTTTGCGCAGGCTTTCAATCAATGCCGTCAGCTCGACGCCGCCTTCCAGGCGTTCCAGGTCAGACCGCAACCCTTGACCAATATAGGCCTTTATCAGGGCCTGATAGCCCGAAAAGCCCAGCATGGGCGCAACACGTTTCAAGTCATCCAAAACATCGTCTGGAATGCGAATGCTTACCATCGTCATGGGACGGTCTTTTCGCAATCGCTGGGTCAGTTTATTCATTTTCATAAAGTTCTCTCTCTGCATTTGATACCAATCGAGCAGAAATAGTCCGAATCGAATCATCTCGCGTTACGTAAACAACATACAGCAATTGCCAACTCGTGGTCAGGCCAATGATTGTCTCTCGAATTTCACCATCGACCACTTCATCATCGAGATAGCAAACAAACGGGTCAAAGAACGATTCACAAGCCAACTCAAACGTAACGCCATGCTTGCGCAGGTTGACAGCCGCTTTCTGGCTGTCCCATTCATTCTCTACCGGACAAAACAATCTAAACTGTAATTCATATCTTATTCTTGTCATTTCGAGCCGCGCAGCGGGGAGAAATCTTGCGCACTGGGAGAAGATTTCTCGCTGTCGCTCGA
>DAOTZM010000338.1:0-3437 GCA_034434035.1 Anaerolineales bacterium
GTGGGAGAGGGGAGAAATCTCGGACGAAATTGTCGTTTTCGGCATAAAAATCCGCTTTTTGTATCCGTTTCCCTCTCCCTTTGGGAGAGGGGCAGGGTGAGGGTAGGTAGTTACAAATTCTTCCAGGCGCGCCAGCGCTTCGGGCATGTTCTGGCGCGCAAAGCCCAGGCGGAAATGATCGCCTGGGTGGTCGTACATCGTTCCGGGCAGGAGCAGCACGCCGCTTTCGTGGACGAGTTCATCGCAGAAAGTTTCCACCTGGCCGCTGAGCAGTTTGGGGAAGGCAATTGGCCCGGCTTGGGGGCGAACCCACGAAAAACGGTCGCTGTGGCGGGCGAAAAAGTCATCGAGCAGGGCTGCATTACGGCATTAAGCGTTTTTCGCGCTTGTGTTTTTCAGGGTTTTCGCCAGTTTGAAAACGTCGTCGAAATGCAACTGGTCGTGGTAAATGCCGACTCGTAACGTGGTAATGAGATTGCACCAGCCGATGACGGGGTCATAAAGATAGACATTGCCGAGCACGTCTTCGTCCTTGCCGGTATAAAAGGCGCGAATTTGGGCGTGCAGTTCGCGGGTTTCGGCCTGGAGTTGGGCCAGCGGGACGGGTTTGCGCGGGTTGTGGCGCGGCGTCCATAAAAAGCCGACCCACATTGGGAAACGTTGGCGGCGGTAGACATCGTCGATTTCGGTGGCGTAGGGTCTATGGCGGCGCATTCGCCCGTACCAGCCAAAAGTATTCCACCTCCAGCGGACGAGCGGCAGGAAACTGGCGATGAGCAAATAGTTATGGTCGATGATTTCGCCGATGCTCCACTCTTTGGGGGCCGGGCGCTGCCAGATTTGGGACTCGCTCAAGCCTTCGAGCGCTTCAAAGGCGGATTCGCGCTGACGGTCGAGCAGGTCGAGGCAGGAGGGGATGATTTCCATGTTGGCTTTCCTAAAAACTTGAGTTTAGAGTTCATTTTGATTCGCCCTGAAAGACAAAATACCTGGCTGATTTGGCGTGAAAAACCTGAGAACTGTACACGGATACTTCGACAGGCTCAGTACAAGTTTCACGGATTCGACGGACGGCCCCCGCAGGGGGCGCACGGATTTTTTAAGAAAAATCCGTGTAATCCGCGTCATCCGTGTCCAAAAGGTTTTGATTGCAAACGAACTCTAAACTCCAGAGATGATGGAGGTCGCTCTATGGTCTACGGTCTATCGTCTACCGTCGGGGTTATCCCACCACGCGGATTTCACGCGGCATGTCGCTGAGCGATTCGGAGCCGGTGTCGGTGACGACCAGGTTATCTTCGATGCGCACGCCGCCCTCGCCGGGCAGGTAAATGCCCGGTTCGACCGTGTAGCACATGCCGGGTTCGAGCAGTTTCATGTTATCGCCGCGCATGTAGGGTTCTTCGTGGCCTTCCATGCCGATGCCGTGCCCGGTGCGGTGCGTGAAGTAGATGCCATAACCGGCTTTTTCGATAACTTCGCGGGCGGCTTTGTCCACGACGGCGCAGGGCAGGCCGGGTTTCCCGGCGGCGCGCCCGGCAGCGTTGGCTTCCTGCACGATTTTGTGAATCTGTTGGAGTTTGAAATCGATTTCTCCGACGGCAAAGGTGCGCGTCAGGTCGGAGATGCAGCCGTCATAAGCCGCGCCCCAGTCGAACAGAAGCAAATCGCCTGCCTGAATTTTCCGCTCGCCGGGCGAGGCGTGCGGGTTGGCGCTGGTTGGCCCGCCGCCCACGATGGGCGAGAAAGGCATTTCGGGCTGGGAGCCGTGCCGCAACAGTTGGATGACCAGTTCGTTGGCGAGTTCCTGCTCTGTCATGCCGATTTTGATGAGCGGGAGCGTTGCTTCGAGCGCGTCCTGGGCGATTTTAACGGCCTGGCGCATTTTGGCGATTTCCTCCGCGTCTTTGCGGATGCGCAGGTCGGTCAGCGCGGCATCTGCCGGGACAATGTGGGCGCCCGGCGCGCCGTATTCCAGGAAGCGCAATTCCAGCACGCGCAGGGCGCGCGGTTCGACGCCGATGGTGCGCCCGAACAAATCCAGGCTGTGCAGGGCGCTACGAAAGACCTGCGGCCAGGTTTCGGGGTTTTCGCCGTAGGGGAAGGCGTGAACCGGGTACGACAGCCCAGCCACTTTTGCCATCTCTAATTCTGGCAATATGAGGGCCGGTTCTTTTCCGGGCGCAACCACCAGCACGGTCGGGCGTTCCATCAGGTGGAAGCGCAGGCCGGTCAGGTAGGTGAGGGTGGGGCCGGGGTTGAGGGCGGCGGCGTCGAGGCCGGCAGCGGCCAGCAGCTCGGCGAATCGGGCGAGGCGTTGCGGGTAGAGGGTCATGGGCAGGGTTCCAGGGTGTCGGGTGTCAGGCGCGATGTTTGTTGGTAAAGCCGATTTTAATGAGCCAATCGACCAGCCAGGGCAGGCGGTCATCGGCCCAAATGGCCGGGCGAAACCACCAGGGGATGATGAGTCGGCGGCGCGGGCGTTTGGCGACGGCCACCACTTGCCGGGCAACGTATTCTGATGTCATGGTCGTCCAGGAGGGGGCTTTGAATTGCTTTAGTTCACTTTGGCCGGTGTGCTGACCGAATTCGGTGGCCGCCGGGCCGGGGTAGATGCCGCTGACGTGGATTCCGTAGGGGGCGGCCTCGCGGCGCAGCGATTCGGTGAAGCCGCGCACGCCGAACTTGGTGGCGGCGTAGACGGTGTACATGGGCGCGGCCAGCCAGCCTGCCACGGACGACATGTTGATGATATGGCCGGATTGTTGAGCAATCATGAAGGGCAGCACGGCGCGGGTGACTTCGATGAGGCCGGTGAGATTGACGGCGATTTGGGTTTCGATGTCGCGGTCGGGGGCCAGGTTTTCGAGCCAGTCGAGCCGCCCGAAACCGGCGTTGTTGAACAGGATGTCGATGCGGCCATAGTTTTCCAGAACGCTCTTGACCATGTTTTCGATGTCGGCGCGGTTGACCACATCGACCGGGGTGGCCATGGCTTCGCCGCCCTGGGCATGGATGCGCGCCACTTCGGCCTGCATCCGCTCGATGCGGCGGGCGGCCAGGACGACCGATGCGCCTTCCTGCGCGAACAGTTTGGCGGCGTCCTCGCCAAAGCCGGAAGACGCGCCGGTGATGAGTACTACTTTGCCTTTCAGGTCAATTGCCATAGCCGCTCCGCGGAAATGATATACCTGCTTATTTTACATGATGTTTTGCCTGGTGGTATGTGAAACCGTCCCGAAGGCTTTTTCAGACTATGCGCGCGCAGCATAGCAGGCAGCCTTCGGGACGGTTATTCCAACGTATGTTTTCTTACTGGAGTTTTCTCTACCGGACAAAACAATCTAAACTGTAATTCATATCTTATTCTTGTCATTTCGAGCCGCGCAGCGGGGAGAAATCTTGCGCACTGGGAGAAGATTTCTCGCTGTCGCTCG
>DAOTZM010000339.1:0-4547 GCA_034434035.1 Anaerolineales bacterium
CCGGCGGCGACCAGGTCGAACAGGGAGGCGTTCCAGGCGGTTTCAGCGTCGCCGAAGTAACCGAGCAGGGCGCGCAATCGCACCGCTCCGATTCCTTTAACCAGGGTAAACCCAACCCAGAAACGCTTGTCGTCCATACGTTACTCGTTATTCGAGAATTCGTTATTCGAGTATTCGTTACTCGTTATTCGAGCATTCGTTATTCGAGTATTCGTTACTCGTTATTCGTTATTCGAGCATCAAGTATCGAATATCGAGTTATCGAATATTGATTTACGGATACTCTTCCTCAGCCAAACCCGGTAACAGGTGGACTTTCATCAATTTCCGCTCCAGGTCGATTTCCAGCACAACCTGTTCGAGGGCCGGAAGCAGGAGTTCGCGCCCGGCAGGATTTTTCACTACATAGACATCGTTTGCCCCGGTTTCGAGAATCTCGCTGACCACGCCGAGGCTTGCTCCCGCTTCGTCGAACACCTCCAGGCCGATGATTTGGTGATGGTAGTATTCGCCTTCCGGCAGCGGGGGGCGGCCTTCCGCCGGGACAAAAACAGTCTTTCCGGTATATTTGGCGGCTTGTTCGGGGGTGGAAATGCCCTCAAAACCGAAAATAATGCCATCGTTGTGCGGGCGGCGGCGGGTGATTTTCATCTCCCGCTTGTCGTCCCCGAAGTAAACCAGCGTCCCGGGGCGCAGCCGCTCGGGGAAATCGGTCGTGACCGTGAACAGGATGTCGCCGCGCAGGCCATGCGGACGGCGCAGCAGGCCAACCGCTAAATAGACAGGCTCGCCAGTGGTGGGCGAGCCTGGGTGTCCAGACTTATCTGGCGCTTGTTGGGTGAGCGTCAAGGTTCCACCACGTCGAGGGTGACCTGCTGTCCGTCGCGTTCGGCGGCGACCCGCAGCAAGACGCGGATAGCGTTGGCGACGCGCCCGTTGCGTCCTATCACCCGTCCCATATCATCTTTGGCGACTTTCATTTCGAGCCGCACGCGGCTTCCCTGGCGGGATTGGGTGATTTCCACTTCTTCTGGATGTTCGACGAGCGCCTTGGCAATATATTCGGTGAGGGCTTTCATTGGCTCCTCTAAAAAGATAAGCCTGACAGGTTTTGGAAACCTGCCAGGCATGTCAGGTTGAACTTAATCCTTGCGGGTTTTGTTGGTGGTGTTGCGCCTGGCTTCCGCAGCCTGGGCCTCGGCAACCAGGGTCTCGATGGCCTCGCCCTTCTTGAAGCGGGCAAACCGGTCGAGGGTGCCGGTGGTTTTGAACAGGGACGCGACCGAATCGGTCGGCTGGGCGCCTTTCGACATCCAGTCGAAGGCCTTGGCTTCATCAACGGTGATGGTGGAAGGTTCCGTGCGCGGGTTGTAAAAGCCGATAATCTCGATAAAGCGCCCATCGCGGGGGCTTTCCTTGTCCTGAATGACAATACGGTAAGACGGCTGGTTCTTAAGGCCGACACGGCGAAGACGAATGCGAACCATGGAATTGACTTGCTCCTTTTTGATTTGAACTGAAGATGATTTGACGAGCATGGCTGAGGACGGCTCGCTCCGTCCGAGGCGCATACCCTCCGATGGTTTCGGCAGGCTTAATCAGTCCGGCGGGTGAGGGGGCGCGAAAGGACGCGACCGCAGGGCTGGTTTACCCGAACAGTCATTTTACCTGATAAGTGGAATTATATGAAGGGATTACCCAAACAATTTCGGCAGGCCTTTCATGCCGGTCTTTTGCAGGGTTTTCATCAATTTTTGCGTCTCGCGGAACTGTTTCATCAACCGGTTAACGGCCTGCACGTCATTCCCCGAACCAGCGGCAATCCGGCGGCGGCGCGAGGCGTTGAGCAGGTCGGGGTTGCGGCGTTCGGAGGTCGTCATCGAACTGATGATGGCTTCGATTTGTTTGAAATTGTTCTCGATGTCGCGCGGGTCGACCTGTTTGGCGGCCTGCCCCAACTGACCGGGCAGCATCTCCAGCAGTTGGGCGAGCGGCCCCATTTTGCGCATTTGGCGCATCTGTTCGAGCCAGTCCTGCAAATCCAGTTCGCCCTTCATCATCTTCTCGGCCTGTTTTTGGGCCGATTGGGCGTCGAAGGCGGCCTCGGCTTTTTCTATCAGGCCGATGACATCGCCCATGCCCAGAATGCGCGAGGCCAATCGAGATGGGTCATACGTCTCGAGGGCGTCCAGTTTTTCGCCGGTGCCCAGGTACTTAATCGGAACCCCGGTCACAGAGCGGATGGAGATGGCCGCCCCGCCTCGCGCATCGCCGTCCATCTTGGTCAGAATCAGGCCGGTAATCGAGACGTTATCCCGGAATCCTTCGGCCACGCGCAGCGCTTCCTGGCCTATCATCGCATCCACGACCAGCAGCACTTCGACCGGCGAAATTTTCTTTTCGATCGCCTTCAGTTCGTTCATCAGGGCGTCATCGAGCTGCGAGCGGCCAGCCGTATCGACCAGCATCACCGTGTAGCCGCCTTTTTGGGCCTGGTCGAGTGCATAGGCGGCCAATTCGGGCGGTTTTTTGTTCAGGTCGGCAATCACCGGCACATCGACGCGCTCGCCCAACTGCTGCAACTGCTGGACCGCCGCCGGGCGGTAGGGGTCGCCCGCCACCAGCATCACCCGCTCGCCTTTCGAGCGCAGTTGTTTGGCGAGTTTCCCGGCGTGGGTGGTCTTGCCGGAGCCTTGCAGACCGACCAGCATCACCACGCGCGGCTTCGGGCCAGAGAGATTGAGCGGGGCCGGCTCGCCGAGCGTGCCAATCAATTCCTCGTGGACGATTTTGATGACCTGCTGGCCGGGATTGAGCGCCTTCGAGACTTCCGCCCCCACCGCGCGGGTTTTGACGCGGTTGACGAAATCCTTGACGACGCTGTAATGCACGTCGGCTTCGAGCAGGGCCAGGCGCACTTCGCGCATGGCGGCGTCCACATCCGCTTCGGAGAGTTTCCCCCGGCGGCGCAATTGGTCAAAGACCTGGTTCAGGCGGTTGGTCAGATTCTCGAACATAGCGGGCAGATTGTAGTGTAGATAACGATGAAGGTCAAGGAAAGAACGCGGGCGATTATAATAGACCCACCCACAAGGAGCGCGCGATGAAACCCCTCAAATTCAGCATCCTCGAAGGCCCCTTCACCATCCACCGCCTGAAACCGGGCGCGGGCATCCCAAAAAGCGTCACATCCAGCCCGTTTTACAGCATCAGCGGTTCGGGCGAGGAACTCTCCATCGTCGCGCCGGGCAAAATCAACATCGAGAGCGAAAAATCGGAGCCAGGCTGGAGCGTTCTCAAAGTGACCGGCCCGTTCGATTTCAGCGAGACCGGCATCCTGGCAGGCATCGCCTCCACCCTCGCCGCCGCCAGCATCCCCATCTTTGCCGTCTCCACCTTCGACACCGACTACATCCTGGTCAAACGCGAACATCTCAAAACCGCCAAAGCCGCCCTGTCCGCCGCCGGACACAAATTTGCGCGCGCCGCAAAAGTGGACGAAAAAGCCACCGTCCCGTTCAGTTACACCGCCTACGCCGCCCTGCTCGAAAAGCAGGTTCCGCTCATTAAAACCCTGCTGATCGAAAAAATTGGCCCGGCTGCGCTCGCCACCCTGCGCAGCGAAACGACCCTGGCCGCCGCCGTTGGCGGATTGTACGAATTCCTGCCCACCGCCGTGCGGCTGGTGGTCAACCGCGATATTTTTGTCAACTTCTGCGTGCGCAACCTCGACCGCATCCTGCCTGAAATCCCAGCCGCCGCCAAAAAACAACCCGCCCGCAACTCAAAATGACCTGCCCAACCCTGTTCGCCCTGTGGACTGCTCAGGGCATCCTTGCCTTCCTGTGGTTAATCTTCCTGCCCAGCGATTCGGGCGGTTTTTCTGTGGGGAGATGGATACTCCTGGGCATTGCCCTGACCCTGAGCGGACTCTCAGCCCTGGCCTGGTTCCGCTCCCGAACGAGAACTGCCCCACTGACTCTTGCTCCCGCTATCCACAACATTCTCTACCTCCTGGCGCTCGCCGCCGCCCTGGCCGCCCCGCTGACCCTGCTCAGCCTCCACGCCCTGGGGCAGGCCGCCTACACCTATGCCGCCTACGCCTCGCGCCTTACCCCGCTCGCCGCCTGGTTCACCCTGGCCGGGCTGGAATGGCTCTGGCTGCACCGCCCCAACCGCAAAATACCAATTACCAATTACCAATTACGCGCTTTCCTCATCATCCTCGCCGCCCTTATTTTGACCGCGCTCCTCATCCTCGCCACCCGCTGGGGTCTCACCCCCTCCCGCGACGGTTCCTTCGGCTGCCCCGCCACGCCCTTCTTTGAATGGCAAGTCCTTCTCGCCCTGGCGATTGCCCTTTTAGCGGGTTTTCTGCTCCCGCGCCTGCCCCAAACCCGCCTCGACCTGTTTGCTTTTCTACTTGTCTACCTGTTTACTGGTGTACTCTGGTTGAACGACCCCCTCCTCCCCGGCTTCTTCGCCACCCCGCCGCGCGCCCCCAACTTCGAGCCGTATCCCTTCTCCGACGCGCTGATTTACGCCCA
>DAOTZM010000340.1:0-4245 GCA_034434035.1 Anaerolineales bacterium
CGTTTATCATGACAATTGGCTGCGCAACCTGATGATTTCAACTTCAATGGCCGGTGTTAGCCGTTAACCACAAATGCCGGCAGAGTCAGGAAAAGTTCGGCAAAATCTACCACTGTCCGTTGAAAGATAACCGGCAGGCAGATGACTCTGGCGGCGAAAAACCTTACCAACGGGTTGATAGTTTGGCCTGGAACGAAGCCGAGAAGCAGCATGGCAAGAGCATCAAAATCAAAGGCTTTCCTGCTGAACATAAGGTGAAAGTTTTCCGGGTAGTGCTGTCCGCCTTCGGCGCAGCGCGCGGACTATTGGAAAGTCGAGCAATTTCACCGCGAAACGAGGCAGCGAACAGGCATCGAAGGAAGCCAGTGCCGCAAAAAGCACCGTCCCGAAGGCTTCGTCGCGAGCGCTCAGCCGAGCGGTTCGAACGGCTCAACCAGGTTTTTCAAGCAAACCTCACCTGCGCTTGTCGCGCAGGCGCAAGTGTCGGGACGTTTCCCCATTTTTTTTGAGAAGTTACAAACCTGGCGACTTTTTACCACTGGTTTATAAAACGAAAACCTCCCGGAGGCAATTTCCCGGGAGGCTCTGTGGTTACAAGTTTGGATGGAATTGGTATAATGATTTTGACAGATTGAGCGAGATAGAGTTGCTCGCGTTCTTTGCGCTTTACTGGTATCTGCGCAAGGAATCCATTGTTTGCAAGTTACGACAAGAAAGGAGTAGATGATGACGAAAACGGTCATCGCTGCCGCCCTGGGCGAATGCGTCCATGTGGCGGGCGTGTCCAATTTCCTGCGGCTGGCGGAACAGGCGGGTTGGAACACTATATTCCTCGGCCCTGCGGTGCCGGTCGAAACCCTGTTGGAGGCTGCCCGCAAAGAAAAAGCAGATTTGGTAGGCGTCTCCTACCGCCTGACGCCTGAAACCGGTGAGCGCCTGCTTGGTCAGTTTGCCGAGGCCGCCAGCGACCTGCATGAAGCGGGCGTGCGATTCGCTTTTGCCGGTACGCCGCCTGTGGCCGAAAGGGCAGCAAACATCGACTTTTTCGAGAAGATATTCGACGGGAGCGAGGAACCTGAGCAGGTTCTCGCTTACCTGAAGGGACTCCCCGCCCAGGCCGCCACCGAAGCAGACTACCCGCAGACGACCACCGCGCGAATTACATGGAAGTCGCCTTATCCCATCCTGCGTCACCACTTTGGCCTGCCAACAATGGCAGCCACCATCGCGGGTATCGAGAAAATCGCCGAGGCCGGGGCACTCGACCTGATTTCACTCGGCACCGACCAGGACGCCCAGGAAAACTTCTTCCATCCCGAGCGGCAGGACCCGCGCCGCAAGGGAGCGGGCGGCGTGCCGGTGCGTACCCCCGATGACTTCCGCACCTTGTACCGGGCCAGCCGCCGCGGGAACTACCCCATGCTGCGGGCTTATTCGGGAACCGACGACTTCATCCGCTATGCCGAAGTGCTGACCGAGACGATTCACAACGCCTGGTGCGCCATCCCGCTTTACTGGTTCAACCAGATGGACGGGCGCGGCCCCTGGGATTTAGAAGGTTCCATCCGCCAGCACCAGCAAGTCATGGCCTGGTACGGCGAGCGGGATATTCCGGTCGAATTGAATGAGCCTCATCATTGGGGGATGCGTGACGCGCCAGATGTCGTGTATGTCGTTGCGGCCTTTCTCTCGGCCTATAACGCCAAACAGTATGGCGTTAGGGACTACATCGCGCAGATGATGTTCAACAGCCCGCCCGGCGCGAGCGACGCGATGGATTTGGCAAAGATGCTGGCGGTGATGGAGATGATTGCGCCGCTTTCTTCTGGGCAGGAAAACCGGGAAACAGGGAAACCGGGAAGCCCGGACAATCTTCACCCTTCAGTTTTCAGAATCTGGAAGCAAACCCGCATCGGCCTGCTTTCGCATCCCCTCGACCCCAGCGCCGCGCGCGGACACTTAGCCGCCAGCACCTACCTGCAAATGGCTCTTCGCCCGCACATTTATCACATCGTCGGGCATACCGAGGCCGACCACGCTGCCACCGCCGATGACATCATCGAGGCGGTCAAAATTGCGCGGCGCGCCATCAACAACGCGCTCGGCGCGCCCGATATGACCAAAGCCCCCCAAGTGCAGGAACGCAAGCAGCATCTCGTCTCTGAAGCGCGTGTCTTGCTCGATGCCATCCGCGACATCGCCGGGCCGGGGGTGGAGGACCCCTGGGCCGACGCTGCCACCCTGGCGAAATCGGTCACCATGGGGCTGATGGATGCGCCCCAGTTACGGAACAACCGGTTTGGGCGCGGCCAGATTCGGACGCGCGTTGTCAACGGGGCGTGCGAAGCCGTCGACGGCGAGGGACGCCCCATCCCAGAGAAAGTCCGCATTCAACAAGCAGTGAGACGGAATTAATCCCGTCTTACGTTTTCTACAGGAGAATACTATGGCCGAACGTTACACCGTACTCGGCGCGGGGCATGGCGGTAAAGCCATGGCCGCGCACCTTGCAAGCATGGGCGCAGAAGTTGCTCTGTGGAATCGTTCTTTCGACCATATCGAGGTCATCAAAAAACGCGGCGGCATCGACCTGGAAATCCCCGAAACCAGCACGCATTCTTTTGGGGCAATCGGCCTGGTAACATCGGATATCGCCGAAGCGATTGGCTTTGCACAGGTCATTATGGTGGTGCTGCCTTCCTCGGCGCACGCCGATGTTGCGAAAATTTCCGCGCCTTACCTGAAAGACGGGCAGATTGTGATTTTGCATCCAGGCCGCACCCTGGGCGCGGTCGAATTCGTGCGGGTGATACGCGCCAATGGTTGCACTGCCGATGTGACGGTGGCCGAGGCGGAGACGTTCATCTACGCCAGCCGCGCCGATGGCCCGGCCCAGGCGCGCATTTTTCGTATCAAGGAGGCGGTACCGCTGGCCGCGCTACCATCTACGCGCAACGAATTGGTGTTGGAAGCTATCCATCACGCCTATCCGCAATATATCGATGGCGTGGATGTGCTGCACACCGGCCTGAACAACATGGGCGCGATTTTCCACCCGGCCCTGACCTTGCTCAACGCGGGCTGGATTGAGCATACGCACGGTGATTACCAGTTTTATATCGATGGAGTAACGCCCTCGGTAGCGCGCGCCTTGGAGGTGCTGGACCGCGAGCGGGTCACGGTAGCTTCCGCGGTGGGTATCCGCGCCCGTACGTCGTTGGAGTGGCTGAAACTGGCCTACGATACGACCGGGGCCGACCTGTACGAGGCCATCCACAACCAGCCGGGCTACTATGGCATCAAGGCCCCGCCCACGCTTAATCACCGCTATATTTTCGAGGATGTGCCGATGAGCCTGGTGCCGATTGCTTCGCTGGGGATGCGCTATGGCGTGAGCGTGCGCGGGATGGAAAGCGTTATCCGGCTGTGCAGCATCATCCACAAAACCGACTACTGGCGGCGCGGGCGCACGGTGGAAAGACTGGGACTCGAGCAGTGGAGCGTCAGTGAGTTGTCCCGTTTTGTGCAGGAAGGGGTTATCGATTAGTTCCGGCAAATCATTTGCCCCTGTCAGCAGGATGGCTGGCAGGGGCTATTTTGTGGCAGAATTATCGACTTATGCAAACCGCGCGGCAATTTGCCGTAACTGGGCAGGGCTGACCGGTTTAAGCATGACAATATCAGCCTGTTCCTGAAGTATGTTTGCCTGTTGTGAGTCGGCGGTGCAGAGTATCACATGCGCACTTTTCAGGTTGGGGTTGGAACGAATGTCGGCCAGGATGTCTTTCCCGCCCAGGCCGGGCAAGTTCAGGTCGAGGAGAATCACTTCCGGGGCGATTTGCGCCAGCCGCATGAGCGCCGTGCTTCCATCGTTGGCGATTTCCGTCTCGAAGTCAACGGCCAAGGCTTTTGCGTAAATTTGGCAGAGATGGATGTCATCTTCTACGATGAGCGCGAGCGGTTTGTTCACGGGGATTGCTCCTGTTTATAGCGTAAAGGGAGGATGATGGTGAACGTGCTGCCTGCGCCAACCTGGCTGTCGAGGCTGATTTGACCATCCATTAGCGTCTGGGAGTGGAACGTGATCTGATAGAGTTTCAGCGTGGAAAGGTACTGAGACGGATAGCGCCCGCCGATGAAGTTCTGGCGCGCATGTCTGAACTCGGCCTGACTGCCTAAACGCCTGGCTTGCAAGGGCAAAGCGAGTCTTGCGAACCCGAGCCGTCCTGAGAGAAGGAAACGGGG
>DAOTZM010000341.1:0-2426 GCA_034434035.1 Anaerolineales bacterium
GCCCAATTTCTGTCCAAAGATGTCTTGAATCTCTCCGCTGACTGTCACGCTATAGGTCGTCTGGCCGCTGGTCTGGCCGCGAATGTTGAGCGTGTTGCCGTACAGGCTGACCGACGCGCCGGGGATTTCCGGCTCGACCCGCAGCATTCCTTCGCTGAAGGTTTGCGGGTCAATCGGGTTGTTGAAGCGGATGTAGAACGGCGTGAGCGGCGGGCAGTTGTCCCCGTACCACGAGCAGCCATATTCCTCGATACGCAGCGGCGCGTAGGTCGAAAAACTGTACGACTGCGCCTCGCGCGTCACCAGCGGCCCCTCGGCAGAGGGCGCGCCCGCACGCACAGTCACAGTAATGCGCGTATCGGCGGGCAGGGGTTCGAGGGCCTTAAAGGCCAGCCAGCGCCCTTCCGGGGAACGCAAGAGATTATCTTGCGCCATTTCTTCCTCGCTCGCCAGGCGCACAACCACATCCCGCCCGCCCGCTTGCACCGTTATCCAGCCCAGCATGGCCGCCGGGTCGATTCGTTGGTCGAAGGCGATCAAAAAGAGCGGGTCGAGCGGGGTTGCGGTATCGTAGGGATAGGTCGCCGTCACTTTGGGCGGCGGCGTGGTAAAGGTCCAGGTCACGGCCTGGGCCAGGGCATTCCCGCTCATCGATTTCGTCCCGGCGGGGACGGTGACGCGGTATTCGGTGGCTTTGGGCAGGCGGTCCACCAGGTCGGAATCGTACTCGAAGGTCAGGGTCTTCGTCCCCAGCCAGCGCCAGGTTCCGGGCAGGGAGGGTTCGATGACGACCGGCACATCCCGAAGCGCGAGGTCGCTCAATGTGCCGAGCGGAACCATCGGCTGGTTGAAGGTGATGGAGAGGAACGGCGCGATGGGGATTTCGCCCTCCGGCGCATAGCGCAGCACTTCGAGCGGCCCCGCTTCGCCCCCGGTCACAGGCGGGATTCCCGTTTCGAGGGGCGGGAACGCATCCCGAACGGTTTGACCGGGGCGCGGCGGCGGCAGCAACTCGGTCGGGAATTTGAATTCGGCCTGCTGCGCGGAACCCGCTTCCAGCGCGGGCAGGCGCGCCAGGATACGGGCAATTTCTTCTTCCGAAAGCGGGTCGCCGGTCGCCAGCGGGGGCCGTTCCACCTGCTCCGGTTGCGATTGTCCTTCGCTCAAGAGAATATTCATCTTCGCCTCGCCTTCCTGGCCGCCGGAAGTTTCACCCGTCTGGGAACTCGTCCCGCCCTGAACGGGAATCGTCGCCTCAGGGCCGGGAACCCGGAACAGGCCCGGCGCAAAGCGGTTGAGCAGCAGGCCCAGCCCTCCCAGGCAAATCACGATAAGAAGTCCAATGAGCGCAGCGGCCCATCCTTTGCGGATACGGGGTTTTTGTTCGGCGGTCATGGTGCTTGTCTCCTTCTCCCACAGGACGCCTTGCGGGGCAGGCGGGTTCCCGTCACAAACATCCGGGATTTTCCTGGCAGATATTACGATTATACGGCAGGGGCA
Source organism: Anaerolineales bacterium (assembly GCA_034434035.1). Lineage (GTDB taxonomy): Bacteria > Chloroflexota > Anaerolineae > Anaerolineales > Villigracilaceae > UBA5195. The sequence continues at coordinate 1,501 of DAOTZM010000341.1, forward strand.
AACGAAAAGTGACAGCCATTTTGGGGATGGCTGTCACCTGGTTGTGAAAGATGAGGGGTACGCTACCCGTAAACGACTTCCAATTCGGCAGGATACAGGTTCACCGTCAGTTTCGACCCGCTAATGCACAGCGTTTCACCGTCGGCGTGGGCCGGGAAGTCCCCCTCCAGCGCGGTCACTTCGACCTGGCGGGCGCGCCGCATTTTGATTTCCGGCTGTCCTTCCTGCCTGCCCTGGATGAACATCGGAATCAGTTGGAAAATGCGCAGTTTCCCGGCCTTCTCGGCAATGCACAGGTCGAGATTCCCGTCATCCGGCTGGCTGTTCGGCGTCATGCGAAAGCCGCCGCCCATCCGGTTGCCGTTCATAATCGAAACCATCAGGGAATATTGTTCAATTACCTGCCCGTCCATCTCGATGCGCAGGCGCGGCGGTTTGTAGTAGAAAAAGACCGTCTGGATTGCGCCCAGGAGATAGGCCGGCAGCCCGCGCAGGAAGCGCAGTTGCAGCGCCGCAAACCCAACCGCCGCATCGAACCCGATGCCGATGCCGTTGCCGAAATAACGCCCCTCCGGGTAATCGCCGCCGCTCACCAGGCCGACATCAATTTTCTTGCGTTTGTCCGCCAGCAGCGCATCCATGCTCTGCTCGAAGCCTGCCGGGATGCCCACGCCCCCGGCAAAATCGTTGCCCGTGCCAATCGGTATCATGCCCAGCGCGGCGTGGTTGAATCCGGCTTTGCGGGCGCGCATCAGTCCATTCAGCGTTTCGTTGAACGTCCCGTCGCCGCTCGCGCTCACGACCACATCATACCGTTCCCGGGCCGCCTGCTCGGCCAATTCCGCCGCATGCCAGGGGCGCTCGGTGCGCGCCAGTTTGTAATCCACGCCTGCCTTGCGCAAGCGCGCTTCGATGGCCGGGATGGA
>DAOTZM010000342.1:0-4104 GCA_034434035.1 Anaerolineales bacterium
CCTCGCGCTCGCATGCTCCGCGCCCGCTCCGGGCCTCGCCCGTCCCGCCGAGCCCCCCGGTCCCACAGCGCACGCCGTCGCCGCCGACCACGCCATCGCCGAGCGCGCCGGCCTCGCCATCCCCGACCTGTCCGCTGTAGAACAAACCCCCACCCCGCCTGCCTCTCTCGCCGCGCCGCAAGCCGATTCTCCCTCCGGGCAAGAAACCGCCGCAGGCCCCGAATCATCCCCCGTTCCCCCCGCTCCCGTCGAACCCGAATCAGAGTCCCTGCAACCCGAGCCGGAACCCGACCCCGGCCCGCCGCCCAAATCGCAGGTCATTTTCAACGAAATCGGCAGCCAACTGCGCGAACGGCGCGAACTGCTCAGCCTGACTCTCGACGAAATCGAGCGGCACACCCGCATCCGTCGGCATCATCTCGAAAAAATCGAAACCGGCGGCTTCGACGACCTGCCCTCCCCGGTGCAGGCGCGCGGCCTGCTCAATGCCTATGCCAGTTTCCTAGACCTGGACGCCGAAGCTCTCCTGCTGCGCTTTGCCGACGCGCTCCAGGCGCGGCGCATGGAACGCCAGCCGCCGCCCCCGCGCAAACGCCGCGCCGCCCCGCTCCCGTTGCTGTGGCTGAAACGCTTCATCACTGCCGATTTAATCTTCGGCGGGAGCATGGCGCTGCTCCTGCTGGGGATGTCGGTCTGGGGCGCAGCCCGCCTGCTGCCGCGCAACGGCCCATCCACTGAGCCAACCGCCACCGAAGGCCCCTCCATTTCGGAGGTGCTGCTCGCCCCCCAGTCCGGCGGGGAAACCCCCACGCCCGAATCGGCCCCCACCAGCATCCCTGAACTGGGAACAGTCGCCCCCACCGACGCCCCGCCCGAATTCCTGCCGCCGACCGCCACGCCGTTCATCGAGTTTGCCCCAGCTCCAGGGCTGCAATTGACCATCCTGGTCGTGGAACGCACATACCTGAAAGTCATCGTCGATGGCGAAGTCAAACAGGAGGGGCGCGTCGTTCCCGGCGCGGCGCTCAAGTTCGAGGGGAAATCGCGCGTCGAGGTATTGACCGGCTCCGGGTCTGCCCTCCAAATCATGTACAACCAGCAAAACCTGGGCGTGATGGGCAGTTTTGGCGAGGTCGTCAACCGCATTTACACCCTCAACGGCATCGAGACGCCCACCCCCACCCCCAGCCCCACGCCCACCGTCACGCCGCGCCAGTCGCCGACGCCCTCCCCAACGATTACGCCGCCCGTGACCGATACGCCGCTGCCATAAAGACATAAAAGGATGGGCCTCTGGGATTTACCGTGAAAACCCGTACACGGACACTTGCGCCTGCGCGCAGCGCAAGTGAGCAGAATTGACGTAAACCCACGGAAAAGACAATTGAAATAACGATTTTTCCGTATTGCTCCGTGTTTTCCGCGTGTTCCGTGTACAAAAAATGCCCATCACAGAGATTCCCAAAGAACCAAAAGGATACTTACCGGTATGTCCCGCAAAACCTTCCATCTCGTCTCGCTTGGCTGCGCCAAAAACACCGTCGATTCCGACTCGATGGCGCAACTGCTGATGAATGACGGCTACGAACCCGTCGAAAGCGCCCGTAAAGCCGGGGTGCTGATTGTCAACACCTGCGGCTTCATCGGCCCGGCCAAAGAAGAATCGCTCAATACGCTGAAAGAACTGGCCGAGAAGAAAAAAGACGGCCAACTGCTCATCGCCGCCGGATGCCTGACCCAGCGCTACGGCGTGGAAGTGGCGAAGCAAGTCCCCGGCCTCGACGGCATCCTCGGCACGCGGCGCTGGATGGACATCGTGCAGGTCGTCGGCCAGTTGCGCGCCGCGCCGCATCCCGAACCGCTCTATCACCTGCCCGAAGCCGCCACCGTCGGCAGCGATGAGCACGACGCCATCCGCGCCAGCGTGGCCGGGGCCAGCGCCTATCTCAAAGTGGCCGATGGCTGCCGCCGCCCGTGCGCCTTTTGCGCCATCCCGCTCATCAAGGGGACAGCCGTCAGCCGCCCGCTGGAGACCATCCTGGCCGAAGCGCGCGAACTGCGCGAGATGGGCATCCGCGAACTCATCCTGATAGCGCAAGACACCACCGACTACGGCCACGACCTGGGGATGAAAGACGGCCTGGCAGCCCTGCTCGAAGGCCTCGTTCAATCCGTCCCCGAGATGGACTGGATTCGGGTCATGTACGCCTACCCCGGCTACGTCACCGACCGGATGATTGACGTGATGGCCTCGCGCAAACAGATTTTGCCCTACCTCGACATCCCGCTCCAGCACGCCCACCCCAAAACACTCTACCGTATGAAGCGCCCCTCCAACATCGAGTGGGTCCATAAAACCCTCGCCAAAATGCGCGCCGCTTTTGCCGACCCTTCGGCAGGCTCAGGGCAGCGATTGGCAATCCGCACCACTTTCATCGTTGGCTATCCCGGCGAAACGGAAGAAGAGTTCCAGGCGCTGCTCGATTTTATCGAGGAAATCCGATTCGACCGGGTCGGCGCCTTCCAGTTCTCCTTCGAGCCAGGCACAACCAGCGAGGCCCTCGGCGACCCGGTTCCCGCCGAGGTCAAACAGGAACGCTGGGAGCGGCTGATGGAACGCCAGCAGAACATCTCCCTCCAAATCAACCAGTCCTACGTCGGCAAGACGCTCGACGTGCTGGTCGAGGGCTGCGACAAAGGCCTGACGATTGGCCGCTCGTACCGCGACGCGCCCGAAATTGACGGGCTGGTGTTCGCTGAAGGGAAAGCGGAAGTCGGCGAGATGGTGAAGGTCAAGATTACCGGCGGCATGGCCTACGACCTGACCGGCTCGCTGGTAAAGGAGCAGCGTTGAAATATACCTGGCTGCTGTTCGATGCCGATGACACCCTGTTCGACTTTCCCCGCGCCGAAGCCAACGCCCTGCGCTGGACGCTGGAACAGAGCAACCTGCCCTTCCGCCCGGAATACTTCGAGATGTATTCCCGCTACAACCAGCAAGTCTGGCAGGAGTTCGAGCGCGGCGAAGTGACCTCGCTGGAGTTGCGGGTCAAACGCTTCCGCCTGTTCTTCGACGAAGCGGGGATGGCGGGCGACCCGAAAACGGTCTCGCCGCTTTACCTGCGGAATCTGGCCCTCGGCGCCGACCTGCTGCCCGGCGCGGAAGAAGTCATCGGCGCAGTTCAAGGACGCTTTCACCTTGCGCTGGTGACGAACGGCCTGAAAGATGTCCAACGCCCCCGGCTGGAACGCTCGGCCCTGCGCGACAGTTTCGAGCGAGTCTTCATCTCCGAAGAAGTCGGCGCGGCCAAACCCTCCCGTGACTACTTCGAGGCCGTCTTTCGCGGCATCGGCGGCCCGCCCAAAGAAACCGTCCTGTTGATTGGCGACAGCCTGACCTCCGACATGCGCGGCGGCCTGGAGTACGGCATCGACACCTGCTGGTACAACCCCGCCGGCAAAACCACCGGCCTGCCGGTTACATACCAGGTCGCCAGATTGACCGAACTCGTCGAACTGTTGAGATGAGCAGAAATTCGCTTTACGCAGAGCAGACCGACGCCGAGATTCTCAAAGACTGCGAGGCGGCCCGCAGGTACCATGCCGCCACCGTCTGCGTCAAATCTTACGCGGTGAAGATGGCAAAAGAAGCGCTGGCAGGTTCCAGCGTGGGCGTTTGCTCCGTCATCGGCTTCCCGCATGGGAACAATGCCACCCCAATCAAAGTCGCCGAGGCCGAACAGGCCATCCGGGATGGCTCAACCGAAATTGATATGGTCATCAACATCGGCAAAGTCCTGGGCGGCGATTACAACTACCAGGGCGCCACCGAACGTAATTTGAAACTCATGCGCCAGCATTCCGCGCCCGAAGCGCATCTCAAAGCGGCCGGCGGCGTGCGCAACCTCGACCAGTTGCTCAAAGTCCGCGAACTGGGCTGCGCCCGCAGCGGGGCCACCGCCACCGAAGTGATACTCGAAGAAGCCAAAACGCGCGGATACGAATAGGAGAACCCCTATGGCTTATCAAATCGGCATTATCGGCGCGGGCATGTATGGCAAAGTGCTGGGGCGCTGCATCCAACAAGACGAGCGCGCCCGCATC
>DAOTZM010000343.1:0-12090 GCA_034434035.1 Anaerolineales bacterium
CAACACGGAAGTTTTCTTAAGTTTTTCCGTGCCAATCCGTGTTTTCCGTGTGTTCCGTGTACCACTTTATTGGGTCAAAGTACCTTTTGTACTCGGAACGGTCTGCCGTCTGCCGTCCACGGTCGTGGCCGCGTCGAGGGCGCGTGCAAAGGCTTTGAAAAGGGCTTCGGCTTTGTGGTGGTCGTCGCGTCCGTAGAGGATGCGGGCGTGCAGGTTGCAGCGTGCGGTGATGGCGAAACTCTCGAAGAAGTGCGGGAACAGGCTGGCGGGGATACCTCCAACTGGCGCGCTGCCCCATGCGGCGGCGATGACGCTGTAGGGGCGTCCCGATAAATCGAGGGCGACGAAGGCCAGGGTTTCGTCCATCGGGGCGTAGAAACTCGCCATGCGGGTAATGCTCTTGCGGTCGCCGAGCGCCTGGTCGAAGGCCGAGCCGAGCACCAGGGCGACATCTTCGACGGTGTGATGAACATCGATATGCAGGTCGCCCTGGGCTTTTACTGTAATGTCGAAGAGTCCATGCGCGGCGATGTGGGTTAGCATGTGGTCGAGGAATCCGACGCCGGTGGAAATGTCATGCAGGCCGGAGCCGTCGAGGTTGAGTTCGATGGTGATTTGCGTTTCGGAAGTTTTGCGGGTAATTTGGGATGTTCTCATAAAAAACCTTTCACTGCGGAGCGCGCAGAGTACGCTGAGTTTTTTATTTTCTCTGCGAACTCCGCGTTCTCTGCGGTTAAATGCTTTGAAGCGCAGCCAATAGCGCGTCGGTTTGCTCCGGCTTGCCCACGCTGATGCGGATGCAATCCGTCAGGCCGGGTTTGTCGAAGTAGCGGATGAAGATGCCGTGTTTTTGGGCCAAATCGGCTTTGAGTTGGGCGGCATTCACTTCGGGGGAGACGCGGCACAGGATGAAGTTGGCGCTGGAGGGGTAGGGAGAAAGCCAGGGGATGCGCGAAAGGCCGCCGAACAGGCGTTTGCGCTCGGCGGCGATGGTTTTGACCGTCCAATCGAGATAATCCGGGGCTTCGAGCGAGGCAATCGCGGCGGCGCTGGCGGCCACGTTGACATTATAGGGCTGTTTGGCTTTCCATAGGGTGGGCATGAGCCAGGAGGGAAATGCCCCGTAGCCGACGCGCAGACCGGCGAGACCGGCCAACTTACTAAAAGTGCGGAGGACAATCAGGTTATTGGTAATTGGGACATTGGTAATTTGGGATTTCGTTATTCGATATTCGTTATTGGATATTCGAGACTGGTTATTCGACGATTCGAAATTCGAGTTATCGAATATCGAATTATCGCTTTCCGCAAATTCGATGTAGGCTTCGTCGAGGACTATCAGCGATGGCAAGGTCAGTAGTTTTTGCAAGACAGGCGGCGGGAGGAGTGAACCATCGGGGTTATTGGGGGAGGCGAGGAAGATGATTTTTGGGTGGAAGCGCTCAACAGCGTCGAAAATTCCATCAATATTAAGTGAAAAATCTGTATTGCGTGTTACGTTGACGACCCTGGCGTTGTTCAGGCCGGCGTCGAAGGTGTACATGCCGAAGGTGGGCGGACAGTTGATAATAGCGTCGCCGGGGTTGATGGTTACGCGTAGTATCAAGTCGATGAGTTCGTCCGCGCCGGCGCCGGGGAGCAGGTTTTCGGCGGGTGCGCCGGTGAAGCGGCTGAGGGCGGCGCGCAGGGCGCGGGATTCGGGGTCGGGGTAGATGTGGCCGTAGGCCAGGCTGGCCAGAGCTTCGCGGGCGCGCGGTGACATGCCGTAGGGGTTCTCGTTGGCGTCGAGTTTGATGATGTCCTCGGGGCGGCGGCCTACTTTTTGTGAGAGAACTTCAAAAGGCTCGATGGGGGTGTAAGGCGGTAAATTGGCGATATGGGGTGGTAGTTGCATGTGAAAACCTTTATCGAACCGCGAAGGCCGCCAAGAGCGCCAAGTTTTTTGGATTTCCTTCGCGTTCTTGGCGGTTCGTTTTATTTCGCGCGAAAATCCGCCGAGCGGGCGTGGGCTTCGAGGCCCTCGGCGCGGGCGATGCGGGCGGCGAGGGGGGCGATTTGGGCGGCGGCGGCGGGGTTGAGGGCAATCAGGCTGACGATGTGGACAAAATCCCAGACGTTGAGCGGGGAGGCGAAGCGGGCGCTGCCGCCGGTGGGCATGACGTGGCTCGGCCCGGCGATGTAATCTCCCAGCACTTCAAACGAATGCTCACCCATGAAAATCCCGCCCGCGTTGGTGATTTTTTCGCTCAAGGCCCAGGGGTCGCGCACGGCGAGGCAGAGATGCTCGGGGGCATAGAGGTTGTTCAGTTCGGCGGCTTCGTCGAGGTCTTTGGTGATGACGATTCCGCTCTGGCCGGGCAGAGATTGGGCCAGGATGTCGGCGCGGGGCAGGGTTTTCATCTGGCGGGCGACTTCGATTTGGACGGCTTCGGCCAGTTCGCGGGAGGGGGTGAGGAGGATGGCGCTGGCGAGGACATCATGCTCAGCCTGGGCGAGCAGGTCGGCGGCGACCCAGGCGGGTTTGGCGGAATCGTCGGCGATGACGACGGTTTCGGTCGGGCCGGCCAGTCCGTCGATGCCGACTGCGCCAAAGACCTGGCGCTTGGCGAGGGTGACGAACAGGTTGCCGGGGCCGAAGATTTTGTCAACGGATTTTACCGTATCGGTTCCATACGCGAGGGCCGCGATGGCCTGCGCGCCGCCGAGGGCGTAAACTTCAGAAACACCGCATAAAGCACAAGCCGCAAGAATTACCGGGGAAACAAGTTCGTATTGCGTGGTGCGTGTTGCGTTGGGTGACTGGAGGAGGGGCGGAGTGACGACGACGATGTCTTTGACTCCCGCTACCTGGGCGGGGATGGCCGACATGAGCACGGAGGAGGGCAGCGGGGCGGTGCCGCCGGGGACGTACAGGCCGACGCGCTGGATGGGGCGGATGAACTGCCCGAGCGCGCCGCCCAGGTCGTTGGTGAACCAACTGGTGAGCGGCTGGCGGCGGTGAAATTCGCGGATTCTGTCGGCGGCCAGTTCGAGGGCCTCGCGCACGGGGGGGGCGAGGGCGGCTAAAGCGGCGGATAAGGCGTCAGCCGAGACGCGAATCGGGGCGTCGGCGGGGAATCCGTCCAGTTTGGCGCTCCACTCTCGCAGGGCGGAGTCTCCACGGGCGCGGACATCCCGCAAAATGCGGCGCACGGCTTCCTCGGCGGTAATCCGCTCACCGAAGGCCGCTTCGAGGCGGTCAAGCACCACTGGCGGGACTTCCGTTTCATCGGGGGGGATGCGTTTTAAGATGGTTTGGCGGGCTTCGGGGACGGAATAGATTTTTAGCATGGAAAACTCCTTAGAGTGATCAGTTGTCAGTAATCAGTGTTCAGTTTATACAGAATGGACTGTTCACTGATTACTGATCACTGAATTGATCGCTTCGAGCATGGCTTTATATCTCGGCGGCTCTTCTTCAAAAATGTACGTCACGGGCGCAACCACCACGCCGCTGCCGCCGATGGCGCGCAGTTCGTTGATGGCGGTGGAGAGTTCGCCGCGGTGGACGACAATGTGCAGGGCGTACCAGTTGGGTTCATTGTCTTTGCGGATGATATTGCTGATGGTTGGGCCATTCAGTCCGCCAATGGTTTGCTGCGCAAAGATTTTTGCGGCGATGTCTTCGGGGCTTTCGCCGCGCATATTGGCGAAAATCGAAACGTTGTTTTGGGCGCGCTGCCAGGCTTCGATAAATTCCAGAAGTTGGCGGGCGATTGCAAGTACATCGGGGTTGTCTTTCAGCGCGGCGCGGTTGGCTATTAAAACCGCTTGCGATGCCAGAATCTGCCCATCGCTGAGCAGTTTCAGGCGGTTATCGCGCAGGGTTTGGCCGCTGGAAACCAGGTCGGTAATCAGGTCGGCGTAGCCGATGGTGGGGGCGATTTCCAACGTGCCTTCGGCCTCGATGAAGGTCAGGTCGTCGAAGCCGTGTTCGGCAAAGAATGGCGCGGCGGCGTTAGGAAATTTGGTCGCCACGCGCAGCGGACGCCTGATTTCGGCTTGCATTCGCTTCAGGTCAGCCATGACGCTGACGGTTGTCCACGCTTCAGGGACGATGACATTCAGGGTGCAGGAACCAAACCCCAGCGCGGTGTGAATCGGGAGAATCGCCCCGTTTGAGCCGCCGTGTTCGGTCAGCACATCCAGTCCGGTGATGCCGAAATCCACGCTGCCGTTCCGCACGGAAATGACAATGTCGGCAGGTCGCTGGAAAAGCACGCTGACACCCGGCAGGGCCGGGAGGCTGGCCTCGTACTGGCGGGGGTTGGGTTTGTAGATGCTGAAGCCGCAGTCCTTGAGAAAGGCGATGGCGTCTTCGGAGAGGCGGCCTTTAGAGGGCAGGGAGAGTCGGATGGGACGGGACATGGAACCTCGTTATTTGGAATTGGTTATTCGATACTCGATAGTTGAATAACGAATATCGAATAACCAATGTCGGAAAAGAAAAACCCCCGGCTTGTGACCGAGGGTTGAGATTGGGTGAAAGAAACAGGCAAACTGAAGTTTGCCCTACCGACGGTCAGGCAGGGGGATGTCCAGGTGATGGTGATGCAGGCAGGTGGTTCGTTTCATAATGGGCGTGATTGTACTCGCGGAGGTGCAATCCGTCAATCGTCATTTTGCTTTTTGAATGTTGTTGTAACGCGCGGCATCTTGACAATACCCTCCCCGGCGTGATAACCTTGCCCGGCCGGGTTGCCCGGTAAAACATTCCATGCAGGAGAAAGAAAATGTCAGAAAGAATCATCGGAACAGTCAAGTGGTTCAATGCCACCAAAGGCTACGGCTTCATCGGCTATGAAGGCGGTGAAGACGTGTTCGTCCACTTTTCGGCTATCAATATGGAGGGCTACAAACGCCTCGAACCGGAGCAGAAGGTCGAATTTTCCATCGAAACGGGGCCAAAAGGAGCCCAGGCGGCCAACGTCGTACCGGTTCAGTAAGAACCAGGTTGTTCAATCAGCGACAGGACTGTGGAAACAGTCCTGTTTTTATTTGGATGCATTTCATTTCAGGTATAGCAGGTGGTTGAGCAGGCGACACTCTTCAGTCGCCGTACACTTGCGCCGCACTGCGTTTGGCGCAGTGCAGGTGTCGAAACCACCGGTTCCGGGTCTCGATACGCAGCAAAAAGCGCTGCTACTCGACCCTCGGCTCTATTTTCAACTTAAATGAAACACCCCCTTTTTATTTCAGATTTCCGAAGGTTGCCGAAAGGCGGCCAAGATTACCCTATAAAAACCTTCGGGATGGTGTTGTCTGACGTTTGCAAAGAAAATAGCGGCCTGAAGGCCGCTATTTTCTTTCAGGAAGGAGCCGCACACCATGTTACAAAAACCGGCGCTTCCCCCCGCCGGGGTTGCGTAAATCAATCAGCAGCCGAGGGGACTGCCTGCGGGATTTCCGGCGTTTCGGTGGGCGAGTGATTACTTTCGACATTCATAATCGCCGGGATGAGGAAGGCGCCCGCGCCCATCAGCAGGCAGGCCGCGCCGCCGAAGATATACCAGGTCTGGATGCCGATGGCGTCTGAGACCGGGCCGGCTACTGCCAGCGAGAGCGGAGTCATGGCGGTCGCCGCGCTGCCGGTCAGCGACATCACCCGCCCCTGCATTTCGGGCTTGACGGCGGCCTGAATAATGGCGTGCAGCGGGCCGTTGGTAATCGGGTTCATGAAACCCATCACGGCCATCCCTGCCAGCGCCAGCCAGAACAAATTGGCGGGCGCGAAGCCGGTCATCAGCACGCCGATTCCCAGGCCGATAATGCCCAGCATCGAGGTCACAATCCGCCGTTTGAACCCGCCCCAAATGCCGAGCAGGGCCCCGCCTGCAATCATCCCCACGCCCCACAGCGTATCGGTGAAGCCAAGTTCGAGCGCGCCCAGGCCGAAGTGTTTGGTCACGAGCAGGGGAGCGATTGCCTATACCGGTGACTTGGATGTACCTGGTGACAAGAGTTCCGTCTTTGCTTTTGACGGTTCTATCAACCCATCGACACAGCCATCACATCATAATACGTCCCCGCCCCAAAGCCGTCGAACAGGACATGGTCGCCGGGTTTGATTTGCTGCAACTGGCGCAGGAAGGCAATCGCGCACGAGGCGGCGCTGACGTTGCCGAAATCGTGCAGCAGCCAGGGCATCGGGAATTGGATACCCTCTTTCAGCAGTTGCCTGGCCTTGAGCAGGTTGATTTTGTAATTGGCGTGGTGCGCGATGATGACATCGATGTCCCTGCCGGCCTGTCCCAACTTATCCAGCATCAGGCGATACTCGCGGTAGGCATCCGTCACCACCTCCACGCCGGTGCGGACGAACAGTTTGACCATGCCCATCAGCCCGGCCATGACGATAGGCAGGCCATCTTGCGGCTCGTGCATCATCCCCGCCACGCGGAGGTGGCTGGAGCCTTCCTGCATGACCTCCAACATCGACTTGCCCGGGGCCATCTCCCGCGAGTGGGGGTAGTACATGCGCACTTGCAACAGACCCTCGTCGTCGTAATTTTCGCGGGTCTTCCCGGCCAGCAGTTTCATCGTCTCGCCGGGGATGACGCCAAAGACGCCCATCCCATTGCCGAATAACTGGAGCGCGTTCTTGTCGCGGGCGCGGCTGGTGAAGCGGCTGAGTCCCTCGATTCCGCCGACCAGCACCTTTTTCCCGGCCAGTTCCTCGGCCACGTTGACCTGCCCGGGCAGGCCCAGGGCCGGGTTCATCGCCAGGTTGAGCGCGCCCACCGAACCGTCGCAGGCCTTGTGGACGCTGACTTTCAGCACCTCATCGCGCAGCCCGGCCCGGCGGGCAATTTGGGCCAGGTAATCTTTCGAGACCGGAGCGCTCATGCCAATCAGCAGGCCATCCACCTCACCGGGAATCCAGCCATTGGCCGCCACCGCCTCTCGCAGCAAGCGCGCGCCCACTTCCACCTCCGCTTCAACATGCTGTTCATCCGTCAAATCGGGGATGTGCATCCGGTGGTGGAAGCCCAATTCGCCGAGATTCATGACCTCGTTCTCGGCCAGCGGCTCACCCAGGCGAGCGGAGACGAATTCGGGCAGGGTTGCGTTATCGTAGTTCTCGCCCCAGCCGCCATACGCGCCGGCAATCCCCAGCCGGGCATTGGTCACGCGCTCGATACCGAGGGGAATTCCACCGGCAACCGGCAGGCTGGTCGTTTCGACATTCGGACGTTGATAAAAAGAAGGCACAGGGTCGGGTTGGGCATCTTGATTTTCGCTCATCGCGTTCTCCTTACAGGGTATTTGGAGGATACAACACCGGATTTTGGTTGAAGGTACTCTTGGGGCTGGGTCCATGTCATAATTTGACGAGTTTCCAGTGTATCCTTAACCTGCCCGCAAACCCTCCAAGAGACTATCAGACGTGGACATCTCCCCCGAAACCCTTCCCCGATGAACGTGTTCACAGCGTGACCGGGTATGTATTATGCGAACAAATGCCGGATGGCGGCTGGAATTGCGATACGATTTTCTTTGCGCCCTCGATTACTTTCAGAGCGTCAATGCGCCGCGCGACGAGCGGATGCAAGGCGCCATTGATTTGTTGCTCAAAAAACGGGAAAAAGATGGCCGCTCCCTCGTGTCTCGGGACAAGTGGGCGCTGAACGCCCCTTACGCCGGGCTGGTTTACTTTCACATGGAAAAAGCCGGTCAGCCCAGCCGCTGGAACACCCTGCGCGCGCTTAAGTGGTGGCGAGCCTGAAAATGCAATAGACATTGCCCATCTCGGTTTGCTCCAGGTGGGCAAGTTGTTCGACCTCCACCCCCAATAAAGTTTGCAGTAAAACCGCATCCATCCGGCACAGTTCCGGGTGACTGTGAATCACCGCCGCGTAGGGGCAATGTCCCAGCACCAGGCGCGGGCCGGTGCGATGCGCCTCCCAGCGGGCATGATAACGCATGGCATTCAGCCGCTCGACCGTCAGCGCCAGGCGGCGCATCAGCGGCGTGGAACGCTCCGGCGGGGTTCCAGCCAGGGCGCGGCCCAGCGCCTCGAGCGTGGATTCGACCTGTTCGGGCGGGACCTGCCCCAGCAGGGCATCCGCCAAGCCGGCCAGGTTATCCCCCAAAACGGCATTCCCCAACCGATACACTTTCTGCGGCCTGCCGCGCTGTCCCTGCCCGCGCAGGCTGGCAGCCTCCACCAGCCCATCCGCCGCCAACAGGGAAAGATGATGACGCGCATTGGCGGGCGTCACCCGCAGCGCCGCGCCGACTTCGGTCGCGGTAGTGATGTTTTGTTTCTTGAGAAATGCCAGGATTTTTTGACGGGCAAACATGGAGTCCAAAATCTCCAGATTTTGGCGCATCCAAAATCCCCGCCGCGCGGCAGAGCGGGAAAGTCAGGAGACTTTGGAGTCCGGGAAAAGTGTCATGACATTTGTCATCTTATCATCACTTTCGCATTTTTGCAAAAATATTTTTGCGTAATTTGATTGACGCATCCCCCTCGACTCGCTATAATCCTCATAAATGAATGAGCCGCTTAATTGGGAATCCACCTACGCGATTGCGCTGGCGCTCAAAGCAGCGCGCCCGCAGGAAGATTTACAAAATGTCTCGCTCCAGATGATTTTCGAGTGGACGGTGGCGCTCCCAGGCTTCGAGGATGACCCGTCGCTTGCCCATGACGGCATCCTGGCGGCCATTTACCAAGACTGGTTCGAGGAGACTATCCATGAAAGATGAAGACCTGCGCGACCTGAACCTGCCGGGCTACGAAATCCCGCCGGAATTATCGGGACAGTTGGCCATCACCACGCTCGACCGGGTGTATAACTTCGGGCGGCGTTCCTCCATCTGGCCGATGATGTTCGGCCTGGCCTGCTGCGCCATCGAAATGATTTGCGCCCAGGCCGGGCGCTACGACATGGCGCGCTTCGGCATGGAAGTGATGCGCCCCAGCCCGCGCCAATGCGATGTGATGATTGTGGCCGGGACCGTGACCAAGAAGATGCTGCCCGCCATCATCCGCCTGTACAACCAGATGCCGGAGCCGAAGTACATCGTCTCGATGGGCGCCTGCGCTTCGGGCGGCGGCCCCTTCAAGGAGGGTTACAACGTCGTCGCCGGAATCGACAAATTCCTGCCGGTGGATGTCTACATCCCCGGCTGCCCCCCCACCCCGCAGGCCCTGGTGGCTGGCATGATATTGCTCCAGGAAAAAATTGACAAGCAGTCCATCCAACATGTCCGCTGGTACAAAAAAGGCCCCGACTCGGTCGAAACCCCGGTGCCCTTCCTCGGCCCGGACTTAATCGACCCGCGCCGCATCCCCGAAATCAAGGCCAAAGCCGCCGAACTGGCCGAGCAGCAACAGACAGCCCCGGCAGAAGAAGCATAGGAGGACACGATGGCTACCCCTGCACCTGTCGAAACCCTCGATTTAGCCGCCAAATTCCCCGGCGCTGTGACGGCCGATACCCGCCCCGGCTATTCGGGCTGGGTCGTAACCCCCGAAAAACTGCTCGAATTTGCCGCCTTCCTGCGCGACGAACTCGGCTTTGACTACCTCGTCAACCTGTGCGCGGTCGATTACCTGCCCGAAGACCGCATGGAAGTTGTCTATCATGTCTTCAAAACCACCGGCGGGCCGGGATTGACCTTCAAGACCCGGGCAGCACGCAAAGACCCCATCGAAATCCCCTCGGTCATCTCCATCTGGCCGGGAGCGGATTTCCAGGAGCGCGAAGCCTGGGACCTGTACGGCGTCCAGTTTACCGGCCACCCCGACCTGCGCCGCATCTTGATGTGGGAAGGCTTCGAGGGCCACCCGATGCGCAAGGACTGGCAGGAAGCGTTTTACGACGAAGAAGTGAAACCCTTCAAACGCCGCTGGCCCGACGGCAAGCACGTTTACGCAGAAAAACGCTCCACGTTTGGGGATAACGTCTCGTTCAAGCCGGGATTCGACCCCGAAAAATGGACGCCGACCGACCCCGAGGAAGCGCTCTATACCTCGCTGAAGAAATATAAATCGGAAGTTGTGGACGGCATTGAAACCGACCACATCATCGTCAACATGGGGCCGCAGCACCCCTCCACGCATGGAGTCTTTCGCGCGGTGGTGGTTTTGGACGGCGAAACCGTCGTCAGCCTGAAACCGGTCATGGGCTACCTGCACCGCAACCACGAGAAAATCGGCGAGCGCAACACCTGGCTGCAAAACATGCCCTACACCGACCGGCTCGACTACTTCAACTCGATGACCAACAACTGGGGCTATGCCCTGGCGGTCGAAAAGCTGATGGGCATCCCGGTCGCCGAGCGCGCCGAATATATCCGCGTGATTATGGCCGAACTGAGCCGCATCCAAAACCACCTGATTCTCATCGGGATGCTGCTGAACGACCTGGGCGCGTACTTCACCCCGGCCCTGTATGCCTTCGAAGAGCGCGAACTCATCCTGGATATCTTCGAGGCCGTCGCCGGGTCGCGCATGATGTGCAACTACTTCCGCTTCGGCGGCGTGGCGCGCGATATCGACGAAGATTCGATGCGCAAAATCAAAGACCTGGTCTTCGACCGCCTGCCGCGCAAAATCGAAGAATTCGACCGCCTGCTGACCGAGAACGAAATTATCGTCTCGCGCCTGAAAGGGGTTGCCCATCTTTCCGCCGAAGACGCGATTGCCTATTCGATGGCCGGGCCGATGCTGCGCGCCGCCGGCGTGCCGTATGACATCCGCCGCGCCGACCCCTACGGCATCTACGACCGTTTCGACTTCGATGTGGCGGTGCGCACCAACTGCGACATGATGGACCGCTACCTCATCCGGCTCGATGAAATGCACCAGTCGATTCGCATCCTGGGGCAGGCCGTCAAGGGCATCCCCGAAGGGCCGGTCAACAGCCAGAAGCCGAGTTACATCACCAAGGTCCCGGCGGGCGAATCCTACGGGCGCGTGGAAGGCCCCAAAGGCGAGCTGGGCTACTACATCGTCTCGACCGGCAAACCCAACCCCTGGCGCTATCACGTCCGCACCCCCTCCTTCGTCAACCTGACCAGCCTCGAAAAGATGTGCGTCGGCGGCAAGATTGCCGACTTCGTCGCCATCCTGGGCGCGGTCGATATCGTGCTTGGCGAACTAGACCGCTAACCCCCAAGAACGGAGAAGAAACCATGAACGGAAAAGGCATTCTCAAAGGATTGGGCGTCACCCTGCAACGCTTCGTTGACTCCTATCTCGACGACATCCGCTGGTGGGGCAAGCGCTATTACACGCCGGAAGGAATCGCCCATCGTTCCAGCAAGAACACCAAGGGCACTTTCACCATCCAGTACCCCGAAGAAAAACTGCCCGTGCCGGAAGAGTTCCGCTACAAACCCTTCCTGCTCTACGAAGAAGGCGAAGACGGCGAAAAGAACATCCGCTGCACCTCGTGCGGCATCTGCGCCAAGGCCTGCCCGCCGCAGTGCATCTGGATTGTGCGCGGCACCGACCCGGAGACCGGGCGGCCCGTGCCGCAGCCGGCCGGGTTCTGGATTGACGCCGACATTTGCATGAGTTGTGGGTTCTGCGCCGAATATTGCCCTTTCGACGCCATCAAGATGGACCATGATTACGAAGTCTCGACCTACACCCGCAGCCTGATGGACATCGACGAATTGATGAAACCGGTCTCGTACTACGCTGGCATCCGCCCGCTCAACTACGCCCGCGAAGAAGAAGCCCGCAAAGCCAAAGAAGCGGCCAAGGCAGCGAAGAGCCAGTAACCAGTGTTCAGTAACCAGTATTCAGTATCCGCCCGCAGTTGCGCTGCGGGCGGAATGATTTTGGAGTCGAACGGCTTGCCGTTCGGCGAATAAGAGTAAATGCCTACCCTCACCCTGGCCCTCTCCCAAAGGGAGAGGGAAACGGATAAGAAAAACGGATTTTCCTACTGAAAACGACAATTTCATCCAAGATTGCTCCCCTCTCCCACCGGGACGTGTGCCACGAAGTGGTAGAGAGGTTGGGGGGTGAGGGTGGCAGGTAGTTACGTTTTGTCCATGAATTTGGTCAACTTTAAAATTCCTGATTCCGCT
>DAOTZM010000344.1:0-2650 GCA_034434035.1 Anaerolineales bacterium
CGCTGGTTGCTGCGCGAAGGCTATTCCCCGCAAAACATCGTTATCGCCGGCGACTCGGCTGGCGGCGGGCTGGCGCTTGCCGTCAGCCTGGCCTTGCGCGATGCTGGCGAGCCGCTCCCGGCGGCGGTTGTCTGCCTGTCGCCCTGGACTGACTTGACCAATTCGGGACAGAGCCACATTACCAAAGCGGCTGTCGAACCGGTGCTTAAAACGGACGCGCTGAAACAATGGGCGGCCTGGTATGCCAATTCGACCCCGTTCACACATCCGCTGGTGTCACCGGTCTATGCCGATTTTCACGGCTTTCCGCCGCTCTTGATTCAGGTTGGCAGCGACGAGATTTTGCTGGATGACGCGCGCAGGCTGGCCGATAAAGCCCGCGCCGATGGGGTGGATGTGACCCTCCGCATTTGGGACGGCCTGTGGCACGTCTGGCATGCCCTGGGCGGGCTGACTCCCGAAAGCGCGCAGGCGTTCGAGGAAATACATACCTTCTTGCAAGAGAAAACTCCCTGAAACGCGCGGTATCTCGAAATTCATCTCTTTCTAACAAAAAACAGATAGAATTAGTCTACATTTGTTTTTGAAGGAGATGGAAGATGAAGAGATACTTTGCCTTTGCCCTGACCCTGTTCCTGGCTGCTTGCGCTGCCCCGGCAGATGCGACCCCCTCCCTGCCTCCCGCCGCCGTTGAACAGGTCGTCCCCTCCGCTACGCCGACCGCAACCGAGGCGGCCCAGCCCCTTCAGCCTGCTCCCCAGGCCACCTCGCGCGGCGATAACCTGGCCGCCAGCGACCCGGTTAGTGTGCAGGTTGGAGCCGGGAAGCCCGTCCTGCTCGAGTTTTTTCGGTTTACCTGAAGTACCTGCCGTTCCATGGCGCCCATGGTGCATGGGCTGGAAGCGAAGTATGCCGGGCAGGTCGATTTCTTCTACCTCGATGCCAGCGACCCTGCCACCAGGGATTTGCAGCGCGAATACGGATTCCAATACCAGCCTTACTTCTTGCTGCTGGATGGCGAAGGCAACATCGTAAAGCGCTGGGGCGGGTTTGTCAGTGAACAAGAATTTGAAACGGCTTTTGCCGAAGTGTTGAAATAATAAAACCTCCCGAAGGTTCAAACCCTTCGGGAGGTTTCCCATACGTTTTACGCGCCGCCATCCCCATAATAGGACGGGTCGGTGGGCGTTTGCCCGCTGGGGTCATGGACCCAGACCCAGTCGCCTTCCTCGGCCCACAGGAACAACCATTTCGAGTCTCCTACCGACAGGTTGACGCAGCCATGGGAAGCGGCATAACCAAACAGGGTTCCCCAGTATGCGCCGTGCAAGGCGCGCGCCTTGTCGAAATACATCGTCCAGGGCACGTTTTCCAGGTAATAAAAGTCGGAGCGGTCGGCCTCGAACGCGCCCTGCATGTTCTCGGTTTCCAACTTTTTGTAGATGGGGAACAGCCCGGGTCGGGTGTAGAACGGCTCGATGCCGGTTGTGACCAGGGTAGCAAACACCAGGCGGGACTTATCATACACGGCCAGGGTTTGCTCGGCCAGGTTTACATCAATCCAGCGGCCATTGGTTACGCCTTCGGGCGGGACGGGATTGGGGGTGACGACGCCCAGCAGGCGCTCCTCGACCCACTCATCCGGCCCAATCAGGGCCCATTCCACGCCCTCGATGGTCTGTCGTGAATAGACTTGCACCACATCGAAGCGCCCCAGCGTGCGCAATACCGGTTGGGTGCGATTGGGCTGGGCATATACCGGCCCACCGGAAGGGTTAATGACCCACCCAAAGGCATTGCGCGGCGTGGCATGGAATTCGAGTCCCTGGAACGAACTCGCCACCTGGGCGGTGGAACCGTCACCGGGCATGTAGTTGCCCGAAGGCAGCAGGAAATACGTTCCCTGCCGGTCGGTGTCAATACGGGTAGCGTAGACGACGTACAGCAGCCGGCCAGATGGCAGGATGCGGCTGGCGCCTTGCCGGGCAATCGCCGCTTCCAAAGAGGGGTAGAATCCCGTGCCGGTAGATGCATCCACCTTGTAATACTGGTAGGGGAGCGCGTTCAAGTCCGGGCCTGGTTTGGAGGCAGGCAGGGGCCGCAGGGGATATTCCATTCCCATCTGCGCCAGGCGAGTCAGGGTTTCTGACGGCCCCAGGGGGATGCAATCACCGGGTGACTGAAGATAAACGCCCGGCTGGCACAGCACCGCGCCGCTGTTGTCTTCGGGCAACAGGCGGTTTTCTGCCGAAGCAGGCCAGGCCGGACTGAGGGAGAGCATCAAAAACAGTACGGTTACGAGTTTTGAAAGTTGTCTCATGGTTTCTCTTCAAGAATGGGCAAATTATACATGGAAAGCAGGGCAAGATACCAGCTTGCTTTCCGTTTTTTTAATGTGTAGAATTCAGCAATTCCAAATTCAAAGCTGAGTTATGGCGGCGCATGAACAATTTCCAAGCCATCCTCCATGAAGGAGAATCAATCATCCCATGGGTCAAAGACCATGCAGCGAGTTCAAGCGCGCAAGTCATTAAAGAAGGTTTTTCGAGCGCGCAATGCTTGTCGTAAACGCGGAGCAGCTGGTTCAATCCACTCCTGAATCGTATGGAGTAGACAGTATCGGCAATAAAAACTTGGACGCGGACGAGAA
>DAOTZM010000345.1:0-3897 GCA_034434035.1 Anaerolineales bacterium
GTCACTTTTTCATCGACGCGGGTGAAGTAGCCGACGTTCGAATTTGTGCGAAAGACTTTGCGGTACAGTTCGCGCCCGTCTTCGCCAACCAGTTCGACGCGGGTCAGGCCGGCATAGTTGGGGTCGATGTGGACAACGAATTGGATGGGCGAGATGACTTTGGAGAGCGGCCCCGGCGAGACGATGCGCAGCTGGATTTTGGTGACGACATCCAGCGTGGGGGTCAGGGTGATGGTGGGGGTCGGCGAGGGGGTCCAGGTTCTGCGCCAGCGGGAGGTGGGGGAAGGCGTGAGGGGGACGGGCGTGGGAGTAAACTGTTCCACGCTGAGGGTGGGGGTGGATTCCGGGGCGAGGGTCGGTTCGTTCAACGGGACAAAGGTGGCAGTGGGGAGGCTCTCCGCTTGGGCAGGGGCCGGGGTCTCTGGCGCGGGGGAAGGTTCGAGCGTGCGCAAAGGCACTGCGGCGGCTTGTTCCAAACGGGTACAGCCGAGCAGGGACAAAATCAAGAGGAGCGGCAGGAATTTTCGCATGGCGGCAGGGGCATTCCCATAAGACCGTCCCGAAGGTTTTGGGGGAAATTTCGTGGCTTTCCAAAAACCTTCGGGACGTTTTGGCCGGGGTGGATGTTTACTACAGGCCGTAAATTTCGGTGTATTTCTTTTGCAGGTAGCGCATGTAGGGCGCGGAGTCGATTTTGGAGCCGGTAACGCGCTGGACGAGTTCCTGCGGCTCGTATTTGCGCCCGTACTGGTGGATTTTGACGCGCAGCCAGGAGAGCAGGGCCGAGAAGCCGCCCGCGCGAATCTGGTCGTCGAGGTCGGGATGGATGGCGTTAAACTTGTCCCAGAGCTGGGCCGAGATGATGTTGCCGAGGGCGTAGGTGGAGAAGTAGCCAATCATGCCGCCCGACCAGTGAACGTCTTGCAGGACGCCGAGCGCGTCATTGGGCGGGACGACGCCCAGGTACTCTTGCATTTTGGCGTTCCAGATTTCGGGCAGGTCTTGGATGGCGGCTTTGCCTTCGAGCATGTCGATTTCGAGTTCGAGGCGCAGCATGATGTGCAGGTTGTAGGTGGCTTCGTCGGCTTCGACGCGGATGTAGGAGGGCTGGACTTTGTTGATGCCGCGATAGAACTGGTCGAGGCTGACATTGCCAAGTTGGGAGGGGAAGCGCGCCTGGAGTTTGGGGTAGAAGTGCTGCCAGAAGGCGCGCGAGCGGCCAACCAGGTTTTCCCACATGCGGCTTTGGGATTCGTGGACGCCGAGCGAGGCGCCGTTTTCGAGCGGGGTACGGCTCCAAACGCTGCCGATTCCTTGTTCGTAGAGGGCGTGGCCGGTCTCGTGCATGGTGCCAAAGAGCAGGGCAAAGGGCAGGTCGGGAACCCAGCGCGAGGTGATGCGCACGTCGTTGTACCCGAAGGAGGTACAGAAGGGGTGGACGGTGGGGTCCTGGCGGCCACGCTTGAAGTCGTAACCGAAGGCGGTGGCTACTTCATTGCTGAAGTCCCACATGGTTTTTTCGTCATAGGCAAGGTGCATGAAAGAATCGTCCACTTGGGGGCGCTGGCTGATGGCGCGAATCAGTTCGACCTGCTGCGGGCGCAGGGCCTCGAAGATGGCTTTGACATCGGCGGTTTTCATGCCCGGCTCGAAGTTGTCGAGCAGGGTGTCGTAGGGATGGTCGGCGGGGGGGAAGAAGGTGATGTAACGCTGGACCAGTGCGAGGATTTTTTCGAGATGGGGCTGGAAGAGGGAGAATTCGCTTTTGGCGCGGGCTTCGGCCCAGGCCTGGTGCGCCATGGCGGTGACCTGCGCCTGTTCGACGACGAAATCGGCGGGGATGCGGGTGGCCTGGTCGTAGTCTTTGGCGGTGACTTTGATGAGGCGGTATTCCTCCGTATCAGGGTCGAGGCCGGGCATTTCTTTTTTCAGGTCTTCGAGCAGTTTTCCAACTTCATCGGATGTAAATTTTTCGTGGGCGATTTTTCCGAGCGTGCCGAGCATGTTGCCGTGTTCTTCGGCGGCGCCCTGCGGCATGTAGACCTGCTGGTCCCAGCCGATGAGGGCAGCGGCGTGGTTGAGGTCGGCAATTTCGGCCAGGCGGGTTTTGAGTTGGTTGTAGGTTTCGTTCATCAAGTTCTCCGGGGTAGTTTTGCATCGAATAACATGGGTGGGGCGAAGATAGTTCGATTTTACCTCATCTCGAAGTATTAGATAATAGTCGAAATGAAGGATATTTCAGGAATGGACTCGAAAGTCTCCTGACTTTCGAGCAAAATCTGGAGATTTTGCACTCCGCTCTCGCAGCAATCAAAGCGTCAGGTACCAATTGAGTTGGACTTCGCCAGCGACGGCAGGGACATCACGGTAGGCGTAGCGGCGGATGTCCCCGAGTACACATCCCTGCGAGGCATAGAAGCGGCAGGCTTCGATGTTGACGTTCTGGGTCTCGATTTTCATTATCGTACAGCCGCGCTGGCGCGACCACTCGGCGGCGTAAGCGAACAGGGCTTTGCCGATGCCTTTTCCGCGTTGGGCCGGGCTGACGCGAATGTCCCATAAGACGGACATGTCATGGCGGCCTTCGAGCATGTTGACACCGTTGGTGTTCCAGGCAACGGCGGCGGCCCCCAACGGGACATCGTCTTCGACGGCCAGGAAGAAGCCCCAGTTGGCCGTGTTGAACTCCGCCAGCCAAAGCCGGGGCGGGCCGAAGGTATCGTAGTCTTTGATGTAAGGCCTGGCAACGACTTGCGGGGTCAGTTGAATCCCGCCCAGGCCGTTTGCCGGGGTGGAGACAGCCAGGGTTTCGCGCACTTCGAAGGCGATGGAAACTGATTCGTAATCCGTCATCCGTTCGGGGGTGATTTCGAGAATGTGCATGGGTTTATCCGCTGCTCTTCGCCAATCTGCGCGAATTTAATCGGCAGGCAAATTCTACTCGTACCGCAAGGCTTCGACCGGTTCGAGGCTGGCGGCGCGGTTGGCAGGATAAATACCGAAGAACAGGCCGATAATGGTAGACGTGATGGTCGCCAGCAGGATGGCATCCATGCCGACTGCCGGGGTGAAGGCGTTGCCGGTGGCGGCGGCGACCTGCCCGACAATGTAGGCAATCACCCAGCCGAGCAGGATGCCAATCAGGCCGCCAATCAGGCTGAGCAGGGAGGATTCGGTCAGGAATTGGATGAGTATATCCCTCTTGCGCGCTCCAAGTGCTTTGCGCAGGCCGATTTCGCGCGTGCGTTCCGAAACCGAGACCAGCATGATGTTCATAATGCCGATCCCACCTACCAACAGGGAAATGGCGGCAATGCCGCCCAGGAAGGTGGTGAAGACGCCCAGCACGGTTTGGACGGTTTGCAGGAAGTCCTGCTGGGAGAGGATGGTAAAGTCATCCGCGCCGACCTCGGTGCGATGGCGGGCGCGCAGGATGTTGGCGATTTCGTCAGTCGCCAGCGGCACATCCTGGGCGGAGGCAGCCTGGACGAAAATCAGGTCGACCCGATTGATTGTGGAGCGGCGGATGATGCGGGTGCGGGCAGTGGTCATCGGGATAAAAACGACATTGTCCTCGGAGCCAAACGAGCCGCCGCCTTTTTCTTCCATGACCCCAATTACGCGGAAAGGTTGGCCTTCGATTCGGACGGTTTCTCCCACCAGTCCTTCGCGGCGGCCAAAGAGTTTATCGGCCACTTCCACGCCGAGCAGGGCCACCGAGGCGCGCCCCAGCAGGTGCTCCTGGTTGATTTCTTCGCCTTCGGCCACCCTGAAGTTACGCACCTCAAAATAGTCGGGGGTGACCCCGCCCAGCGTGATGCGCGCCTGTTCACCACCCGCCGAAGCGTTGATGTTATTGCTCTGAATGAAAGGCGCAACGGAAGCAACGTGCGGCGC
>DAOTZM010000346.1:0-11969 GCA_034434035.1 Anaerolineales bacterium
GAAACCACCGGTTCCGGGTCTCGACACTTGCGCCTGCGCTACAAGTGCAGGTGTACGCCGGAAAATCACCGGCTACTCGACCCTCGGCTCTGCTTTCAACTCAAATGAAATGCACCCTTATCTAATTCGATAGAGCAATTTGCACCCTGCTTGTTAAGCACAAAAGCGGCTCTCTTGTGAAAGCCGCTTTTGGATAAGCAGGGAATTCTTCAGGACATGGAATGAAACCGGGTGAGAACGATGGGTGGGTGTACCGTATTGCAGTCAAGCGCGGAGAGAATTTCAGGCAGCATTTCCAACATTTTTACTTCTGTTAAAACCCCGGCTTCAAATGCTGCTAATTCGTCTAATTGGTAACCTGTTTTCTGGCTTATATAGATCAAAGTTTTTTGTTTTTGCCGGCGCAGGATATTGACGCGGATTCCCAGTTGTTCTCTGGGGTTTGGGTTTGGGCCAGGCTGGTAATAGCATCCCCGCTTCGGTGCCAACCGGGCAGCCCCAATTAATGCGCTAATCTTTTGTTGTTCATCCATAGGGGGTTTGGGTGTTTCACGAATTTCTCCTTTCTCCTCGTTGTGAATTTTAGACTTTGCAGGTTTTCGCTTAATATGCAATACAATCCTGGTTCTATCTCCTTTCTTGGCTAGATTTTTTTCCAAAGGCTTGCTCCCTGGCTGGACAGGGAGCTCAATCCAGCCAGGGTTGCCTGAACGTTCACTTGAAAGGGGGTAAAGGCTATGTTGTGATTTTCCAGTATCGGTAGGTATCATAGTTCATCCAATTTTGCGCTTTTGCGCAATTTATGATGAATGGCGGCCAGAACCTGGTGAACCCTGGGCCGTTTGATGTGGAATTTTTGCGCTATGTCTTCGAGGGTGTAGTTTTCTTCATAGCGCCAGAGGATAATTTCCTGCTCGCGTTCGGTCAGTTCTGAAAAATTACTCCGCGCCGCTTCCCAGATGAGTTTTCTTGTCACCTGTTCCTCGAGCGCATCTTCGAGTGAGAAAGGGTTTCGGACCAGAAACAACACATCGAACAGGGCGGCTTCGTCCTTCTCTATGTCGTCTCTGTTGGTCTCCCAAATCGAGACCGTTTTGTTGATGGTTCTCAGCCACTTGAACGCCTGGTTCCGCGCGATTTTGTACGCCCATTGCCATGCGCTGGCTTCGTCATGCGCGCCCGTGAACTGGCTGGCATGGATATATATCTGTAAGACGGTTTGTTGAACAATTTCTTGGGCGTCCTCCTGGTTAATGGCGGGTCTGAAACGATTGAGGATGTGCTGGATTAGCGGTTGGCAGACTGTGTTGTACAGGTTGGCCTGCGCCTGCTCGTCGCCGCCAGCACTCCCACGAATGAGAATGTGCAATCCTGTTGGTCTGTTCACTGCTTGACTCCATTTGCTGCGGGCATTAGCTCCCCCCAGTACTGGTTGAACCAGGGCGAGCGCGCGGACTGTCCATTTGCCAGATTTTCATGAGGGCCTCCTTTCTTGGGTCTCCATAGACATAGACCAGGAAATGGGAAAAAGTTAAGGGCCAATTTATGAAAACGACCTGCCATTTTGAAAGCGTCAGGTCGTTATTGATGAAACCGATAATGGCGGCTGCGGGAGCCGCCAGGGATGTGTCATGCGCAAGGGCAAGAAGAACGCGACAGATTCCATAAATTTAGCATACAACCTGCCAGGCGGCAGGGCTATGGGATATTTTTCCCATTTTCCAGGCGGCCAGGTTAAACCCAAAAAGCAGGTGAACAAACACTTCTCCTAATTTCGCCTTCATCATTCGATGACATCATCCGAAGATCTGGGGGGACATGCCGACTTTCACAAACGGGTTGTCTCACCTGGCAGGGCTTTTGCGCGCGGCGGACTTAACATTTGCGTTCCCTTGCAGTCTTAACCTGTAAGAAAGGAGGCTGGCATGGTCATGAACTTTTTCCTGCTTGTGATATTCCTGTTATTGGCGAGCTGCTGTTCAGATTTTGATTACCGGCTGGATGTGGAAGGGCTGAGCAGGCGGGCCTGCCCCATCCCAATCGTCGCATGATGCCCCACTCCGGCGTAGAAGGCAAACCTGGCCAGCGACTGCATGACCGCCGCCGCGCCATCGGTATAAGGACGCCATTCGGCTTCCAGTTGGCGCGCGGGCGGCAGTTGGAACGCCACCGTGCCGGTAAAACCGGTCGCCGAACCGCGCGTCCCCTCCGCGAAGACCCAGTGGATGGTGTTGACCGCCGTCATCTCACTGACCACGATACATTTCTCGGCAAACTGCGGCCACAACTCCTGCACCTGCATGGCCTCGGGGCAAAAGGCATTCCACTTGGCCCACAAACTGCGAAAGACCTGCCCAGGCAGCGGCAGGCTGATTTCCAGCCCATTCGAACGAAAAGCGGTCGGGCTGGCGAACTCCATCCGCGCCGTGTTGGCCGGGTTCGCCAGCCCCGCATCCTGCGCCATCTCGGCAAACGACGAACTCCCTGCCCAGGCATGCTCCGCCCGTTGCCGCGCCACCCCATTGACGCGAAAATCCATCTTGTACATCGTCAATCGCTCCGGCAGTCGCTTCAAAACCTGGCTTTCCAGCGTTTCGGAGAGCGTCTCATCCAGGGTGGTGATTCTCAGCCAGCACTCCTGCCCCGGTTTCAGCCAGCTTCCGGCGGGCAGGGGGCGGCCATTATCATCGAGCAGGGTTGAAACCGTATACGGCTTCAACCCCGTCTCGTCATGCAGGGCGCTGGCCAGCCCCGGGTTCACCCGCGTCACCTGGCGCAAAAACCAGGCCTGCCCCGGGCGGCCCAAAGCCCCCAAAATGGGGTAGGATGATTCGGCGGTGAGGGAGAGGATGGTGGAGAGAAGCATGGGTTATGGGTTTACCGTTTGGCAATCAATAATCCAGTAATCGCTTTCCGCTTTTACCGATAACACCTCGAGCAATACTTCACTGCCTTCCACGTCAAGGATGTAATCGGCTGGGCGCTTGACTTTATCTTTGCGAACATAGCACAAATCATCTTCGCCGTGGTGTTCACAAGATAAGACGTAATCTTCCCCATCCCTGCCAAGCGATACGGCCTGGATAATGTCGCCCGGTTGTAATTGCGAAGGCGCAACCGTGGTTGGCGTATACACTTTGGGTGCAGGCGTTTTCAGCCATTTACCAAAAACCGTGTGCGGACTGGCAAGCACGGGGCGCTTCTTGTTAAATCGGCCTTCTTTGCCAACAAACTCTTTAAGTGTCATATAGCGCGTTTCGTCTTTGGCCGGGTGTTCCTTCCAGGAAAGCATAATCAAAAGCTCCTGAATACGCTTCTGCAAATCTACATCATCTGTAGTGGCATTTTCGTTGCGAAGCACCCAGCGCGCAAAGGCCAGGCGAGCTAAATTGCACTTTTCCTTACCGTCGGGCGCTTTGGCATCAAACCAGTTGGCCTTTTCAAATAACTGCTCGTAACGAGCTTGCCTGTTATCAATTTCAACACTGGAATCAATGCGAACTGACCCAAGCCCGTAAGGCTTACCCATGCCAATTTTGAGACGATACTGCTCATCCCTGGCTTTATCAAGCACCCAAAGCAATGCGCCCAATTCTTCCGGTTTCAGGTTTTCAAAGCGAATCTCAAACGCAAAAGCTTGTTGGGGCTTAATTGGTTTGACCGGCGGCGCATATTGGGTTTCATGATCATGGGTATCCTGCTCATTTGCCAGGTATTCTTCAGGCTGCACCATGCCTTTGTGCCAGTAAAACTTATGTCCACGCAGGGTGGTCTTGTCTTTGGGCGAATCATAGTGATATAGCCTGTTTGGGTCGTCCGGCCTGTCCTGGGTAAGATAATGTTGAAACGAAGTTGGCTTGGGAGATGAAAGGATTTTTAGCCGACCGGCAGGCAACATTGCATCAGAGACCTTGCCCGTCATTACCGCATCGCCGATAAAAACACGGCCTGCAACGGCCTGACGGCTGGTTTTTTTTACCTTTTCACTTGGCACATAACCAAACATCGCCTCGGCCAGGTCATAACGACTTTCATCACCAGCCAATTCATCCGGCAGCATTTGAACCGGGGAAAGTTTATATGGCAGGCGGAACATATAGGCGCGCCCAAAGCCGACAATTTCATTCTCGTTCTCGCCAACCAGATAAAAAACGGGGTCGCCATCATGCAAGGTACCTGGATCGCGCTTGCCGTTTGCAAAAGCGTTTTTCTGGTATTGTGTAACCTGGTCGCGGTCTTCAAATAGATAGATTTGCGCGTCTTTAAGGGAAAGCGAATCCCCAACCGCCATTTTCATAAAAACAAACTCGTTTTTCTTGTTTTGCATATCGCCAGTAATCACCAAAACGCCTTCCTGCAAACCATCCTGCTTGTGACGAGCTAATTCTTCGGCATCGTAAAAGCGCGCGGGGTTCTCCAGTGATTTTTCTGACAATTTTGCATAAACGCTTTTGTGTTGCAATTCGGAACGCGGCACTCGCTTTGGTGAAGCAGGTCTTTCATTTTTATACAGGCTGTTTCCACCAAAAATAGACAAAATATCTTC
The DNA here is from genome assembly GCA_034434035.1 of Anaerolineales bacterium. Taxonomy (GTDB): domain Bacteria; phylum Chloroflexota; class Anaerolineae; order Anaerolineales; family Villigracilaceae; genus UBA5195. The sequence goes on from DAOTZM010000346.1 coordinate 4,547, forward strand.
GCGCAAGATTCGACAGGCAATCGTCGGGGTAATCCAGGAACCAGACTGGTTTTCATGGTAAAAACCGGCGCGCACCTTGTCTTTCATCCGATCCCGATAGGTCTGCCCCATCGAAGTATCTTCCACGGAACGGTAAAACAGCTGTTTCTCGGTCACCGGGGCAAGCCGAGCCTGGCTAACAACTTCCACCAGCGTGCGTAACATACCACGCAAGCTGCTGCCCGGTATGATCAACTTTTCGCCATAGTAGAATGGCTCTTGAGATGTTTCGCCATCTGCATATTGCTTCAACGTTTGCGCCGCGCGAACATAGATCGGTGTTTCGTTGACCAGGGTACAGATAACAGTTCCAGTGAGCAGACTTTCGTCGTAGAGACCCTGGGATGGCGGTTTTTCGGCCAGACGGACAGAATCGGGTAAGGGAACAAAGTTGTATGGGGCAATTGCCCTGCGACTGGCGCGGATTTCTTCCTGGGTATGCTTTGGGATTGTCATTTTTCCACCTCCATCGCCCTCTCGCCCACCGCAAGCCCGGCCAGGCGGCTGAGCGCAATCCGGGCTTCGCCGGTTTCTTTGTCAACTTCCACCAGGTGATGAACTTCCAGGCGGGCGCATTGGGTCGGGCCAAAGGGTTTATCCAGCGGCAGCCACTGGCCGGGAATACCGGCGCGGTATTCTTCGGTATAGAAAAATCCGTTTTTGGCTGGTTCATCCGCCTTGTCACCCCACAAAACCTGGCTTTCCTTGATCACCAACTCAGGGTTATCGCCATCCACCACCCGCAGGGCCTGCCACCCGCCCAATTCGGCGCGGAACAGGCGCACTTCGCACTTCTCGCCAAAGACAAAGGCCTGCTGCAAGGTAATTTCGCGCAGGGGCGGCGTATCAGGCGACAATCTCAAATTACCATTTACCAATCTTCCCCAAATCACGCCATCGTCAGCAAAGGCCAGCAGGGTGGGGCCGTGTTTTTCCAGTTGCTCAAACAGCCAGGCTTCCAATTCACCGGGCTGTGGCGCAACAACATCGTTTTTGATAAAGTCGCTCATGCTGGCACCTGCGCTTTCTTGATTTCCTGATTAAAGGCGGCCACAAATTCTTCCAGTTTCGCGGCATCGGGGGCAATCTCCAGCTTCCCGTCTTTGGCCGTCAGTGTCCATTGACCCTGCGGCGCGTTCAGGGTGGCGCTGATCCCTTTCAAGCGCCCGCGCCCCACCCCGCTTTCGCCGCCAATGGGCAGGTCGCCTGTCCACAGGTCTTTGAGCAGCAGCAGGAGCAGGCCAAGCTCGGCCCGGCTGGGGTTGCGCAAGGTCAGGTCGAGCGTCACCCGCGTTTCGGGTTTGCCCACGGCTGGCTGTTCGCTAAACAGCGCCGATTCAAAGGCCCCGCCGGTAAAACGGTCAATCTTGACCCGCGTCACCACCAGCGAAGTCGAGTCTTCAATCACCGATTCATCCACGCTCAAGCGGCTGGCGCGGGTGTCCTTGTCGCCGCGCTTGATTTCCGAAGGGCCAAACATGCCATCCACAAAGCGCCGGGCGACATCCAACTCATCATCCCGTTTCTCGCTTCTCAAAATCGTCCGCGCAATCTTCAATGCCCGCCCGCGCAGCACCCCGGCCCAACTTGTGCCAGGGATGACCGGAACACGCTCTTTCTTGCCCGGGCGCGGCGAATGCAGGTGAACCATATCCGGCCCGCCATCCGCTTCGCCAAAGCCGGAGCGAATCATCAGCGTGCCATCCAGGCTAAAGGTGGCGGTCAGGCGCGCCTTTTCGCGCCGGTCTTCGGCGTTCAAACCTGCGCCCAAGTGCGCCGCCAGGTCTTTGCCGCTTTGCCTGCCCGCCGGGCCGGGTTCAGGCACATTGCTCGCCAGCCAGGCCAACAGGCCCTCTTTTGTCGCCAGGTCATATTTCCAAACCTGCCAGTTTTTCACCGTCACCTGCCCAAAGCCGCGCCGCTTGCGCGCGCCCAGGGTGATTTCACCCTTTTCCAGGCCATGCAAGGCGGTTGCCAGGGCCGAGAGCAGTTCCGCGCCGTTTTTATTCACCGCCAGTTCAAAACGCAGCGGGAAAGTGCTGCCCGCCGCCAGCAGTTGCAGGTCGAATTTCTTTTCATCCTCAGCGGTGCGCGTCTCGGGGTCAATCTTTACGCCATCGCGCAGTTCCACCCCGGCAGATTCGCCCACCGCGTCAAACACAATCAGCGGGCTTTGCGCGCCTTCATCGTCGCCGCGATACCCGCCCAACAGCAGGCTGGAAAGGTAATTTCTTTCCCTTTGGATGGCTTCAGCTTCTCCTGGCTTCGGCAACGCCTGTCCATAATTGGCTTGGCGTTCGCGCAGGTAATTGCGCAGCGCCCCGGCCAGCGAAGAGCCGGTCAGCAGTGGCTTGCCGCTCACTTCATCCAAAAGCAGGGGCATATCGGTCAGCGCGTCGGCGTCGCCGTTGCCCAAATGCGCCGGACTTTGCAGTTCCAGCGCGCCGATCACCAGCCAGCGTTCGGTGATGGATCGTTGGGTGGTACGTTTAGCGGCCATGCGCGCCTCCCTTGCCATTTTTCTTGGACAAAATCGCCAGCACCGCATCCAGCAGGCGCAGGCGGTACTCAGCGTTGAAATCTTCAATTTTTACGGAATTGGAGCCGAGCTTCCGCTGGTAGTTTGCTTCCAGGCCCAGCGCTGGGTACAACGCTTCTGCTTTTTCCAGCACGGACTCAATCCACTCGGTCAGGCGCGGCGTGGCATTCCCCAGCTTGATGCGGGCCTTTTCCATCTTCTTCCAACCCGCTTTGCCCTTGCTTTCCTGGCAAAACTTCTGCACCCGCGCCAGGTCGCGTTTGGGCAGGGCGTCTCGCACTATCGCCCGCCAGCGCGAAAGCTGGCTGTTGGGCACATTCCCGCCATAACCTTCCGCCGCCGCACGCGCCGCATGGATCAGCTTCTCGTCCAGATCGCGCCGCATCAGGCGGGTCAAAATCAGGGCGGCCAGCCTGTCGCCTTCGGGCAAATTGCCGTTGGCAGGCTGGGACAGCGCCAGGTCAACCGGCTTCCAGGCCAGCACATCCCCGGGCAAATCCAGGTTGACGGCTACCCGGCCAAAGCCTTCGGCGCGCCGCTCGCCCAGGCCGCTTTCTTCCAGGGCTTGCAGTTTGTCCAGCGGCACGCTCGCCTTTACCCTGAAAACACTTCCCGCGGCAATCGCCGTGACGGGGGGCAGGGGCAGGCCCCAGGTGCGGTTGAACCCGCCCACCACTTCGGCGCTGCGGCAGACCACTTCCACATCTCCCGGTTGAATGCCCAGGCGGGCAGCCAGCGCGGGGGCCAGGTCGAGCGAAAACTGACCATTGGCGTCACGCGCCAGCGCCAGGCTGAGCAAGGTCACGGTAAAGGGGGCGTCCACCGCTCCCAGGGCCGCGCCGCTTTCGCGCCAGTTGGCGGGCAAATCGGCCAATTCCAGGCTGGCCGCGCCATAACCCGCCGTGCGGGCTTTGCCCAGCAAAAGGCTGTTTTTTGTTTTTAACAAATCGCGCAGGGCCTGGGCGTCGGCTGCATTTTCGGTCAAAACTGCGCCTTGCAGCTTTGTCCCGGCGGGCAGCGAAATGTAGCGATAGACCGCCCCGGCTGCGCTGGTAGCGCGTCCGCGTTCGGCGTCGCGCTGGGTATGGATATTCACCTGCCAGGCTTCGTTGGCGCTGAGCAGGGCTTCGGATTCCGAGCCGTTATCCAGTGTCGCTTTTTTCGCCAATCGAAAAGAAAACGATACGCTTTTAGTCTCCAGCGGTTGGTCTTTCTCATCCCTGGCATAAGCAGGTTCTCGATAGACTTTTTTCTGTTTGCCGGGCCTTGGCTTGCGCTCAATCTGCCAGGTGAATGGCGCCGGAATAACACGTTCCGCCTGTTTTTGCGCATCCAGGAGCAGGGGATAGGCGTTGACAAAACGGGTTGCGCCGCTCAGGAACAGGCGGCGGAATGTTTCATCGGCGGCATCCAGGTTGCCCTTGTAAGCCTGGATGAATGCCCCGCGCACCGCGCCGCCTGGGATATAAAACAGGCTGTCGGCACTGTTGGGGTCTCCGCCCAGGCTGTTGGCCAGCACCGGTTCTTGCAGGGTCAGGGTATATAGGAAACCGTTCATCCGATGGCCTCCTTGAAATCATCAAACATCTTTTCGGTGGCAGCCGCATTGTCCAGCTCGGCTTTCAGCCAGCCGCGCCCGCGGTTGCGGCCCGTGCCAGCATGACGCAAGTCCAACACGGCGGCAGCCAGCAGTTGCTGGTGGGTCTCGTTCAGCGCGCCGTCAAACGAAAGCGGCGCTTCCAGCACCACCCCCGGCAGCAGCACGCGCATCGAGCGCAGGGTGGCGCTTTCCGGCGCGCCATGCTCATTGATGGATGTCTGGCGGCGAATGCCGGTCAGGCTGTACAGCACGTCTTCTTTGCTCCAACCCGCTGCGCCAATTTCTGCCCGCAGCGCCTCGGGCAATTGGGCATCGCCCACGTGCAGCATGCCTTTGGTTTTCACCTGGCTGCCTTCCATCCCAAAGAGTTCGTCTTTGGCCGCGCGCCAGCCGCTCTTGCCTTGCAGGGTTTCCACCGCAAAGACGACGTTTTCTGCTGATTCTGCCAGCAGACCCTTGAGCGTTTTGCCGCGCAGGAAGGGGAAGCCGTTGGCGTCATGCTCAATTTCACGATCCACCAGCCCGGCCAGGCCATCGCCGCGCCCAAAGGTGGCCGCACTGAGCAAGGTCAGTTTGATTTTGGTCGGTGTCATCGCGCCGCCTCCTTGTTTTTCAACGCTACGTGATGGTCGAGCAGTTCAATCGCGTCGAAGTAATAGCATTGGCCGCCCAACCAGCCGGTTTCCTGTACCGGCAGTCCATCAAAACCAGGCAAGGCGTGTAGCTCAAAATCGGTGCGGTACTGGGCGACAAAGGTTTCGCCCTGGCGCAAGGGTTCGCGCAAGCCGATGACCTTATTGTGCTTTTCGCCCCAATATGCATCGTTGAAAGATTCCATCACCGCTTCAACCTTTTTCCAGTCGGCCAGTTTGAGCGGGCGCAGGTTGAGCTTGCCAGCCTTGACCTTGTATTCGCGCTCCCGAATACTTTCCAGCCCGCCGCTCAAGCCGCTCTGGGCAAAGTGCCAGTCCAGCGCAGCGCCATCCTGGGCGCGGGTCAGCGACTTGGCGCTCCCGGCCAGTTCTTCGCTGAGTTTGTAGGCCCGCGCAAAGGGGTAGTGCATCTTCACAATCGCCACCCCGGCGCTGGCGTATAAAGTTTCGAGTTCTGCCTTTGCCAATGGATGGGTATCTTCGTCTTTGGCTACTTCCCTGGCCAGTGCGCAAAAAGTAGCCAGGTAAAACGTAGCCAGTTCCACGCCTAATTGCCCATTACAAAGGAAAGTAACATCGTCGCCGCCAAAAACAAGCGGACGAAACGGAATATAAGTGTGGCGCTTGTCTTTCACGAGAGGTATTTTTCCCGCTACTTTGCCGTCCGCATCAATAGACACCACAACATTTTCAACACACTGAATGAGTGTTGCCCGGCTGGCTTTTTCCAACTTGCGCGAGAAAGAACGCATCGCGTGAATGTAATCGCGATTGTCTTTTGCCTGTGTGGCAATTTGGGCAACATGCTTTCTCATCTGGTTTCCATCCGCGTGGACAATGGCAACATAGCTTTCTTCGCCTTCAATCCGCCCCAAGTTATCAATATCAAACGGGAACTCATACCATTGGGCTACTTCACCAACAGTTTGCTTCAAGCGCTCATTTGCCAGGTCACGCGCAGTCAATTTAAATGTGGTTTCACGCGAAATCAGCCGTTGGCGTTCAACTTCCTGCTCGTCTTGCCCTGGTACGAGCAAGTTAAAGTCCCGCTTCCCAAGGGCTTGTTTGCCAACAGGGGTGCGTACCGCAGCCAGTCCCGTTGAGACGCATTGGGCGGTCACGCCATATCCCAGCGATGGCGTAGATGGCAGGCGCGTTTGCTTATGCTTGCGCATCTCGGCTTCCAGTGCTTGACGAGCATCCAGCAGCTTGCCGGTTTCAAAATCAAAATTATCCAGGTGTTGCGCCAAAACCGTCAGGCCGGGCGCTTCGCGCAGCAGGCGCAGGGTCAACGCGCGGACAAATTCCCGCGCTTTGTCTTTTTCCCGAAAAATGATGAGCGTATTCCCGCCCGCCGCCTGGATTACTTCGGCCTGGAGCTGGTCATTTTTCTCAATCTCATCGGCTGAAAAATCCCATTCCAGGCTGGTTGGATTTTTGATGTTGTGGCTCTTTCCAACCGCCTGTTCCAGCGATTCAAAGGCCCACAGGCTGGTGGCGCGATAGACCAACTCCGACGCGCCGATGTTCTCCTGCAAGCGGTTACTGGAAAAGATATAATCCTGGATGCCAGTGGTGTCGAGCAGGGTCAAAGTAAATTTGCTCATGCGCCCTCCTTCTTTGAGATGACATGGTCTCGATGCAATCCACGCGAGATTGCCAAAATTGCTGTGACGACCGTAGACGGCATGTTGGCCGTTGCGGCGCGGTCATGTTTGTTGATAGTCTCCTGCGAGAGCCGATGACCGGTGGAGACATAGAGTACAAACGCGGCATGGTCAACTTCAGGCTGCTCGCGCTCTAAAAAGGCAATAAAATCTTTTTCCTGTTCTTCATTCTCCACCGGGACGATGGTCAGGCCGACTTTGCAGCGGTCGCTTAGCTCGGTGTATGTTTTTATGTTTTTCAATCCGGCGGCGCGCAGTCTACTTTCTATCTTCCCTTTGTGCGTGTGGGTTTCGGGCAGGCGCACCGTCAGGTTGGCCGGGTCTAACTGGTAGAGTTCATTTTCAAGCGTTACGCGGATTTTTTCGCGGATGACGCCATCCAAATCTTTGTAAGATTTCCACCCAAAAAACGCAGCCAGGCTGGAGATGAACAGCGCCGCGCCGGTGATGTAGTACAGTTTCTGGTCGAGCGCCCAGGCGATTTGTTGCATCCGAGAATTCTGGTCTTTTTCCAGCAAAAGTACCCTTTGTTCCAGTTCTGCGGTGGCGGCGTTGCCGCCCGGCAGTTGGGACGCGGCCCCCAAGTCCCTTACGTTTGCATACAGCAACGGCACGGTGGATGCGCAAAATGCGCAAAGCGTGAGGAAAAAAGCCAGCCCGACCAGGGCAAACGCCAGGTTCCTCTGCATCTGTGAGCCTTCTTTATCTGCCATATCTGAACCTCCCAAGCCTCAAGTGATTCCCGAATAGACGTACTCTAACTATTGTATAGGCGATTGTGAAAAATTTCAACAGGGATACAGTATGACCAGCAATTCCAAATTCAAAAAAATGAGGAAAAATATGATACTGTTTTGTCACCATGACAAAACAAGCCCTCAGCCTCCAACGCATAATGACTTATTTTCGGAAACGCTGGTCAACC
>DAOTZM010000347.1:0-6053 GCA_034434035.1 Anaerolineales bacterium
AAAAATGCTTGGAATTTTTGAAAAAGTGATTAGAATAGGGGTTGTAAGTTCAACTCTTTGGGTGTTCCAAAGAAACATTCTAACGAAAGGAGAAAAAAACCATGTTGTTCTCTCTCAAGGAAAAAGGCCAGGGTATGGTTGAGTACGCGCTCATTCTCGTTCTGGTCGCCGTTGTCGTTATCGCCGCCCTCACCGTCATGGGGCCGCTGGTCCGCAACGTCTTCTCCACCATCAACGCCAGCCTGTAATCCGCTGTCCTGACCGACCATTTTTTGCAAGACATCTCTTTTCATTCATTCACAGAAAGGAAAACTACCATGTTGTTCTCTCTCAAAGAAAAAGCCCAGGGCATGGTCGAATACGCCCTCATCCTCGTTCTGGTCGCCGTTGTCGTTATCGCCGCCCTCACCGTCATGGGCCCGCTGGTCCGCAACGTCTTCTCCACCATCAACGCCAGCCTGTAATCCAATCCAGCAATGCCGAAGACCTCCGCTTCTATAAAGAACGCGGAGGTCTTTTTTTACTTCCCTTCCAGCCACATATACCGCTCAATTGGGATGGAGATAGGGGTGTAGGCGTAGCCTTTGACAAAAGGCTTGACCAGTTCATAGGACAGGCTGTGCGTTAGGAACAGGACCGGGGCATCGTCCACAATCATCTGTTCGGCCTGTTGATACATTTCGATTCGTTTGGTCACATCTCGCTCGGTTCGGGCTGCTTCGAGCAGAGTATCGAGGGCGGAATTGCTGTAATAGCCGCTGTTTTGGGTCGAGCCGGAGTGGAACAGGACATCGGCGAAGTTCTCTGGGTCGGGGTAATCGGCGCACCAGCCGTAGTTGAATAATTGACCGTGCTTGCCGGAGTATAGTGTGTCATAGTAGAAATTCGGCTCGATGTTTTCAACCGTGATGGTGACTCCCAACACCTGCTTCCACATTTGGGCCAGGGCCGCCACGCGCGGGCTGACATCACTGCCGAACCCGGCGCTGGTGAAGACAATCGGTGGCAGGCTCTCCGCTGTTTTGTATTTCGACTGGGCCAGCATCTGGCGGGCGGCATCCGGGTCGTAGGTCAATCCGTCGAGCGCGATGTTGAAACCGGGCAGGCCGGGCGGAAAGATGCCGAGGGCGGGCAAGGCGCGTCCACGCAGCACCACGTCGATATACTGGCGGCGGTTGAAGGCCAGGCTAAAGGCTTTGCGGATGTTGACATCGTCGAAAGGCGGGCGGGTCACATCGAACACGACATAACTGGTGCAAAGGTCAACACCCGTCACCAGTTCGCGGTGCAGCGGTTCGGTCGGGTCGGTGAACCGGTCAACATAGTAGGTGTAAAGACCGGTCATATCCACCTTGCCGCTTTCGTACAGGCGCACGCTATCTCCCGTATAAAGCGTGACGACCACATAGCGGATGGAGGGCGCGCCCAGGTAAAAATCAGGAAAAGCCTCGTAAATCATGACTTCGTTGCGCCGCCACTCTTTCAACTGATAGGGGCCGGTGGCATTCGGGTTGCGATACCAGTCCGAGCCAGATTCGACGTTGGCTTTATCGACGATGAAAGCCGTCGGGTAGGTTAATTTCATCAGGAAGTAGGGTTTGGGCGCGTCAATCGTGACGTGGAGCGTATGGTCATCGATAACCTTTAGCCCGCTGACAGAAGTCGCCCGCCCCTCCACCACCTCGCGGACGCCGACGATGTCGCCCAGGTAGGTCATTACGGTGGGAGAGTGCAGGTTCGGGTCAGCGGCGCGCGTCCAGGAGTAGACCACATCCTGCGCGGTCACAGGGCGGCCATCGTGAAATTTGGCGTTTTTCCGCAGGTGGAAGGTGTAGACCGTGCCGTCCGGGCTGATGTCCCAGGTTTCGGCCAGGTCGGGGACGAGGTTCAGGCGCGGGTCGAAAGAGACCAGACCGCTGAAGATGCGTTTGTCGCCGGAGGAACCGGTTGTGGCCGGGTCATAATTGCGCGGGTTGGTGGATTCGCCGCCCTCCAGCACCAATGCCTCGTTGAGCGGGATGCCGTACTGGTAAACCGGCCCGGCCCCGGCCATGCCGAGCAGCGGGATGGTTAATGCCAGGACGATGAAAATTGCCAATGCCTTACGCATGTTCGCCTGCTTTCTGTCCGCGCCGCGCAAAATAGACGGCTGCCACGATAATTACCAAAACCAGCAGGCAGCAGCAGAGCAGCCCAAGCCCGACCCATATAAACATTCGATTGACATCTTCCTCTATGGCCTGGAATTGAGGCGGGGGTTCTGCGGTTGGCGAACTCTCTAAAGAAACCGAAGAGGTGGGTACCATAAAGGGCGTGGGTGTGACCGCCACCGGCAACCCGCCCATCGGGACAATGGTCGGAACGTAGGTCGGCTGGGGCGTGGCGGTCGGATTCGGAGCGGCAACACGCGCTTTGGCGCCGATTCCGGCCCGCCAGGCGTCCTCCAGTCCTTCCACATCGAAGCCATAGACTTTGATAAGCGCGGAGTCGATGGTCGTGCCGTCGCGCAGGGCCAGGAGCAGTTCGTTCATTTTTGGCTGGCCGTAGGTCTCGACCAGGAATTTGACGATGCTGTAGGACTGGCTGTAGGAGAGACTGGCCTTGTCGGCCACCTCAGAAAAGCCGCCGCTGATGGAGCGCACCGTCAGCAGGGTATCCTGCCGGATGGCCTGGTCGAGTTGACGCTGGGAGACCGAATCCAGCCCGCCTTCGCTATAGACGGCCAGTCCCTCGTTCAGCCAGGTGGGGACATTACCCAGGCAGGAGAAGGTGAGATGCCCCACCAGGACATGGGTCAGTTCGTGGACAGTGGCTGCTTTGCCCCATTGCAGGTTATTGGGTTCGATACCAATAATCACGATATTGAAATCGGGGAAGGCCTGTCCGCCAGTCCAGGAGGGGGCGTACAAGACGGCGCTGCGCAAGTCGTTGTAATCTCCGTAGATGTAGATATCGATGACGCCATCGGGCTTCAGCCCGGCGCTTTGTTGGTTGAGCGCCAGCCCGCCGCGCGCGGCGGAGAGCACCTCGCGGGCGAAGGCCTGGCTGCCCCTGTACCAATGGATGCGCAAATCGCGGTCGGTGAGCGTCTGCCATTTGTAGGTCGAATCGAGCCAGGTGACGTTTTTCGTTTCAGAGACGTTTTCCCGCCCGTTGGCATCCGTCGTCCGCCAGCGCCACCAGATGTTGGCCCCGGGCGGAATGGAGCCGGACTGGCGCATATCCCAGGTCCATTCGACGGTAATATTCCTGCCGGGATTGAACTGCGGGAAGGCTTTGGCGACCACTTCGCCGCAGGTCAGTTGGGTCGTGCCGTATTCCAGCACCACCGACTGGATGTCCGCATTCGCCGAGAGTTGCGCCTGGAATGTGACCGTGTTGGGGAAGTTGAGAATCGCCTGGTCTGAACGCACCTCCAGCGGAGCAATCGCGCCTGCCCCGGTTGGATGCGCAAGGAAAGCGAGGCTGAGTATCAGCAAAACCAGTAAAAATTGTCGCTTCATAGGCCCTTTTATGAGAATAAATTTTTCATGTCCGAACAGTTCTCGCAGACATACTGCCCTCGCCCTTTGAGCATGTAGCCATCCTGCGAGAGCGAAATCACCCGCCCGCATTGCATACAGCGGGTTGGTTCGAAAGAGGGTGGGTTGGGCAGATTCTCGAAGTTGTATTCGTTTGTGCCGTGATAGACATACATTTCGGTCGGGAAAGATTTGCGGCATTTGTCGCAGGTTTTCCAGCCCCCTGAATGACCTTCATGGTAATGAAAAGCGCACAGGGAGTAACGGTCGTGGTTGCGGTAGCAACTGTTATGAGCGAACGAAAACAGCCTGTAGTTTTGTTCGTCGTCACAAATCCAGTTGCCGCAGCATTCGGTTTTGGTCAGGTTTTTGGTCTTGCCGCACAGGCCGCAGCGCGGTTTTTCGGCTTTTAGACCGGATGGCAGCACGGAAGCGGCTGTTGCTTCCGGCTGGCTGGTTTTCCTGTCGGCATGGCGCTTTCTCGGACTCATGGCATCACCTTCCTAATCCTTCATGTCGTTGCGAGAAGCGTTTTTTGCAACGAACAATCTCTTCTCACATCGGTAAATCTCGTTAAACAAGCATTCCTGACCGTTGAGAGATTGTTTCGCTATTATTCGCAATGACACCGCTATCAGTTTCACCAGGCATACGCTTCGGGCGCTTCGCCGCCGGGGCCGGGCCAGATTTCATCCAGTGTTTTCAGGGCTGAAGCATCGAGTTTCAGTTCGAGCGCGCGCAGGGAACCGGTCAACTGCCCCAGCGTGCGCGGGCCGATGATGGGCGCGGTGACGACCGGGTTGGCCAGCAGCCAGGCCAGGGCCACGTTGGCGGGTTGTTCGCCCAGTTCGCGGCAGAAGGCTTCCCATTTTTCCAGTTGCGAGCGATTCTGTTCGATTTGCTTTTGCTTATCTTCGGAAGCGCGGCGGCCTTTTTCGAGTTTTTCCAGCGCGCCGCCCAGCAGCCCACCCGCCAGCGGCGACCAGGGAATCAGCCCCAGGCCGTATTCCCGGCAGGCCGGGAGTACTTCCAGTTCGACCATCCGGTCTTTCAGGTTATACAGGCTCTGTTCGCTGACCAATCCCATGAAATGCCGGGCTTTGGCGGTTTCGTTGGCCCTGGCAATGTGCCAGCCGGCGAAATTCGACGAGCCGACATAAAGCACCTTGCCCTGCGCCGCCAGCGTCTCGCCAGCCTGCCAGATTTCCTCCCAGGGAGTGAGCCGGTCGATGTGGTGGAACTGGTACAGGTCGATATAGTCGGTCTGCATCCGTTTGAGCGAGCCTTCCACCGCCTGGCGGATGCTGAGCGCGGAAAGGCGGCTCTGGTTGGGCCAGTCACCCATCCGTCCGAAGACTTTGGTGGCGATGACCGTTTTCTCGCGCCGTCCGCCGCCCTGGGCGAACCAACGCCCGATGATTTGCTCGGTCACGCCTTCGCCGAGTTTCCAGCCGTAGACGTTGGCCGTGTCGAAGAAGTTGATGCCCAGGTCGAGGGCTTTGTCCATGATTTCGAAGGATTCGGCCTCGGTTGAGTATGGACCGAAGTTCATTGTTCCCAGGCACAGGCGCGAAACCTTCAAACCAGTGCGGCCCAGTTGAGTGTATTCCATAAGATACTCCTGCCTGGCATATTGCCGGGTAACCTTGGCGCTGTCCGCGCGCAGGTTATATAAGTGATTGTGCCTTTGGCTGTGGAATGAATTTCGCTTTACAAAAACAGACCCCAAAGGCGAAGGCCTTCAGGGTCTTTTCGGGCGGGGGAATTAATCTTCGTCTTTGCTGCGTTTGGCAAGCCGGTGGTCGAGTATCAGGATGGCGGTATCGCGGGCTTCGATGCGCTCCATGTTGGCAACGACTTCGGAAGCATTCTTTTCTTCTTCCACCTGCTCATCGATGAACCACTGGAGCATGACCTGGGCTGGATAGTCCTTTTCTTTGAGAGCGGTTTCGTACAGGTCGTGGATGGATTTCGTCACCAGTTGTTCGTGGGCGTAGACCGCCTTGAAAGCGGCCAGCGGCCCGGCCCATTCGGTTTCGGGAGCGGGGATTGCCTTCAGGTGAACCCGTCCGCCGCGGTCGACCAGATGCCGGAAGAGTTTCATGGCGTGTTCGTTCTCTTCTTCAGCCTGGATGTACATCCAGTTGGCTGCGCCAGGCAGGTTGATCTCTTCGAAGTAGGCGGCCATTGATAAATATAGGTACGAGGAAAACATTTCTTTGTTGATTTGGTCATTGATTGCGTCTTGCATCGCTTTGCTAATCATGGTTTGCTCCTTTTGTGAGTTGATAACGACATTATAGTACATCACGCTTATCAGGAATACATCACGCGAAAGCAGTTTTATCAACTTCTTATGGACAGCGTGAATCAAGTCCGTATAATTTTTGCGGCAAAAACCTTTTTGGACGCGGACACTTGCGCCTGCGCTGCAAGTGCAGGTGTTACGCGGAGAAACGCGAATTTTTGTAACTACCTACCCTCACCCTGCCCCTCTCCCAAAAGGAGAGGGAAACAGATACAAAAAGCGGA
>DAOTZM010000348.1:0-7090 GCA_034434035.1 Anaerolineales bacterium
TCAAAAAATCTGCGTTTCTCCGCGTAACACCTGCACTTGCAGCGCAGGCGCAAGTGTCCGCGTCCAAAAAGGTTTTTGCCGCAAAAATTATACGGACTTTATTCACGCTGTCCATTATGTGGCGCAGGTCAAGGATACCCTGCGCCAGGCGCGCGACCTGGTCAAGTTCATCTCCATGACGCCGACCGCCATTGCCGAAATGAAAACTGCTTGTTCTAACGGAATTTGTGGTTTGCTATTTCCTGCTGCCCGGACGTAAACGTCCGGGCTGTCACGCAGCGTCCGATAAATCGGACTTTTTAGCCCTGTTCACAGGGCGCTGCCGCCTGGCCCGGTGATTCATCACCGGACAAAGCCGTAAAACCACAAAATCCAGCGGAATCAGGAAAACTGAAGTCCAAAACGTCTACGCCGAGGCCGAACAGGCTGACCGGGAGTTGTTACACTAAAGCCCTACGGGAAGGCGAACAGCCGCTCGCCACTCACAACCGGCCTGGGCGGGTTAAAGCGGAAGAGGGTTTGCTCGCCTGTTCCTGCGGGCAGTACGCCCAGCCAGCTGCGAAACCTTCCTTCGGGCAGCAGGCAGGTAACGCGGTTGTAGACCTGGAAGGGCAGGAATTCGATGGGGCGAGTAAGTCCACGCCTGGTTCGTGACCAATCACAATGCGCGGCTTGGGCATATTGCAGGTCTCGACCGCGTAAATGGAAATATGGCGCAACCCGTCGATGGTGGTGAACTTGCGGTAAATGCCAGAGCCGATGTTCCACGAGGCCCACCCGTCGGTTCCACCCGCAAAAACCAGGTTTTGTAACGGGCAATGTCATGAACGACGTTGGCGTTGGTGAGTATGTATTCGCCAGTCTCTACTTGCAAGGGCGGCAGGGATGGCGCTGTAACGGGAGCGGTCGTTGGCTCGCCGGGCAAGCCGCCGCGCTTGGCAACCTGGGACTGAACGCCATCTCGCGCGGCGCGTTGGAGGAAACCTTCGATTTCCTGACGTGCGGCCTCGCCCTGGCGCGCCAGGCCGGGGATGCGCTGTCTCAATCTCATCGGCGTCATCGACGACAAACAGCGCGGCGACTTCGCGCGCGCCCGCGAGATTCTCTCGCAATCGCTCGGCATCTTCCGCGCCCTGGGCGACCCACAGCGCACCGCCTCGCTCGATAACAACCTGGGTACCGCCCTGCGCGATTGGGACGCGGACAAGAGCCGAATACGCGGAGAAAAATCTTAAAATCCGCTCTTGTCCGTTCTCGTCCGCGTCCAAGTTTTTATTGCCGATAATGTCTATTGTCTGAAGATGGGGAAAAGGAAAAAGCGGCAGCCCTGGCCGGGTTCGTGCTTTCGCAGCCCGCCGCCGAGCGGCAGACGAGGAAACTGCTGGAGGGCTTTCTTCAAACCGCCCCCAGCGCAGCCGCCGACCTGCCCTCCGCGCTGGGGTTGGCCTTTGGGCTGCAAGCACGCTGCAATCAGCGTGACCAAAGTCATAGCATTTGCAGGGCAAGCGAGTATGATGGGGCTATGAATATCCTGGCGATTGTCTCTGGCGAATACGGCCTCCGGCATGTGGATAACCTGCGGACGCACTGCCCGCCGGGTTGGAACATCGAAACCTGGAAAGCGCCAGCCGCCTTCCCGCTCATCATCGATTACCCCGAAGATTTCCTGCCCGCGAGTTTCCCGCCCGCCGACCTGATTCTTTCCTTTGCCGAACACAAAGCGGCGGCCGAGTTACTGCCCGATATTGCCCAAATGACCGGCGCGCGCGGCGTGGTGGTGGCGGTCGATAACGAAGCCTGGCTGCCGCGCGGACTGGCCCGCCAGTTGCATGGCTGGTTAGAGCGCATGAACGTGGCCCTGGCCGCGCCCAAACCGCTCTGTTCGCTGACCGAAACCGATTACAAAATCACCCGCCGCGAGCGGGAAAGTTATAAGAGCGAAGTCATCGCCGAATTTGCGCGCCATTTCGGCCAGCCCGATATCCGCCTGACGGTTGATGAAACCACCGGGACCATCGCATCTGCCGAGGTGCAGCGCGACGCCGTTTGTGGCTGCGCGCGCTTCGTGGCGGAAAAATTAGTCGGGTTGGGGGTCGCTGAAGTGAACGAAAAAGCCGGGCTGGCCCACCATCACTTCCCCTGCCTGGCGAGCATGGTCAAGTTGAACGATTACAACCACGATACGCTGATGCACGAATCGGGACATTTGTTGCAGGAAAACCTCGAAGAACAGTTGAAACCATTCAGACAGACCCGCTACATCGCGCCGGGGACTCTCAGCGAGTAAATACCAACGAACAGCATGTCACTGCGCCCTCGGCCTTGGCGACCTCGGTCGCCGGGACGAGCGTTAGTTTGATTCTGGAATCTTCCAGTTTCTTCTGCGTCTTTGGGAAATGCTTCGGGAAAATGGCCCCGCCTGGAACCAGGATAATGTTGGCCGCCGAGGGTTCCTGTGGGTCGACCTCGATAACCTTCCAGCCAGGGAAATTGCTTTTGTCTACCCAGGCCGGGTTGATGAGCAGGGTATCCCCGCTGGCCTGCGTTACCGCGCTTTTCAGGTGCAGGCAGCCCGTTACCGGCACGCCGCTTACAGTATAGCCATACGGCGCGAGCGCAGACTGCATTTGTTCGATGGCCGCCTGGTTCGAGCGCGTGGTCAGCCCAACATAAATGTTCTTTCCCAGCCGCAGGATGTCGCCGCCATCGACCGTTCCCGGCGCTTCGATGCGGATGATTTTCCGGTACGGAGCCAACGCCCGGGCAATCGACTCGACTTCGCCCTTGCGCGAATCGGCCCCGGGACGAGTCAGGAGGGCGACTTCATCCAACACCAGGGCGGTATCTTCGACAAAGACCGAATCGGGATACTCCACTTCGGCAGGCAGGCTGTGGACTTCGACGCCCAGGCTTTGGAGGGCCTGTTCGTACTCAAGATGCTGGGCGCGCGCCAGTTCCAGGTCAATCGGCGAACGGTCGAGGTGCGTCAGTTCGCACTCATCGAAGCGCGGGCTTATCGCGCGGGTAATGGCAATGGTCGTATTCATATTCCCTATTATAATCGCGGGCAGGCTGTGGAATGAATTCCGCGTTACGCGTTATCAAAACACGGAGGCATCATGCGTTTTGGCATTATGGCAATGCAAATGGGGATGCTCATCCCGCCGGGGCTGCCCCCGGAACAAATCGGCGCCAACATTGGCGGGTTTTCGCACGCCGGGCTGGCGCGTCAACTGGCCGAAAACGGCTTCAACCCCATCGAACTGGGCGGTGACCTGGGCATGTTCCTGCCCCAATCCTTCGCGCCGGAGGAAGTGGAGAAACTGGCCGCGCTCAAAGCGGAGGGCATTCGCTGCACCCTGCATCTCCCGCTCTGGTCGGTGGAACCCTCCACCCCGCTGACCCCGGTTCGCCGAGGCTCGGCGCAGGCCATTATCGAGAGCATCCACGCTACCCGCCAACTCGACCCGGAAGTCTATGTGCTGCACGCCACCGGGGCGCTGGCCGCCGAATTCTACAACATGCGCATCTCGGAGATGGCGCGCGCCGTCATCCTGCGCCAGTTCCAGGCCGGGGCGCGCGAGAGCCTGAAGCAAATCCTGGCCGAAACCGGCCTGGCCAGCCGAAAACTCGCCATCGAGACCATCGAATTTCCGCTCGACCTGACCCTCGAACTGGCCGAGGAACTCGACCTGTCGCTCTGCCTCGATACCGGCCATGTGCTGGCAGGCTTCCCCGGCTGGCACGACTTCTTCGAGACGGTGGAAAAAATCCTGCCGCGCCTGGCCGAAGTCCACCTGCACGACAGCAAGCAAATGCCGCCCGGCCAACGCGGCTATGGCGAAGACCACAAGCCGCTCGGTCAGGGCGACCTGGAATTGGGAAAATTCCTCGACCGGCTGGCCGAGGCGCAGTTCAGCGGCCCGCTGGTCTTCGAGCTGCAACTCCAGGAGGCCATTGATTCGCTGGCAGTGGTCAGGCAAATCCGCCCGCAGTACTTGCCATAACGAAAATATTCACACCCCCGCCCCGCCCGGCGATTAATCGCCGGGCTATTGCACGAAGCCCGCTCAAGCGGGCTAAAACCCGGAGTGGCGTATGAAAAAACTCAGTTTCCCGCGTTTGCTGGTGGTTGTTTTCCTGGGCTTTGCCCTGACGCTCTCCTCCAACATCCAGGAACCAGCGCTGATGACCCACAAAGTCCTGCGCCTGGCCCCCGACCTGCCTAACACCGCCCTGGGCATCCTGGGCTTCATCGGCCTGCTGGTGGCGATGGCGGTGCAGCCTATCGTTGGCGTATTCTCAGACCGGGCGCGCACCCGGCTGGGGCGGCGAATCCCGTTCATGATTTTTGGCGCGGTGCTGATAGCGGGCTGCCTGACCCTGCTGGCGCTCGCGCCCGCTCTGTGGGTGCTGGTGCTGGGCGTGCTGCTGATTCAGATGTCGTCCAATATCCTGCAAGGCCCCTGGCAGGCATTGATTCCCGACCTGGTGCCGGAGGAGCAGCGCGGCACGGCATCTGGCCTGAAAGCGATGATGGACATCCTGGCCTTCGTGGTCGGGCGGGCGGTGGCTGGCTTCTTCTTCGGGCGCGTGCCGGAATGGGGCGAAAGCGCCGTCCTGATGGCGATTGCCGTGCCGGTGGTGGTCTTCGTCATCGGGCTGGTTATCACCGCCATCTGGGCGCGTGAATCAGCCGGGGACATTTCCGAAAATGCGCCGACTCAATCAGTGGGGGAGGCCCTCCGCAACGCCTTCCGCGTCGATTGGAGCGCGCATCCGGATTTCCGCTGGTGGTTCTACAATCGCGTCCTGTTCTGGGGCGCGTTCATTTTCCTGAACACGTTCCTGGTGACGTATATGATTGGGGTGCTGGGGATGGAGGAGGCTGGGGCGCAGAAATTCGTCGGGACGCTCTCGACGATTATCGGCGGGGCGCTGCTGCTGGTGGCCCTGCCCGCCGGACGCCTGGCCGACCGCTTCGGGCGCAAACCATTGGTGATGGCCGCCGGGGTGACGGCTTTCCTCGGCACGAGCATCATCCTGCTGGGGCGCGATACCACCATCGTCACCCTCGGCGGGGCGATTGTGGGGATGAGCATCGGGGCTTTCCTGAGCGCGAACTGGGCAATGGTGACGGACATTGTGCCGCGCGCCGAGGCCGCCCGTTACCTGGGAATCGCCAACATTGCCACCTGTCTTGGCTCTGGCGGGGCGCGATTGCTGGGCGGGCTGCTCATCGACCCGCTCAACCGGGCTTTCGACTCGACTTCGGCGGGGTTCCTGATTGTGTACGGTGCGGCGGCGCTGTTTTTCCTGTCGAGCGCGCTGGCGATTGCGCCGTTGAAAACGCAAAAATAGAGGGCAGGCAAACCGTCCCGAAGGTTTTGGCAACCTTCGGGACGTTCATTATTTGTTAAACCACAACCCGCTGATCTGGCGCGGCTCGGCGATGCGGAATACGACCCGCAGGCCTACGGCATCGTCGTTCTCGAATTTGGCGATGTAGTTGACAGCGTAGAAATCGCCTGTCTGGATAACGTTACTCACCTCGCGCGCGAGATACTGGCCGAATTTGGCTTCGCGCTCGGTTTTCATCTTGAGAAACGCGGCTTCGTCTATCGCTTTGAGCATCGCTTCGTCGAAATCTTGCGAGAACATGGCGTAATCGCCGGCATTCATGCCTGCCAGAAGGTTGTCGGTCTTGGTCTCGCTGAACTCCAGCACAGCATCCCGGTCGTCCCCGGTCAGGGTCTTTGGCTGCGAGCCGCAGCCCGTCAGCAGGCCAATCAACAATATAGCCAGCAGCAAAATACAGGTTTTCTTCAGTTTCATTGTTCCTCCTGACAATGAAGCCCTGAAGGTTTTTCTCTGGAACCTTCAGGGCTTTGACTACTCGATTATCGCGCCGTTCAGGTCTTCTTCGGGCGGCGGGAATTTCATATCCAGACTCTCCAACGTCTCGACCAGGATGGAGGAGATAACCAGGTCGCGGTACCACTTGCGGTTGGCGGGGACGATGTACCAGGGCGCGTAGGGGGTGCTGGTTTTGCTGAGAGCATCTTCGTAGGCTTCCATGTAATCCGGCCAGCGTTTGCGCTCTTTCAAATCGCCCAGGCGGAATTTCCAGTGTTTGGCCGGGTCGTCGAGACGGGCTTGCAGGCGCTCTTTTTGTTCATCCAGGTCGATGTGCAGGTAGAACTTGAGAATGGTCGTGCCGGTTTCGGCCAGCAGGCGCTCGAAGTCGTTGATTTGGTCATAACGCTGCCGCCACACTTCGGGCGGGACCAGGTTGTGGACGCGCACCACCAACACATCTTCGTAATGACTGCGGTTGAATATCGTCATTTCGCCTTTGCCGGGGACGACTTTATGGATGCGCCACAGGAAATCATGCGCCAATTCTTCGAAGGTCGGTACTTTGAAACTGGCGACATGCACGCCTTGCGGGTTGACGCCCGAAAAGACGCGCCGGATGGCGCCGTCCTTGCCGCCGGTATCCATCGCCTGCAAAACGACCAGGACTTTATGCTTGCCTTCGGCGTAAAGCAATTCCTGGAGTTCGCCCAGCCGCGCAGTCAGTTTGCCGACCTCAGCCAATCCGGCTTCCTTGCCGCCCTTGAACTCGCCCGTATCATTGGGGTTCCATTTCGATAAATCTACCTTTGAATCGGGTTTGACTTTGTACTGCTGCATGAGCCTGCTCCTTATTCACTCGCACGTCACGATTTCCCGGCTGTATACTTCTGGATGCGGTCGACCAGGATTTCGGCGGAAGAAGGTTTTTCCAGGAAATCATTGAAGCCCATCTTGAGGGCCTTTTCTATTTCTTGTGGACTGCCCAGCGCGGAAAATGCGATGATTGGGACATTACTAAAGGAACGAATCGCCTGGCAAACTTCCCAGCCATTCATGTCTGGCATCATGATGTCGAGCAAGACCAGGTCGGGCGATTCTGAATGCGCCAGGGCGAGCCCCTCTTTGCCGTTATTGGCGGTGAGAACCTCCATCCCATAGATGCCGAGCAGGATGCGGATGAGTTTGGTGATGGATGGGTCGTCGTCTATCGATAATATTTTCAGCGCCATGT
>DAOTZM010000349.1:0-14226 GCA_034434035.1 Anaerolineales bacterium
ACGGATACAAAAAGCGGATTTTTATGCCGAAAACGACAATTTCGTCCGAGATTTCTCCCCTCTCCCACCGGGACTGCGAAGCGTGCCGAAGGCAAGGGGTTGGGGGGTGAGGGTGGCAGATAGTTACAATTCTAAAGCCAATTCAACCGGCAGCGAAACCTGTTTTGGGTTTGAATTGTTGGCGCGATTTTATCAAAATCTTACAAAAAGCCATACATCTTGTGACTTTATTCACAATGCACATCTCGAACTATCGAGTAAAATTCATCCAGACAAAGTGAGCAAGGAGTTATCGTTATCCTATGAACGTCAAAGATTTGGTCGAAATTGTAGAGGGAAATGTCCTCAACCCGCAAGTTTCACTCAAGAATGAATTGAAAGGCGGCTGCGGCGCAGACTTGATGAGCGATGTGCTGGCCTCGGTCAAACCCGATGCTGTTTTACTGACGGGATTGTGCAACGTCCAGGTCGTGCGCACCGCCCAGATGGCCGATGTGCGCGCAATCGTTTTCGTGCGCGGCAAGATGCCCCAGGCCGACACCATCGCGGTCGCTACGCAAGAAGGTATCCCGCTGATTACCAGTCCGTTTGGCATGTTCGAGTTGTGTGGGCGTCTCTACCGGGCCGGCCTGAGCAGCCTGGAAGAGCCCGTTACCGACTAGGAGCAAAATGGCGAGCCTTCAGGAATTGCAAGGACGCAAAGGCCGGATTATCACCGACAAAGACGCGCGCGAAATCAGCCGCGTCGAGGAACTCTCGTATGACCTGAAGGTCAACGAGGTCATGACGCGCGACGTCAAAACTGTTGCACCCGAGCTGCCAATGAGCAACGTGCTCGAAATCTTGCGTATCGGGCAAATTTCTGGCGTGCCGGTGGTGCAAAACGACGAGATGGCCGGCATCTTGAGCATTGAAGACATCGTGCGGGCGATGGAAAAAAACGACCTGGCTTCCCCTGTCGAAAAATACATGAGCCGCGCAGTCGTCAGCGTCAACGCTTACGATTCGGTCGTCAAAGCCATCGAAACCTTCAGCGCGAACCGCAAAGGCCGCCTGCCAGTCGTGGATGAAAACGGCAAACTGGTCGGCATCATCACCAAAGGCGACATCACGCGCGGCATCCTGAGCGCCTTGCAGCGCGATTATCACGAGGAAGAACTGCGCCGCTACCGGGCCAGCCACCTGTTCGAGGATATTACATCCGACCGCACCAGCCTGATTTTACGGTACGATATCAAAGCCCGTGACTACACCAACGGCGGACAGGCTTCCAGTCATATCAAGCGCGCCCTGCTGCGGCTGGGCGCTACCCCACAATTGGCCCGGCAATGCGGCATCGCCATTTACGAAGCCGAAATGAATCTTATCATCCACACTGACGGTGGCGGCACAATCCGGGTGCAAATCGAACCGCACCGCATCCTGATGCAAACCACGGACGACGGCCCCGGAATTGCCGATGTTGGAAAAGCAATTACCCCCGGTTGGTCGACCGCCACCCAGGAAGTGCGCGACATGGGTTTTGGCGCAGGCATGGGCCTGGTCAACATCAGCCGCTGTGTCGATAAAATGACGCTGGACTCATCGGTCGGCAAAGGCACCAAACTTCTGATGGAAATCATCCTGCGGCCCGAAGAACAACTCTAGCAAACCGACGAACCCGCAACCGTTCCCTGAACCGAGGCAGAATATGAACCTGCAAGAGATAATCTCCCAACTCAACCTGACCGTTCTCACCCACCCCAAAGCATTCTCTTCCGTCCATCCCACCGGCGGGTACGCTTCGGACCTGTTGAGCTGCGTCATCGCCGGGGCCAAACCCGGCAACATCTGGCTCACCATCCAGGCGCACAACAACATTATAGCGGTCGCATCGCTCAACGAACTGGCGGCAGTCATCATTACCGAAAACTCCTCGCCGGAGGCCGCCGTTATCGAAAAAGCCAATGAACAGGGCGTGACGCTGCTTGTATCGCGCGAAAACACCTACCAACTGGCCGGAAAATTATGGGAGATGGGGATTCGGTAATTCGATATTCGAATATCGAATAAGGAACTCATGCGAACCTTTCGGGCCGAACTGCATGTCCACACCGTGCTGTCGCCTTGCGCGGGCGTGGAGATGATTCCACCTTTGATCGTGTCCGAGTCGCTCGAGAACGGCATCCAACTGATAGCCATCACCGACCACAACGCCAGCGCGAATATAAGCGCCGTTATGGAAGCCGCGCAAGGGACGGGATTGGTCGTCCTGCCCGGCATGGAACTCCAGACCAAAGAGGAAGTCCACCTGCTGTGCCTGTTCGACACGCTCGAACAGGTCGCAACCTGGCAGGCAAAGGTAGACGCCCTGCTTCCCAACCTGCCCAACAATATCGAATACTTCGGCGAACAATTCGTGGTGGATTCGACGGGCGAATTCATCCGCCGCGAAGAGCGGCTGCTGCTCAACTCGGCCAACATCACGCTGGATGAGGCCGCCGCGCAGGTAACGGCCCTGGGCGGGCTGGCCATCCCGGCCCACATCGACCGCCAGGCCAACGGCCTGATAGCCATCCTGGGCCTGATTCCGCCCGGATTCGAAGCACTTGAAATCTCCCGCCACCTCACACCCGAAGCAGCCCAACAAAAGTACCCTCAAATTAAGGGCTATCCCCTGCTCCAGGGTGGGGATGTTCACTTGCTGGATGGATTTATCGGTACCACCCGGTTAACCGTGGAGAAACCGACCATTCCCGAAATTCGGATGGCGCTGACCGGTCAAAACGGGCGCAAAGTGGAACTAAAACCAGCCGTCAGTGAGAGATAGCGCGACTTTTTGTGATATTCGCTCATTGAACATCTGCCCCAGTGGGTGTAGGTTGCATTATGAGCGCAGGGGAACTCGCTCATAATACGATATAGATAACCCTCATATTCCACATCATGACATTCGTTAGTTGACGCCCAGGCCATGACAGGGTAAACTAATGCTGAATTGTGATTATTTTCACTAACATTACATCAACCGGAGTTTCCAGTATGCAAGAAGTAAATGTGGAACACAAGGATGGCATCTGCGCGGACAAGCGCGCCGTCCTGGACGAGATTATCAACCAGAACCGTGAGCGCCCCGGCGCATTGATGGTCATCCTGAACGAAACGCAAAGCAAAGTTGGGTATGTTTCGGCGCCGATGCAGAATTACATCGCCAAAAAGATGCGCGTGCCGGTCGGCGCGGTGCATGGCGTTGTCACCTTTTATTCGTTCTTCACCACCGAACCGCGCGGCAAGCACACCATGAAATTCTGCATGGGGACGGCCTGCTATGTGGGCGGCGTGCCGCAGTTAATGGACAAAGCCAGGCAACTGACCGGCGCTGAAATCGGCAAGACCACGCCCGATGGTCAGTTGACGCTCGAAGTCTGCCGCTGCGTGGGCGCCTGTTCGCAGGCCCCGGTTGTGATGGTGGATGACGATGTCGTTGGCCGCATCAAGCCGAACAAGTTCCCGCAATTGATTAAGAAGTTACTCGAAAGTTAATACCCTCACCCTGGCCCTCTCCCGTAGAGAGATGGAAACCACTATGAAAGAAATCGCCCTGCATCTCCTCGATTTGGCTGAAAACAGCGTCAGCGCCGGAGCAAAGACGGTGCAAATTAACATTTGCGAAGACCAAAACGCAGACCTGCTGACGGCCAGCATCGAAGATGACGGACGCGGGATGACGCCCGAGATGGTGAAAATCGTCACCGACCCCTTTGTCACCAGCCGCGCGACCCGCAAAGTCGGGCTGGGCATCCCCCTGCTCAAGGGGGCGGCGGAAGAATGTAACGGCGGCCTGGAAATCTCCTCGACGCCGGGAGTCGGAACACGGGTAGATGTCTCGTTCCAGCACTCGCACATCGACCGGATGCCGCTGGGAAATCTCGCCGCCACCTTCCTGGGGCTTTCGGTCGCCCATCCCGAAGTGCATTGGGTGTTTCGATACACCGCCCGCAACAATGGCGCAGAGGAGACATTCGAGTACGACGACCAACCCATCAAAGAAACCCTCGAAGGCCTGTCCATTACCCACCCCGAAGTGCTCGCCTACCTGCGCGGGATGCTGGAGGAGGGCATTGGGGCAGCCAAATCGATTTTGAATGAATAAGGAGAGAATTATGCCAACCGTCAAATCGCTGGAAGACTTGAAGAAAATCCGCGAAGAAGCCCTGAAGAAGCGCGATATCAAATCAGCGCCGGGCAGCGTCCAAATTGTGGTGGGGATGGGCACGCCGGGCATCGCCGCCGGGGCGCGCGAAACCCTCAAAGAAATCCTGGGCATCATCGAAGAGAAAAACCTGGCGAACATCACCGTCCGCCAGACCGGTAACATCGGAATGGACTCGTGGGAGCCGATTGTGCAGGTGGTGGTTGGGGAGGCCGCCCCTGTGACTTATGGAAAAGTAACGCCCGCTGCGGCGCGGCAGATCATGGAACAACACGTCATGGACGGAAAGGTCGTCAGCGACTACGTCATCCCGGCGTAACCCCTCCCATCCCCTATTTTGGACATCCAAAGTGGGGCTGGCTGATGGCTTTTCGAGGAAACTATGGCTTTTTATCGTTCACACATATTAGTATCTGTTGACCCGGAGTGCCTGGCGCGCGGCGCGCATGAAGTGCTGGATGCCTTGAATGACGAGTTACTCGCCCAGGGATTATTAGACGAAGTGCAGGTATTGGAAACCTCGCGCATCGGCGACCCGCGCCGGCTCGGCCCGGATATGCTGGTCTACCCGGAAAATGTTCATTACACCAACCTGAGCGTAGATGACATCCCCTGCCTGGTGGAGGAACACTTCCTGAAGGGCCGCATCGTAGAGAAATTCCGCGCGGCTGCGAAAGTTGTCGTTGACGAGGAACTGGGCGCGCCCAAGTCGAAAGAAGTGCGCGTGGTGCTTCGCAACTGCGGCAAAATCGACCCGCACAACATCGAGGAATACATCGCCGAAGACGGCTACCAGGCGCTCGCCAGGGTCATCTCCGAAATGACGCCCGAACAGGTCATCGACGAAGTAATGAAGTCGGGCCTGCGCGGGCGCGGCGGGGCCGGCTTCCCGGCGGCGCGCAAGTGGCAGCTCTGCCGCCAGGCGGCGGATAATCCCAAGTACCTGACCTGCAATGCCGACGAAGGCGACCCCGGCGCGTTCATGAACCGCCGCGTGCTGGAAAGCGACCCGCATTCAGTGGTGGAGGGCATGATTATCGCGGCTTACGCCATCGGCGCGAGCATGGGCTACATCTATTGCCGCGCGGAATACCCGATTGCGGTGCAAAACCTGAATATCGCCATCGCCCAGGCGCGCGAATTCGGCTTCCTCGGCGAGAACATTTTCGGCACCGATTTCTCCTTTGATATGGAAGTGCGCATGGGCGCGGGCGCGTTTGTGTGCGGCGAAGAGACCGCGCTGATTGCATCCATCGAAGGCAAACGCGGCGAACCCCGTCCCCGCCCGCCCTTCCCGGCGGTCAAAGGCGTGTGGGGCAAGCCGACCAATAACAACAACGTCGAGACCTACGCGGTCGTGCCGCAAATCATCCTGCAAGGCGCGAAATGGTACGCCAGCATGGGCACCGAGAAGAGCAAAGGGACGAAAACCTTTGCCATCGCCGGGGACGTGGTCAACACCGGTCTCATCGAAGTGCCGTTTGGCATCACCCTGCGCGAGGTCATCTACGACGTGGGCGGCGGCATCAAGGACGACAAGAAATTCAAGGCCATCCAGACCGGCGGCCCGATGGGCGGCTGCCTGGTCGAAGAGCATCTCGACCTGCCGGTGGATTACGAAGCCCTGACTGCTGCCGGCTCGATGATGGGTTCGGGCGGCCTGATTATCATGGACGACGAAACCTGCATGGTCGATATGGCGCGCTTCTTCATGGAATTCACCCAGGAAGAATCGTGCGGCAAATGCACTCCCTGCCGGGTCGGCACCAAGCACCTGCTCGAAATCCACGAGAAAATCTGCGCTGGCAAGGGAGAGCCGAGCGACCTGGAAAAACTGGATGAGTTGTGCGTGGAAATCACGAAAAACTCGCTGTGCGGCCTGGGGCAGGGCGCGCCCAACCCGGTCATCAGCATGTTGAAGCATTTCCGGCACGAGTACGAGGCCCACATCTACGAAAAGAAATGCCCGGCCAAAGTCTGCCGCGCGATGATTCGGTTCGACATCCAGTCCCCGGCCTGTACCGGCTGTACGGTCTGCTCGCGCAACTGCCCGGTCGAAGCCATCAGCGGCGAGCGGCGGCAGGTACACATCATCGACGATGAGAAATGTATCCGCTGTGGTATCTGCGTCCAGGTTTGTAATTTCAACGCAATCGAAGTCTTGAGTTAATCGGCAAAGAGTGGGGCCGCTTCCGGCTGGAGGCGGGCCTACCTTTCAGACAGGTCAGAGACCGAACAGGCAAGTCCAAAGCCAAGTGGACAGGTCAGAGACCGAACAGGCAAGTCCAAAGCCACATGGACAGGTCAGAGACCGAACCGGCAAGTCCAAAGCCAAGTGGACAGGTCAGAGACCTGTCCTACAAATGAATTTGAGGAGGCAGGATGTTCAATGTTGCGGAAGCCCCGCTCCAGGCGGGACGCGAGAAAGACCTGACTAAAATCGTGGCATCAGCGGTCGAGAAGCATGGGGCCCAGCCCGATGCCTTTATCCCGATTCTGCTGGAAATCAACCGCGATTACGGTTACATCCCGGCGGAGGCCATTCGGCTGGCGCGCAAAATGCTGCACCAGCCCGAAGAGCATGTACTGGTCTCGGAAGGGCAGTTGTATGGGCTGGCTTCGTTCTATCACATGCTGCATACCGAAAAAACCGGGCGGCACGTGGTGCAGTTCTGCGAAAGTGCGCCGTGCCATGTGCAGGGCGGGCGCGAACTGTGGAAGGCTGTCCAGCAAACTCTCAATCTCAAGGCTGGCGAAACCGACCCGCAGGAACGCTTCACGCTCAAAACCGTGAGCTGCCTGGGGGTGTGCGGCGTCGGCCCGGTCATGCTGGTGGATGATGATATGTACGCCAACGTCACCCCAGAACAACTGGCGGATATTTTCGCCAAGTACGAGTGAGAGGCGCATTATGAAATTCTCCCGTTCCATGATACTTGTCTCGAACGACCCCGACAGCCAGCGGCTCGGCGCGCAAGACGTGTACCGCCGCTTCGGGGAAAAACTGCTGGAACTCGGCCTGGAAGAAGAAGTGACCCTCGCCCCCATTACCGACATCGGGCGGCATGACGCGCTCCCGCTGGTGATTGTCTACCCCGAAGCGACCGCCTACGGCCCGGTGACGGTCAAAGATGTCGACCGAATCGTCGAGGAGCATCTCTACAAAGGCCGCATCGCCGAGGAACTGCTCGCTCCGGTGAAGGAACTCTCCGGGCGCATCGGCTGGCTGAAAGCGCGCAAAGGCGCCAGCCCGATGGAGAAGAAAATCGTCACCCGCCGGGTAGGACGCATCGACCCGGAAAATATCGAAGATTACATCGCCGAAGACGGCTACCAGGCGCTGGCCAAAGCCCTGGGACAGGAACGCGCCGAGGTTTCTGGCACGCTCGAAAAATCGGGACTGCAAGGACGCGGCGGCGCGGGCTTCCCAACCGGCATGAAGTGGCGCTTCGTGGCGGGGACGAAATCACCCAAAAAGTATGTGGTCTGCAATGCCGACGAGAGCGAACCCGGCACGTTCAAAGACCGCGTCATCCTGGAAGGCGACCCGCACAGCATCATCGAAGCAATGGCGATTGCAGCCTGCTGCGTCGGCGCGGATGAAGGTTACATCTACGTGCGCGGCGAGTACCAGTTGGCGCAGCACCGCATGGAGAAAGCAATCGTGCAGGCGCGCGAATTCGGCCTGCTCGGCAAGAATATCCTCGATTCCAAATTCAGTTTCGACCTCCACGTCCATAGCGGCGCGGGCGCGTATGTCTGCGGCGAAGAGACCGCCCTGCTCGAATCCATCGAAGGCAAACGCGGCGAACCGCGCGCGCGGCCTCCCTACCCGACCACGCACGGCCTGTGGGGCAAACCGACCCTGGTCAACAATGTCGAGACGCTCGCCAACGTGCCGCCCATCATCCTGAACGGCGCGGAATGGTACCGCTCCTTCGGCACGCCCTCCAGCCCCGGCACCAAGACCTACACCATCCTGGGCAACGTCAACTTCCGGGGGCTGATCGAAGTACCGATGGGCATCACCCTGCGCGAAATCATCAACATCTACGGGCAGGGCATAAAGAACGGCGCGCCCTTCAAGATGGCCCAGACCGGCGGTTCGAGCGGTTCTATTATCCCGGCCAGTTTGCAGGATACCCCGATGGACTTCGAGTCCTTCCGCAAGGCGGGTGTTTCACTCGGTTCGGGCGCGCTGCTCATTTGTGACGAAAACAACTGCGTGCTGGATTTAGCCATTACGCTGATGAAATTCTTCCAGTTCGAGTCGTGCGGCAAATGCACCCCCTGCCGGGTCGGCACAGAACGCGCCCTGCGCATGTTGACGGCCATCAGTCACGGCGAAGGCAAACTGGAAGACCTGGACACCCTGACTGCCATTGCCCAGGAAATGGAATTTGCTTCCAACTGCGGCCTGGGGCAAACAGCGGGCGTCCCCATCCGCGACACGCTGAAGTACTTCCGCGCCGAAATCGAAGCGCACATCCGCCTGGGCGTCTGCCCGGCTGGGGTGTGCGAAATGACGCCGGAGCCGGAGAAAGTCTAACGATTTACGATTTACCAATAACGTATTTCGTAGGAAAAAATGTAGAGGAACTTATGGTTCAAATCACTATCAACGGAAAACAAATCGAAGTCCCCGAAGGGACAACCGTCCTGGCAGCGGCCAAGATGAACGGGATTGAAATCCCAACTTTGTGCGCCCACCAAGAACTGACCCCTTACGGCGGCTGCCGCCTGTGCATCGTCGAAGTACAAGGCTTCCGCGTGCCGATTGCCTCCTGCACCCTGCCGGTCAGCCAGAACATGGTCATCAGCACCGAAACCGAAGCGCTGAAAAAATCACGCAAATTTATCCTGTCGATGTTATTCAGCGAGCGCAATCACTTCTGCCCGTTCTGCCAGGTGAGCGGCGGCGACTGCGACCTGCAAAACGCGGCCTACCGCGAAGAAATGACCCACTGGCCGATGCAGCCCGGCTGGAACGGCTACCCGGTCGACTCCTCGCACCCCTACTTCGTGCTGGATAACAACCGCTGTATCCTGTGCCGCCGCTGCGTGCGCGCCTGCGCGGAGATGACCGGCAACTTCACCCTGAGCGTGGCCGAACGCGGCGCGGCGAGCATCATCGTGGCCGATACCAACGTCCCGTTGGGCGAAAGCACCTGCATCAAATGCGGC
The DNA here is from genome assembly GCA_034434035.1 of Anaerolineales bacterium. Lineage (GTDB taxonomy): Bacteria > Chloroflexota > Anaerolineae > Anaerolineales > Villigracilaceae > UBA5195. The sequence goes on from DAOTZM010000349.1 coordinate 9,377, forward strand.
TCCTGCGTGCAGGTCTGCCCGACCGGGGCGCTCATCGACCGCACCAGCGCCTACCAGGGCCACGAAACCGAAGTCGAGCCTGTCAAATCGGTCTGCGTGGGCTGCTCGGTGGGCTGCTCGGTCACGCTGCGGGTGCGCGACAACCGCATCGTGCGCATCGAAGGCGATTGGGACGGCGTTGTCAATCGCGGCTCGCTGTGCGAACACGGACGCTACGACCCGATGACCGAATCGCGCCAGCGCATCACCACCCCGCTGATGAAGAAAAACGGCAAACTCGAACCGGTCTCGTGGGACGAAGCCCTGGGCGCGGTGGCCGACAAACTCAAGCCGCTGGCCGGTGACGCTCACAACCCCGCCGAAGCGCAGCGGGGCAACGGCGTGGCCGCCATCGCCTCCACCCGCCTGCCGGCCGAAGTGCTGGCAAACTTCCGCGCACTGTTCGCCGAAAAAATCGGCGCGCAAATGGTCACCAGCACCGAAGAAGGCATGACCACCGCCGCCGTCGCCGCCCTGGCCGGGAAAACCGGCGCCTTCGAGGGCCGCCTGGATGTGCTGAAGACCGCCGACACCGTCTTGTGCATCGGCGCGAACGTCGCCAAGAGCCACATGGTCGCCGGGTTCCTCATCAAGCGCGCCCTGCCCAAAGGCATGAAACTCATCAACATTGACCCCGCAGGCGATGAACTCGATGAATTGGCCGATGTGGCCCTCAAGAACCAGCCCGGCTCCGACCTGGCGCTCATCGAAGGCCTGAAAGCCATCGTCATCACGGAAAACCTGGGGCGCGTTCCCATGGCCGTCCCGAACGCCGAAAAGGTCATCGCAAACGCTGTCGAAGCCACCGGCCTGCCGCTCGAAAAACTGACCCTGGCTGCCCGCATGTTGGCGCACGCCATCAGCCCGGTCATCTTGTACGGCAAGGGCATCACTGCCAAACGCGATACGCATCTGGTCGAGGCCCTGCACAGCCTGGCAACCCTGGTCGGCGCCATCGACAAGGAACGGATGGGCTTCCTGTCGGTCAAGGGCGAAGCCAACAGCCAGGCGGCAGCCCAGCTCGGCCTGGATGGGCAGTTCGCGCTCAATGGACAGCAAGCCGTCTACGCCGCCATCGGCGACGATTACGTCTCGAAATACCTGGTGGAGCGGCTCTCCAAGGCCCCGTATCTGGTTGTCCAGGCATCCTACGAATCGAAACTGACCGAAGCGGCGGATGTCGTCCTGCCCGTTAGCATCTGGTCGGAGCAGGAAGGCCACTACGTCAGCATGGACGGGCGCGTGCAGAAGGCCGAAAAGGTCATCGAAGCCCCCGAAGGCGCGCGCGACAATGCCGCCGTCCTGGCAGAAGTTGCGATGCGCATGAACATGCCGATTCATGTCGATTGGCAGAAATCCCTCCACGAGCGCAAGGCGAGCGTGATGTTGAGTTAACGGTAAGGAGAATCTTATGTCGAAACCAAAAATCGCTTCAGACTGGATGTGCGGCTGCGCAGGCTGCCACATGTCCCTGCTCGATATGGATGAGCGCATCTTGCAAGTGGTGGAACTGGCCGACCTGCGCTCCACGCCCATCACCGACCTGAAACACCCCGACAAAAGCGGCGTGGATGTGGGCGTGCTGGAAGGCGGCATCAACAACACCGCCAGCGAAGAAGTCGCCAAAATGTTCCGCCAGCGTTCGAAAATCCTGGTGGCGCTGGGCGACTGCGCCGTGTTCGGCGGCGTGCCGGCCATGCGCAACTTCTGCGGCGTGGAAGCGGCCCTCAAACAAGCCTATGTCGACGCGCCGAGCAACGAGCCGGGCAGCGAAATTCCCAACGACCCCGAACTGGCGGCCATGACCAAGACCCGCGCCATCCACGAGGTCGTGCCGGTTGATTACAACGTCCCCGGCTGCCCGCCCGATGCGGATGTCATTTTCCACGTCCTGGCCGAACTGGCCCAGGGCCGCAAGCCAGAACTGAAGGACGAACTTTTGCATTGGCACTAACCCTGGCGATATTCGATATTCGATGTTCGACTTATCGAATATCGAGGAGCGAATATCGAGGAGCAAAATATGACTACTCAAAAAATTACCATTGAACCCGTTACCCGTATCGAAGGCCATGCCAAAGTCACCATCCGCATGAAAGAAGATGGCTCGGTGGAACGCGCTTTCATGCACGTCAACGAATTTCGCGGATTCGAAAAATTTTGCGAAGGCCGCCTGTACTTCGAAATGCCCCAAATCACCCCGCGCATCTGCGGCATTTGCCCCGTCAGCCATCACCTGGCTGCCGCCAAAGCGGGCGACGCCCTGACCGGGCAAACTCCCCCCCGCCCCGCCAGCCTGCTGCGCGAACTGATGCACATGGGACAGGTGATTCAAAGTCACGGGATGCACTTCTTCGAACTGGCCGGCCCCGACCTGCTGCTCGGCTTCGATGCCGCGCCCGAAATCCGCAACGTGGTCGGGCTGATTGGCGCCGACCCTGGGTTGACCGTCAAAGCCGTCATGCTGCGCAAGTTCGGACAGGAAATCATCAAGACCCTGGGCGGGCGAAAAATCCATCCCACCTTTGCCGTCCCCGGCGGCGTGAACAAGGCTCTCAAGGTCGAAGAACGCGATTCCATCCTGAAAGGCGTCGATTCCGCCATCGAGACCATCCAGGTCGGCCTGAAAATCATGAAAGACTGGGCCGAGAAGAACATGGAGGACATCAACAAGTTCGCCGTGTTCCAGACCGGCTACTTCGGCCTGATTACCCCCGAAAACGGCCTGGAACTCTACGAGGGCAACGTGCGCCTGGTGGACAAGACCGGCGCGGAATTGGAACGCTTCCCCATTGCCAACTACCTGGATATCGTCCAGGAACATGTCGAACCCTGGTCATATCTCAAGTTCCCGTTCTACAAGAAGATGGGCTGGCCCGAGGGCGTGTACCGCGTCGGCCCGCTGGGACGCCTGAACATATCAGATAAAATCAACACCCCGCTGGCAAACGAGGAACTCAAGGCCTTCAAGACCCTCAACGGCGGCAAGCCGGTCGAGAACACCCTCTACTACCACTATGCCCGGCTCATCGAAACCCTGTTTGCCGCCGAGCGCGCGCGCGTGTTGTGCGAGGATAAGGACATCTTAAGCACCGACATCCTCAACACCCGCAAGAACTACACCGGGCGCGGCGTGGGCGTCATCGAAGCCCCGCGCGGAACGCTCATCCACGATTACACCGCCGACGAGCATGGCAAACTGACCAAAGTTAACCTGATTGTCTCGACCGGCCACAACAACTGGGCCATGACCAACGCCGTCGACAGCGTCGCCAAGACCTACGTCAAAGGCCCGGATGTGACCGAGGGCATGTTGAACCGCGTCGAAGCCGCCATCCGCGCCTACGACCCGTGCCTGTCCTGCTCCACGCACGCTGTCGGGCAAATGCCGATGATTGTGGACCTGGTCGGCCCGGAAGGCGAACTCATCAAGACCATCCGGCGCGAATAAAACCGGTAAGTTGCGTCCGCATCGGCCTGCCAACGCTGCCTCATCGCCGACCGCCGGTGAGCCATCCCGCTCTCGCAGCCCGCATCCCAGCCGCATCGCCGTCCATCTCACCTGCCGGGCCGCGCTGACGCTTCCGGCCCCCGCTAAGAAGCGCGGGGCAAGTCCCCGTTTTCCTGCTGCGAAACAAACAGCATAGCAGCACCCGACAGGAAAACGGGCTTTGATGTGGAGTCCGAAGTCTCCCGACTTCGGGAAAAAACCTTCGGCTGCGTCAAAATCAGGAGATTTTGGACTCCAGTCAGCTATCATTCGGTTGATTCCGCGCCAAAATCGCGTACAATAAAAGCATCCGCCTTGCCTATTCCCACACAGAAAGGAAAAACCGCTATGCCAACTGTCCGAAGTATGCTGGAAGAAAAAGGGGAGGCCGCCATCCATTCGGTGGCCTGCTCCGACACCGTCTATCACGCCCTGGAAGTGATGGCCGAACACCAAATCGGCGCGGTGATGGTCACGGACGGCGACCATTATGCCGGTATCTTTACCGAACGCGACTATGCCCGCAAGGTTATCCTGAAAGGCCACGATTCCAGGACAACCCTCATACGGGACATCATGACTTCCGAGTTGATTACAGTCAACCCCGATACGTCCGCCGAGCAGTGCATGGCGCTGATGACCAAATACCACGTCCGCCACCTGCCGGTGGTCGAAGGCGGGCGCATCATCGGTGTCATCTCGATTGGCGATGTCGTCAAACAGGTGATTGCCAACCGCGAAAGCACGATTGCGGAGTTGGAAAACTACATTCTCGGCACCGGATACGGGCGCTAAACATAACGGCCTATCCTACGCGCCTTTTGTAAACGGACGACACGGATTTGACGGATTCACACGGAGTTTTTCTTTATGGACAGCGTGAATCAAGTCCGTATAATTTTTGTTGCAAAAACCGTTTTGGACGCGGACACTTGCGCCTGCGCTGCAAGTGCAGGTGTTACGCGGAGAAACGCGGATTGTTTGAGAAATCCGGCTGCATCCAGCCTTTTCCGCGCTCGTCCGCCTCCAAGTTTTTATTGCCGATAATGTCTATTGGAATTGCTGGCTGTCTGTTTTGAAATCTTACACGCAGCTATGCGTTAGGTTACGAAAAAACCGGCGCATAAACGCCGGTTTCAATTTCTAACCAGGTTACAGGTGAACTTAACCCTGTAAAACCCGGTACGTCCTTCAACCTTCTTAAACCAGCATTCGCACCGGCTCTTCGAGATACTTCGCCAGCGATTGCATGAATTGGGCCGCCTCGGCCCCGTCGCTGACGCGGTGGTCGACCGAGATGGTGGCTTTCATGCGCCAGCCA
>DAOTZM010000350.1:0-4860 GCA_034434035.1 Anaerolineales bacterium
GTCAAGGCGGTCGATGGCGTCGATTTTCACGTCTTTCCGGGTGAAGTGATGGGCCTGGTCGGTGAGTCTGGCTGTGGCAAGAGTGTCACATCCCTTTCGATTATGCGCCTGATTTCCATGCCAGGAAAAATTGTCGAAGGCGAAATCATCTTCGACGGCAAAGACTTGCTCAAGTATACCGAAGAACAGATGGTTCACATCCGCGGCAACCGCATTTCGATGATTTTCCAACAGCCGCAGACGGCCCTCAACCCGGTCTTCAAGGTCGGCGACCAGATTGCCGAGGTGTTGAATATTCACCAATCCCTGGGCAAAGAAGCGGGCCGCGCCAGGGCCGTCGAGTTACTCAAAATGGTCGGTATCCCCGAACCGGAACGGCGCGCCGAGGCGTTCCCTCACGAATTGTCGGGTGGCATGGCCCAGCGCGTCATGATTGCGATGGCCCTGGCCTGCGTTCCGGATTTGTTGATTGCCGATGAACCAACCACCGCCCTGGATGTCACCATCCAGGCCCAAATCCTGGATTTAATGAAAGATTTGCGCGAAAAAATTGGCACATCCATCATCCTGATTACCCATGACCTGGGCGTGGTGGCTGAAATGGCCGAGCGCGTAGCGGTGATGTATGCCGGCCGTATCGTGGAACAGACCGATGTCAGGACTCTCTTCGAACGGCCTTTGCATCCATACACTCAGGGATTGATTGGCTCTATTCCCATTTTAGGAAAGATTAAGGACCGCCTGGAAGTCATCCCTGGTTCCGTCCCGAACCTGGTCAACCTTCCGCCTGGCTGCCAGTTCGCGCCGCGCTGCAAGGCGCGCCTCGAACACAACCTGGCGATTTGCTCTGAAGTCGAACCTCGGCTGGAAGAATTAGCCCCAGGCCATGCAGTTCGCTGCTGGCTTTATGCCAATGTCGAAGGACATCAAGGCCCTTATGCTGAAAAGTTTGCGCAGCTCACCGCATGAAGTGGAGAATTGAAATGATGGCTCCTGTGGAAACCAATAAAAACAACCTTGTCGAAGTAAAAAAACTGATCAAATATTTCCCGGTGCGCGCCGGGTTATTACAGCGCGTGGTTGCCCATGTGCAGGCGGTTGATAATGTTTCATTTTCCATTCGTGAAGGAGAAACATTGGGCCTGGTTGGCGAATCCGGCTGCGGCAAAACCACCGTCGGGCGCGCTATGCTCCGTTTGATTGAGGCCACCTCCGGCGAAGTCTACTACCAAGGCCAGGATGTTCTCAAACTTTCCGGGCGCGGCATGAAAGAGATGCGCCGCAACATGCAAATCATCTTCCAGGACCCGTATGCCTCGCTCGACCCTCGCATGCCAATCGGGGAATCAGTTATGGAAGGCCTGAACATCCACAACATCGGCACCCGCCATGAGCGGTTCGCTTACATGCTCGACAGCCTCAAGAAAGTGGGACTGGAAGAATATCACGCCCGCCGCTACCCGCATGAATTTTCCGGCGGACAGCGCCAGCGCATTGGCATTGCTCGCGCCCTGGCTCTGCGCCCCAAATTCATCGTCTGCGACGAACCGGTCTCAGCCCTGGATGTGTCCATTCAATCCCAGGTGCTCAACATTCTGAAAGATTTGCAGGCTGAGTTTGGGCTGACCTACCTGTTCATCGCCCATAACTTGAGCGTGGTCGAACACATTTCAGACCGGGTTGCAGTTATGTACCTTGGAAAAATGGTCGAACTGACCGGGCGCGATGAGTTGTTTGTCAACCCGCTGCATCCGTATACCAAAGCCCTCATGTCCGCCATTCCCATCCCGGACCCAACCCTCAAGCGTGAGCGCATTATCCTCAAAGGTGATGTCCCCAGCCCGCTCAACCCGCCCAAGGGCTGTCGTTTCCATCCGCGTTGCCCAATTGCTGATAAAATCTGTTCTGAACAAGAACCCGAATTCCGCGAAGTTTTGCCTGATCATTTTGTGGCCTGCTGGATGGTAAATTAATCGTTTGAGTCGGAGTAGGACTGTGCCAAAACGTGTCTTGATTGTCGACGACCAGCGAGAAGTCAGCCGCCTGTTGAAATCGGCGCTTGAGACGATTGAACAGGGACTGGATGTGGCCGAAGCGCCTTCGGGCGAAGAAGCCCTGTTGGATGCCCGGCGCAAGCAGGTGGATTTACTCGTTGCGGATTTTCGCCTGCCGGGAATAACCGGGGTGGAATTGATGAAAAAATTCCGCGCCCTCAACCCGCAGATTAAAATCATCCTGATAAGCGGCGTATCCGACCCGCGCCTTCTCAAAGAGGTACAGTCTGCCGGGGCTGATGCGTTCTTCCCCAAACCCATTCCCATCGCTGACTTTCTCGACTCGGTCGAACGTTTGTTGGGCATGGCCCGCACCATTGTCAAAGCAGAGACCAAGCCGCCTTTCGAGCCTCCTATCGCGGAAGAAGAAGCCGATATCACACTCAGCAGTATTTTGGTAAGCCTGCGCAAAGATTTGAATGCCCAGGCGGCTGTCTTTATCGATAACCTGGGCCGTGTCCAGGCCGAGGCCGGAAACCTCCCCGACCCGAATACCATCGTCTCGCTCATTTCCTCGCTGATGGGCATGTTCAACGCCGCCCAGAAAGTTGCCAGCCTGCTCAACCATGCAGGCAATCACCTGCATTTGTTCGACAGCGATGAACAGGATGGGATTTTCATCCCGGTTGGCCCTACCCATGCGCTCCTGTTGGTTGGTAAAGGACTGGCGGACCCGCATCAACTGGCCGATAAACTCGAACGAATATTTACGGCCCGCGCCCAACTGATTCATACCCTTAAGAGCATTGGTATTGCAGTAGAACCAATCGGCTCGGAAGGAAAACTCGCGCAGCGTTCTGCCATCGAAGAACCGTTTACCCAACCTGAAAACCTGTCGCGCGACTTCCTGGAGATTTTCAACCAGATTGGCAAGAAATCTGCCGACGCTGATTCGTTTTGGGACACGGTGGTCGAAAAAGGCACAACCTATACTGAGCCCGACAAGTTGACTTATGAACAGGCTTCTAAACTTGGTCTAACGCCCGACTCGGCGCAGTCCTGAAGTTGTGATACAATTTGCCCCGCTCGATTACTGGGGCGTGGTGCAACGGCAGCACACCAGACTTTGGATCTGTGGATCTTGGTTCGAGTCCAGGCGCCCCAGCCTCTTCATCAATGCGGAATGTAGAATGTGGAATGCAGAATGAAAAGAAAAAATTCTGCAAACTGCCTTCCTCATTCTGCATTGTTTTTTCTCTCGGAGTATGCCCATGACCAAAATTACCGCCGTTTTGCTCGCCGCCGGGCAGGGAACCCGCATGAAATCGGATTTGCCAAAAGTTTTGCACCCTGTTTGCGGCAGGCCGATGGCGCTCTATGGACTGGATGCTGCGCGCGCTGTCAGCACCGAGAAGCCTGTGCTTGTCGTAGGCGTGGGCGCGGACGAGGTTCGCAAGGCCCTCGGCGGGAACGTGGAATATGTCTTGCAGGAAACGCCGCTCGGCACCGGTCACGCCGTCATGCAGGCCGAGAGCCTGCTCAAAGGCAAAACCGACCATGTGATTGTTACGTATGCTGATATGCCCCTGCTGCGCGCCGAGACCCTGCAAAAACTGGTCGAAACCCAAAAGGCCAATCCCGGCCCCATGTCGATGCTGACGGTTATCTACGATGACCCGCGCGGCTTTGGGCGTGTCATCCGCAAGACCGATGGAACGGTGGCCGAAATTGTCGAAGAATATGTTGCTGCGCCAGAGCAACTTGCCGTCAAGGAACTCAATGTGGGCGCATACTGCTTCCGCGCCGACTGGCTGTGGGATGCCCTGCGCCGCATCCCCATGTCGAAAAAGGGAGAATACTACCTCACCGATACGGTCGAATTGGCGGCCAGGGACGGCTTGCCCGTGCAGGCCATTGTGCTGGAAGACCTGGCCGAGACAATTGGCGTCAACACCCGAATCCATCTTTCGGAGGCCGAGACTGCCATGCGCCGCCGCATCAACGAAGCGCACATGCTCAACGGCGTGACCCTTATCGACCCGGCTTCTACTTATATCGAAGCGGGAGTCAGAATCGGCGCGGATACGGTTGTCTGGCCGAACACCTGCCTGCAAGGAGAGACTTCCATCGGGCAGGGATGCTCCATTGGGCCGAACACCCACATCCGCGAGAGCAAAATCGGCGACCGCTGTAAGGTCTTCATGTCGGTCATGGAAGGCGCGCTGCTCGAAAACGATGTCGATATGGGGCCATTCGCCCGCCTGCGCAAGGGCGCGCGTCTGTGCGACCACGTCCACGTGGGTAACTTTGGCGAGGTCAAAGATTCCATCCTGGGGCCGGGCGTCAAAATGGGTCATTTTTCATACATTGGCAACGCCCAAATCGGCCCGGAGGTCAACATTGGCGCAGGAACAATTACCTGCAATTACGATGGCGAGCAGAAGCACCCTACCGAAATTGGCGAGGGCGTTTTCCTTGGCTCCGATACCATGCTGGTTGCCCCGGTCAAGATTGGTGAATTTGCCCGCACTGGCGCGGGCGCGGTGGTGACGAAGGATGTCCCCCCCGATTCGCTGGCGGTCGGCGTCCCGGCGCGCGTGATTCGTACCCTGGAACGGAAAGACAGTAAGCAGCAAATCGTGAACAGAGAAACCGGAAAACTGGTAACCCGGAAGGTAATGATGAATTTTCTCTCCGAACAAGAAGCCCAGGCGCTGGTGGAACTTGCCAACGAAGCCCGCCGCCGCGCCTACGTGCCTTATTCCAACTACCCGGTTGGCGCAGCCCTGCGCGCCAAATCGGGACGCATTTTTACCGGCGTCAATGTCGAAAACGCCGCTTACCCGACCACAATGTGCGCCGAACG
>DAOTZM010000351.1:0-5299 GCA_034434035.1 Anaerolineales bacterium
AAAAGCGGATTTTTATGCCGAAAACGACAATTTCGTCCGAGATTTCTCCCCTCTCCCACCGGGACGTGTGCCACGAAGTGGTAGAGGGGTTGGGGGGTGAGGGTGGCAGGTAGTTACGTTAATTCTCAAACAGAAATCGGGAATCGGCTTCTGTCCGCTTCCCGATTTGCGAGTATCGAGTATCGAATATCGCCTTATAGCTGCGAAGTACAGTTGGGGCAGCGGGTAGCCTTGATGCTGACGGTCGAGAAGCAGAAAGGGCATTCCTTGGTGGTCGGTTCTGCCGGAGCCGGGGCAGGTTCTTCCTTTTTGGCTTTGTTGGCAGCCTTGACCATCAGGAAGATGACAAAGGCAATGATGACAAAGTCGATGACAGCCTGCGCGAACGCGCCCCACTGGACCGAGGCCTCGCCAATCTGGATGGCCTGCTCGGCAAAATTGACCCCGCCCAGCACCAGGCCAATCAGCGGCATCAGGATGTCGTTGACCAGCGAGCCGACAATCTTCCCGAACGCGCCGCCAATGATGACGCCGACTGCCAGGTCGATGACATTGCCGCGCATGGCAAAATCACGAAATTCTTTGAGCATGAGATTCCTCCCGAACGAAAAAAGTGAGCGTATGCCTCGCTATTCCAAGCGAGGCTTATCGGACGGTACAAAGGTATAAATTCGCATCCACTTCTCGGAAAAGGCAAAAAACAGATTCGCCGCTCGTAAAATAGGCTGAAACCAATTGTAAACGAAACGATGTCATCGTATCTTCATAGAAAAGCGGGTCGGGATATTCACTTAAGTCATCTGTCCAAGCCAGGGCGTACTGCGCGCTGGCACTCCTGACGGCAGCCGCCGCCTGGGAAAATTCATCGGGAACGCCCTGCTGCGGGGTGCTTTGCGCCGCCTGGATAAACCCATTCATCTTGCGCATCATTTTCTGCGCTTGAGCGGGATACAGGGTAAAAGAACCCACCAACACGGCAAGAAATGTCATCAAGAGCCATCCCCGAATGCGCCGCCAGGCCCAGGCAGATTGATGATGATGTTCCAGAATTTGCCGGCTGCTCCAACGCAGGAGCGCATGGAACGGCACAAACAAAACAATCATAGGCAGAAAAGTATACATCGTCAAAAACAAGGTGCTAAAGATTTTCTCGGCTGAATCAGCCGTATCAAGAACTCCTTGGACGGCCACCGCTGCCGCTGCCGCGAGCGAAGCCAGCACGACGCCGGGTAAAGCATGATAGGGCAGGTTGGTAATCAGCCCCAGCAAGGCAACCGCAAGCATCGACCAGAAGACCGCCTCCGCGACGCTTTGAAGGTCGTAGCGCAACGGAATATCACGAATGATAAGGGAATTGATGTTGGTTGAAACCAAACCATACAGCAAACCCACCCACGCTCCCAAAAGCAAACCCGCAAAGCCACGTTTTGTAATCGGAAAATTCATGTTGTACACACCAAAGAGAAAAATTGACGCCTATCAGCAAACCCTTGTGATTGTATCGCCTGCGGCAAGTCGTGTCAACGCGCAAACACGCCTGCCAATTTACCTACTTGCCCTTTTGCTTCCTTGCTCATTTGCCGATTTGTTATACAATTCCACCATCGAAACGAACAGGAGGCAGGCATGGAAATTCTCGGCATCGACGTAGGCGGTTCGGGCATCAAGGGCGCGCCCGTCAACACGGAAACCGGCATGGTGCTGGTCGACCGGTATCGCATCAAAACCCCCAAAGGCGCAGAAACCGGCCCGGTGGCAGAGACCATTGCCCGCATTGCGCACCATTTTTCATGGACTGGCCCCATCGGGGTCGGCTTCCCTGCCCCCATCAAGCACGGCGTTGTAAAAATGGCCGCCAACATCTCCAGCGCCTGGGTAGGGGTCAATGCCGATGAATTGCTGGGACAGGCTACCGGCTGCCCGGTCACGGTCATCAACGACGCCGATGCCGCCGGGCTGGCCGAAATCACCTTCGGCGCGGGGAAAGGCGTGCAGGGCGTGGTCATCATGGTTACGCTCGGAACCGGGATCGGAAGCGCCGTCTTCGCCGATGGCAATCTGCTCCCCAATGCCGAGTTCGGCCACCTGGAGATACAAGGATATGACGCCGAAGCGCGCGCTTCCGACGCTGCCCGGCAGCGCGAGGAACTTTCGTGGAAGAAATACGCCAAACGTCTGAACCGCTACTTCAACGAGGTGGAAAAACTGTTCTGGCCCGACCTGTTCATCCTGGGCGGCGGCATCAGCAAATACCACGAAAAATACCTGCCTCTGCTCAAAGTAGAAACGCCCATCGTCCCGGCCCAATTCCTGAACGAAGCCGGCATTGTCGGCGCATCGCTGGCGGCCCGCCGGGAGGCATAAGCCGCGCTATACCGCATCGGAGGAGGCCGGAGGGGGCGGGTTGAATAGTTACCCCGGCGCGCCCGTTTTTCTCTATTGCTCGCGTTTGGTCTCTATCCGGCTGATGCGCGAGGCCGGGATGACCGCCGCGGGCTGCGTCGCCCGGGTGAGTTGCTCGTCTTTGATGACGCGCGCCAGGTGCTTGACCATCACGGCCTGGCGCTGGCTGGCCTTCGCGCCCAGGTCCTCGAGGACAGGCTCCAGCCAGGCCTGGTAGGAGCGGACGCACAGGTACACGGGCCGGCTGCGCCGGTCGGGGAAGTGGTTCAACAGCCCGGCGATTTTCCGGGCCACGTCGGCCGCTTCGGGGTGAATGAGCGGCGTCAGCAGGATGCCGTTCATCCCCGAGGTCAGGCTGACATAGCAGCGCGCGCCTTCGGGACAGACCAATCCGCTGGCGCGGCGCGGCGCGGGTTCGATAGGCTGCAAGAGCGGCGGAACGATTTGATGATGCAGGGATTGAATGGATGGCAGGCTGGCCGAGGAAATTTTGCGCCAGCCATCGGCAGGCTCCGGGCGGTTGACCGCGCTCAAATCCCAAATGCGCTGCCAGGCATAGACCGAAAATCCCGCCGCGCGCAGGGAGGGAAAGGCTTCGCTGGTTTCGTCCACTTCGGCCAGGATGTGAAAGCTGCCCCACTCCCCGGCCTCGGCGGCGAGATGTTCCACCAGCGCGGGCAGGCCGGGGTGCGTCAGTTGGCTGGCGGGGGCCAGGTAGAGCAGTTTCGCAAATGAATCGCCGTTGGTCTGGCTGATGCCGCCCAGCAGGGTGGACCCGTTCTCGCTGGCAACGGCGGAATAAATGTGCCGGTCAGGGTTGAGATAGGCCATCAGCCCCATCGCCCCCAGCGGGTTGCCGCGCGTGAGCAGCCGGGCGGTATCCAGGCTGAGGACTTCGCCGCGATAACGGTAGAGCGTGGGCAGGTCGAGCAGGTCGAGGGAGCGGATGTTCATAGTACTGGGTGTTCCAGTTATCCATTTATTCGGTTATCCGGTTTAACCGTTGACCGGTTGCCCGGTAATCGTACCACAACTGGGCAACCGGATAACAAAATCACCCCGCCAGCGAGAGAAAGTATTCATGGAAGCGCGTATCGGGCGTCAGTTCCGGGTGGAAGGAAGTGGCCAACAGTTTACCCTGCAAAGCGGCCACAATCCGCCCGTCGGGAAGTTTGGAGAGAACCTGCGCTTCGCCAAAGACCGATTCAATCAACGGCGCGCGGATAAAGACGGCGTGATAGGGCGATTCGCTGCGGGTGGCGGCCTTCAGTTCGGGGATGTCGAGAGCGACCTCGAACGAATCGACCTGGCGTCCAAAGGCGTTCCGTTCGACGGTGATGTCCATCAGGCCGAGCAGGGGCTGGTCGCGTTTGGCGTCTTTCGAGAGGAAGATGGCCCCGGCGCAGGTTCCCCAGATGGCCTTCTCGCGCCCGAAGTCGCGCAGCGGCTCCATCAACCCGAAGGCAACGGCGAGTTTGGCGATGGTGGTCGATTCGCCGCCTGGGATGATGAGACCATCCAGGTCATCGAGATGTCCTGGCAGGCGCGCCTGGGCGGTTTCGACGCCCAGACGCTTGAGCGCGGCGATGTGTTCGGCGAAATCGCCCTGGAGGGCGAGGACTCCAATTTTCATAATGAGAAACCAGTTTTTAGTGTTCAGTTATCAGTAATCAGTGTCAGCAAAAGCCGCTCACTGATTACTGGTAACTGCTTACTGACTCACCAACCCCGCCCGGCGATTTTTTCCACTTCGGGCATGGTCGAGACGTTGCGGCCCACCATCGGTTCGCCCAGGTTGCGGCTGACTTCGGCCAGGATGACCGGGTCGTTGTAGTGCGTGACCGCTTTGACGATGGCGGCGGCGCGTTTGGCCGGGTCGCCGCTCTTGAAAATGCCCGAGCCGACGAACACGCCATCGACACCCAACTGCATCATCAGCGCGGCATCGGCAGGGGTCGCCACGCCGCCGGCGGCGAAGTTGACGACCGGCAGGCGTCCCAGTTCTTTTACTTCTTTCACCAGCGCGTATGGCGCGCCGATTTCCTTGGCGTAGGTGAACAATTCTTCTTCGGCCATGCTGGTCAATTTGCGGATTTCGCCCAGCACCGAGCGGGCGTGCTTGACCGCCTCGACCACATCGCCGGTGCCGGCCTCGCCTTTGGTGCGAATCATGGCCGCGCCTTCCGCGATGCGCCGCAAGGCCTCGCCCAGGTTGCGCGCCCCGCACACGAACGGGACTTTGAATTCGTGCTTGTTGACGTGATGCGACTCATCGGCGGGGGTCAGTACCTCGGATTCATCGATGTAATCAACGCCGATGGCTTCGAGAATTTGCGCCTCGACAAAATGACCGATGCGGCACTTTGCCATGACCGGGATGGTGACCGATTTCATGATTTCATCAATCATGCCGGGGTCGCTCATGCGCGCCACGCCGCCATCGGCGCGAATATCGGCGGGAACGCGCTCCAGCGCCATCACCGCGCACGCGCCCGCATCTTCGGCGATTTTGGCGTGTTCGGGCGTCACCACGTCCATGATGACGCCGCCCTTCAACATCTGCGCCAGGCCCTTTTTGACGGCAAAACTACCAGTGATTGATTCCATAGAACATCTCCTTGAGGTAAGACAGAATTTATTCTGTCCGTTGAATCAACCGGAATGAATTCCGGCTTGCACAATTTTAGGCAAAAATTGGCTTATGTTAAGAGCCAATAAAGGCAAATCAAAACCAGTCCAATTGAGTGGATTTAATCTTTTTTTATCCAATTGGCTCTACAAACCTGGGGATAAAAATGATATATTGACCATGCCGCTTCTGGATTCGCGTCGAACGCCCTCCCTGACCATCGAACCGGTCTCGATACGCGGCAAACCCAGCCGCTGCTCGACCTCC
>DAOTZM010000352.1:0-5120 GCA_034434035.1 Anaerolineales bacterium
CGCGGATTTTTTGAGAAATCCGGCTAAATCCAGCCTTTTCCGCGCTCGCCCGCGTCCAAACCAAGACTTTGAAAAATGAGCGAAAAACGTTGTGCGGAGTTTATTCGGCTTGTCCATAAACTGTAATTCATATCTTATTCTTGTCATTTCGAGCAGCGCAGCGGGGAGAAATCTTGCGCACTGGGAGAAGATTTCTCGCTGTCGCTCGAAATGACAAATTAACACGAAGTTTGTCCGGTAGAGAAATCGTGAAAATCATTCCGGTTTTCGCAAGGATTCGCCTGTAAGAACTCAACAATTGTTTGTTTGCAGGCATCATTGATGCTATGTTTTGGCATTGTTTGTGTGGTTGGGGTGGAGTGTAGAGTCGGAGGAATAAAAGATGAACATGCGCTTACCCCAAACGCAACGAAAATGATGAAAAGCAACAGAAATTTTGCATATTTTCATTCCATCAAAGACAGATGTTTTGCTCAAATCCTACCCCCTTGCCGCAAACTTGTCATCTGTAAAACTACCAATCTTTTCCTCCGTATTTTTACCAGGCCGTCAGACAATTTGGGAAGGCGTGAGCGCAAAAGGGCGAAAAAACCCCGGCCTCGCGCCGGGATTGTCACAGTCTGTTTCCAGGGTGAATGGTTGTAATGCCAGGTCTTACAAAAAGAGGCTTAACCAGCTTGTCGCAGTTAACAACAACAGAAGGCTTATCCCGAACATCAACAGGCCCAGCCAATGCGCTGCCCCCTTCTGTTTCAAAAACAGCGTCAGGCCAGTCATGGCAAGCACACAGACGACCAGGATGGCAAGAACCGGCGTCCCAAACAGCGCATAGGCTCCAACCAGGGTTGCCGAAATAATCACCAGCAAAGCCAGGTTGGGCTTATGCTTTGAAGCAAAATCCATGAGATTCATCACGCGCCTCCTTCAATGGCGGCTCGGGAGTAAAAGGTTTTCGGACAAGGCGAAAAGTGTTACCCGATTTCTGACGGAAAATGAACCATCCCGAAACTGGAGATAAAAACCGGGGGCAAATGATTTGCGCCCGGTTTTTTGTCGAGCCTGTTATTGAATGCTCCCGTCAAATATCCATAACCCCTTAATTGTATAAAATTCATCGCTCGAAATCATCTGTTCGGCAGTTTGCTTACTCATGGAATCGGGTTTTTGCGCAACAATCAGCCGCGCGCCACCAGATTGCTGGACACAATCTATTTTTATCCCCGTGTTCCTGGCATTCAAAATGCTTTGAATTTTATCCAAGTTTTTGGTACATTCCTCGCCCTCTTTGGGTGTACTTCTAATGGCGCGAATCTCAAGTGTCATTTTTGTGGGAAGGGCAATATTTGGCGGAGTGATAAAAGTAAGCGTATCACAGCGATAATCTGGCCCTCCATCCGATTTTTGCGCCTGTTCTTGTACCAGGAAGCCGCAGTACATTTGAACCTGGTAGGCTGGTGGAGCAGTCGCTATGATGGACCGCTTTATTTGGTGACCAGCCTGGACAACGGCTGCCTGTCTTGCCGGTATTATCGCCGCCGTTTCCAGATTGAAACTTTCTTCTCTGACCAAAAAAGCCGCGGTTTTCACCTGCGCAAGAGCCACCTGGCTGATCCGGCCTGGTTGAGTCGCCTACTCCTGGCTGCTTGCATGGCTTATCTTTGGATGGTTTGCCAGGGACTGCTGGTGATTGCCGAAAAGGAAGTTGGCCTGATTGCTCGCACCGATTGTATTGACAAAAGTCTTTTCCGGCTTGGTCTCGATTGGGTTCACTACGCAATTAAATCCAATCTCAATTTCATGCCGCTTTTTCGCTTTCAATCTGGTTTCTTACTCCCAGATGTACGGCAGCAAAATTTGGATTTATTTTTCCTAAATTGGGATAAAATTCAGCGCGATAGGAGAAAAATATGACGACACCCAAACGGTATCATCCTGCGCTGGTCGTTTTGCACTGGCTTTCGGCCCTGCTGATTATCCTGACCCTGTTCGCCGGGCTGGGCGCGCTCGGCGACATGCCCAACACCCCCGAAAAAGCGCCCCTGCTGGCGATTCATATGACGATGGGCTTGAGCATCCTGACCCTGACGGTCATCCGGCTGGTGGTGCGATTCATCTCCAAAAAACCGACCCCAGCGACAGCGGGACATCCCCTCCTCGATAAAATCGGCCTGGCGACCCACTGGCTGCTCTATCTCGGCGCGCTGGGGATGGGTCTCAGCGGCCTGGGCATTGCCGCGCAATCGGGGATTTTCCCGCTGCTGGGCGGCGGTGAAGTCCTGCTTCCGGCGGATTTCATGGCTTACCCGCCGCGCATCGGGCATGGGCTGGTGGCGCGCCTGTTGCTGGGGCTGATTGCCCTGCACGTTGGCGCAGCGCTCTATCACCAATTTATCCGCAGGGACGGCTTGTTGGGCCGCATCTGGTTTGGAAAATAAAGCGGCTTGTTGCACACTCTCAGAAGGGGTATCAACTCTTCATCCGTTCGATTTCTACCCCCACCGCAGACGTAAAGGGGATTGCCTGGGTCTTTTCCACCCGAATGCGCGCCCCCCGCACCCCGGGCAGTTCCAGGCACAGCCGCGCCAGGTCCTCGGTTAGGGCTTCCACCGTCTGCCGATGGGACGTTTCGGCATGGGCTTTGAGCAGGTTGGCGGTTTTTTCGTAATCCACGCAATCCATAATCTCGTCCGTTTTGGCTGCTTTGCGGATGTCGGTGTACAAGGTCACATTGATTACAATTTCCTGGGGCGCGACTCGTTCGCGCGCATAAATTCCAATGATGCCGTTGGCGCGTAAATCCTTGATGATAATTTTATCCATTGACCTTCTCCAGCCGCAAAACCAGCACCCGCCTGGTCGAGTCGGCGCAGCGATAGCGGTGCCCCATGCGCAGGCCCGGCACCCAGGCAATTTCATCCTCCACGCACACCACCGGCCAGCTTTTTCGGAATCGTTTGGGGATTTTGAGATTGATGAACAAATCCGAGAGTTTCATGGTTTGACCGGGCATGCCCAGCGGCTCGAAGCGGTCACCCGGACGGAACGGACGCACCGTGAGCCTGTTTTCCGTTAAATCGGCATCGAAGCAGGCTGACCAGTTATCAGTAATCAGTGAACAGTGACCAGGATTCAGTGTTTCTGCGCTTAAAAGCCAGCCGTTTCCAATGTCCAACCTATCACTGATAATTGATAACTGATAGCTGACTTGTGGATACTCAACCGGCAGCGTCGATTCATCTCCCGTTAAATACAGCGTTACACCCTCGATCATCGTTTTCAGCCCTCCAGCCACATCCACTGCCTCGAGCGTGGATACTCTCTCCATCGCCTCGAAATCGACATCGCGCAGGCCGGGTTTCAGGGTGAAGGCGGCCCGCCGGAACAGATTCCGCCGCAGGGCCGGGGACATTTGCCGAAGTTGGCCCAGGTCGAAGGCCACGAATCCGTTCCCAGCCGCGCTGACGGCTTTTTTCCAGGCCGAATCGACCAGTTCAGCGAGCAGTTCATAGTCGCCTTGCAAGGCCAGGGCGCTTTTGGCGAGGGTTTGCCGGATTTGCGGGTTGTAGGTTTCGAGATGGGGCAGCAGTTCGTGCCGCAGGCGGTTGCGGAAGTAGGTGGTGTCGGTGTTAGAAGAATCGGTCAGGCAGGGCAGGTTGTGTTGGCGGCAATAGGCCTCAGTTTGGGCGCGAGTCCAGCCGAGCAGCGGGCGCGCGAGCGGGATTTGGGCGTCGAAAACCGGCAGGATGACGCGGGGCGGCATCCCTTTCAGGCCGGAAAGACCCGCGCCGCGCAGGAAGTGCATCAGCACCGTCTCGGCCTGGTCATCGGCGGTGTGACCGACGGCCACCGCCCCCGCCCCGGCCTCCCGCGCTGCGCGGAACAGGAACCGGTAGCGCAATTCCCTCGCCGCTTCCTCGATGGATAATCGATTGGCTGCGGCGTGCGCCGCCACGTCGGCGGAATCGGTTACGAAGGGCAGTCCCAGCCCCTCGGCGATTTTCCGCACATGGGCCACGTCTGCGTCTGATTCGGGGCGCAGATGATGATTAAACGAGGCCGCCAGCAACGGGCAGCCCGCTCCGCGCAGGATATGTAAAAGGGCGAGACTGTCTGGGCCGCCGGAAACGCCCACGACAATTAAAATTCCCTGTCCAAAATCGAAGGTTGAAAGTTCGGTTTGCGTCATTCCGGTTATTAAACCACAAAGCGCGAGAAAAATTGGCTTCTCGCGCTTGACATTCGACAGTCAACGTTCAATGTCAAATCTGGTACAGTTCCACCAGCACGCCGCTGGTGCTTTCGGGATGGATGAAGGCGTAGCGTTTGCCGTCGTCGGCGGCGCGCGGCTCCTCGTTGATGAGGCGAATGCCTTTGGCCTTGAGTTGGGTCATCATGCCGTCGATGTCATCGACTTCCAGGCAGACGTGGTGCATCCCGGGGCCGCGCCTGGCGAGATATTTTGCCAGGCCGGAGTCGTCGCTGGTGGGCTTGACCAGTTCGATTTCGGCCCCAGCGACGGGCAGGAAGGCGACCTGGCTCTTTTCGGCTGGCACATCGCGCAGTTCGTGCAGTTCGATTCCAAGCGCATCGCGCCAGAAGGTGAGTGATTTTTCCATGTCTTCGACGACAATGGCGACGTGGTTAATGCTGTTGATTTTTGGCATGGATTCCTCGAGGAGTCCAAAATCTCCCGATTTTGGAGTGGTTTGTAGGTTTCTCGCTGTTTAGCGATGATGTGGCGTTCGATGGCGGCGACTTGCCGCCAAATGGCTTGCAGGTCAGCAACTATGGGGATGTTTTACCACATTTTGCGTAGTGTAATGGACAGCGTGAATAAAGTCCGTATAATTTTTGCGGCAAAAACCTTTTTGGATGCGGACACTTGCGCCTGCGCTGCAAGTGCAGGTGCTACGCGGAGAAACGCGGATTGTTTGAGAAATCCGGCTGCATCCAGCCTTTTCCGCGCTCGCCTGCGTCCAAACCAAGGCTTTGAAAAATGAGCGAAACACGTTGCGCGGAGTTGATTCGGCTTGTCCATTCTTCTTGTCATTTCGAGCCGCGCAGCGGGGAGAAATCTTGCGCACTGGGAGAAGATTTCTCGCTGTCGCTCGAAATGACAA
>DAOTZM010000353.1:0-5989 GCA_034434035.1 Anaerolineales bacterium
CAGCCGCCGCAACTTCTTCAAAAAGATACACCCATTTCTTTGCCATTGATGGCCTCCTAAAATAGAAAGTATGATAGCATGATTACCGTTCCCAGCATAACAAGCAAAGTTTACCACGCGCGGCAGTCAACCGGTGGTAAGGCCGGCAGGTGACGGAATTTCTCTCTCTCCTTAGGCCAAATTCCGAGCCATTTTTGGAATAGAGTCGTGACAATTCATTGAAACCGGAAACTGCTCTCCCGTTTTGGCGAAATGCGAGAACAGGTTATTATATTGGGACAGTCGCCGCGCCCAAACTGCATGATAAACTACAGGGAGAAATTTCTCAAAGGAGTTGTTCCATGCCCCATTTCCTTTATCAGACCGATGCGTACTTGAAGGAATTTCGCGCATCCATCACCGCAATCGACGAATCGACGCGGGCGGCCGCCCTCGACCAATCGGCATTTTATCCCGGCGGGGGCGGACAGCCCTGCGATTTTGGGATGCTGTCCATCAGCGGCGTGACGTATCCCGTGACGCAAGTCAAGAAACAGGGCGTGGATGTGCTGCACTTCCTGGACGGGGAGGCCCCGCTCCCGGCGGTTGGCGCGGCTGTGACGGGTGTCATCGACTGGGAACGCCGCTATAACCTGATGCGCACCCACACTGCCCTGCATATCCTGTGCGGGTGCGTCTTCCGCGACTATGGCGCGCTGGTGACGGGCGGCAACATGGACCCGCTCGAAGGACGGATGGATTTCGAGTTCGAGACCCTGCGCGGGGAGTTGGTGGGCGAAATCGAAGCCGCCGTCAACCGCGAGGTGGCTGCCGCGCGCGAGGTGCGCGTCAACATCCTGCCGCGCGAGCAAGCCTTCCAGATACCCGACCTGATTCGCACCAAAATTAACCTGCTGCCCGAAGGCATATCCGAAGTGCGCACCGTCGAAATCGTCGGGCTGGATTTGCAGGCCGATGGTGGGACGCACGTTCGGAATACGTCGGAGGTGGGCAGCATTAAGGTGGTCGATTACAAGTCGAAGGGCGCAATCAACAAGCGCATCTACATCAAAATTTCGTAACGCAGAATTCATTCCGCGCTTTTGCCAGGCGGTATTTCCAGGAAACCATGAAACGAATTTTCATATTTTCGCTCATTTTATTGGCATTCACCGCCTCCTGCGCCCAGCCGACCCCGGACCCGCAGGGGCAAATCCAGGCGGCGGTGGCGGCCACGCTGGCGGCCATTCCAACCAACACGCCTGTCTCCATCCCCACGCCTTACCCAACCCCAACGCCGGTTTCGCTGGTCAACCTGTTTTGTTCGTACCGCTTTTGCATCGGCCACCCGCAGGATGTGTACCTGATTGACCAGGGCGCGCGGCGTAATCCGCCCATCCCCAGCACGTATGACTATGGCGTTCTGTTCAGTTACAGCACCAGCCTGTTCCTGCAAATGGCCTGGACCTTAAGCGGCCCATCTTTCGACCCGCAGGGCGCAATGCGGCTGATTATGGACGAGTCCGAACAGTTTCAGGGCGGGATGGAGACCATCCTGACGCCGACCCTGAACATCTTTTATCACCCCATCACCGTTTCCAGCCAGTCGATGCTGCCTTTTGGCGGGATGGCCTCCTGGCAGTGCGGCGGGCGCGATTTTGTCTGGAAGGTGTACACGCCGCAGGATGGCATGGGGCCGGGGTTGCTCAAGCAGGCGGTCGAGAAGTTCCGGTGTGAGTAAAAAAGTGGGGCGGGATGTTATCCCGCCGCCGCTGTTTGCTGAATACGCAGGTGACAGTCACTTTGGAAGTGACTGTCACCTTATTTTTGGAAATTCTTCAGGCCGAAACCGCTTCCCTGGCCTGTTTGAAGTGCGCACGGTCGTGTTCGACCATGAACCCGGCCAGTTCGCGCAGGTGGGTGGGGCCAAAAATGGTGTGCCGCGCCGGGCGCTCCCAGTCTTGTGGCGAAAGCGCTTTGAGTTTCTCGACCAGCCGGGCGCGGGCGGCGACAAATTCCCGGAAGGCCTGCCCGCCGTCCTGGGCGATGTAGCGGCGTTCCTCGGCCCAGGGGTCGGTGTTTTGCCCGGCAACGACCGGGTTCTCCCCGCCCAGCACCGCCTCGACGCGCGGCAGGTTGACCTCGGCCTCGACATCGCGCAGGTGACAGAGAATCTCGTTGAAGGCCCATTCGCCCGGCGCGGGGCGGATAGCCCACTTTTCCGGCGGGGTGAGCCGGGTGAGATGATGCACCAGCGCGGGAGCGGCATGGAGCGCGGCAACCAGGGCGGCAGGGGAGGAGAAATCTGCTTTGAGGGCCGAAATATCCGTTGTTTCGAGGAATGTCCTTAAGTCTGACAATGTCCCCTGCGGGATTCCCTCCGCATCCGGCGAAACCTGTCCATCGGATTTAAGCCAGAAGACGGGGATACCGGCCTGCCGGGCGGGGATGACATCGCGCTCGATGCTGTCGCCGACCATCAGCAGGGGGATCTCCCCATCCCAGCCCAGGTGGCCGAGGAATTCTTCAAAGTACGAAACCGAGGCTTTGGCGAAGTGAAAGGTCTGGAAGTCGGAAATCAGGCGGTAGGGGTAATTTTCGGGGGCGAGTTCGGCCCAGCGCAGGCGGTGCAGGATGGCCTTGCGCGGGAAGAGCGGGTCGGTGGCGACGGACACGTCCCAGCCGCGCGAGAGCGCCCATTCGACCAGTGAGACGGCTTCGGGGCGGGGGCGGGTGAGCGGCTGGAGGCTGGGGAAAACTTCATCGTAAAATTGTTCGATTTGGTCGGCCACGGCCCCGCGGGTGGTTCCCAGCGGGGCATAAAACTGGTCGCTGAAGACCTGCTCGAGGGTCTGGTCGGCGCGGGTGTTGTGGTACATCGCCATGGTGGAACGCATCAGTTCCTGGAGCATTTGCCCGGGCGGCAGGACGTTGGACATGTGCGCGGCTAATTTTTGGAAGTAAACCGGCACGAGGGATTCGATGTTTGAATCGAGCAGGGTATCGTCGAGGTCGAAGAGCAGGTGGAAGGTCATGTTTTCACGTCGAAGATGGGTGGGATGGGGTGGCACTCGCCGCAGCCAACGTGCGGCTCTTTGACATTGCGCCTGGTTTTGTTACAGTAGGCCGCGACCTGTACCCGGCGCATGAACATGGCGCTGAACGGGCGGGCGACGGTCGGTTTCAGTTGCAGGTGTTCGCAGGCGTTGGCGCGGATGATGCCCGGCACAGGGCAGGTTTTACACAGGTCGGGCGACCAGTCCTGCCCGGCGGCTTTGAGCAGGCGGCACTCTTCCACGGAGCGTCCGCGGAAGTAGTCGCCATAAAAATAATTACAGTCTATGCCAAAGGGGGTACGCATGGGGGTTGCCGATTGACGATTTTGGATTTTCGATTGGTCGAGTAACGATTTTCGATTTTGGATTGTAACATCAAAGCGAAAGCCCCGGGAGCGAATCCCAGGGCCTGTTATTCAAACTTTAATCTGCGGCTCAGACGCGGGTGATGTATTCGCCGGTGCGGGTATCGACCCGGATGACATCGCCGGTTTTGACGAAGTTGGGGCATTGCACTTCGACGCCGGTCTCGGTGCGGACTTTTTTGGTGACGCCGGTGGCGGTATCGCCGCGCACAGCCACTTCGGCGTACTCAACCAGCAGGTCTACCGTGATGGGCATTTCGACATCGAGCGGCTCGCCCTTGTAGAAGGTCAGTTTACACTCCATGCCTTCTTTCAGGAATTTGGCGCTATCGCCCAGCACATCGCCTTTGATGGCGGGCTGGTCGAAGGTGTCGTTATCCATGAAGTAGTACAAATCGCCATCGCTATAAAGATACTGCGAGTTGTGAAAATCCAGGTTGGCTTCTGGCACGCGGTCGCCAGACTGGAAGGTTTTTTCGATGTTGGAGCCGGTGCGCAGGTTACGGGCTTTGATGCGAATGCTGGCGTTGCCGCGTCCCGATTTGTTGTGGCTGTAATCCAGCACCTTGAAAAGTTGGCCGTCCAGTTCGAACGTTACGCCCTTGCGTAAATCGTTTACATCAATCATGCTTTCCTCTTTCTCACCTTGCTTTTTTGATTCCTTGCTCTCTTGCTTCGAGCGGCGGGATTATAGCATTGGAGGGGCAGGGTTGGCAAGGAGGCGAAACGTGGAGTCAAAATCTCCCGACTTCGGGCAAAATCGGGAGGTTTTGGACTTCGCGCCGCGCTACAGTTGTTCGTAGCGTTCGATTTTCTTTTCGACAACCTTCAGGCTGCCTTCCCAGAATTCGCGCGAGCGGATGTCGATGCCGAAACGAGCGGCCAGGTCGGCGGCACTCGCTTCACCGGTCGAGGCCAGCAGATGTTTGTAATCGGCTACAAACGCTTCGCCGCGCTGCTGGTAGATGGCGTACAGCCCGGTGCCGAAGAGCAGGCCAAAGGCGTAGGGGAAGTTA
Organism: Anaerolineales bacterium; assembly: GCA_034434035.1. Lineage (GTDB taxonomy): Bacteria > Chloroflexota > Anaerolineae > Anaerolineales > Villigracilaceae > UBA5195. The sequence continues at coordinate 4,417 of DAOTZM010000353.1, forward strand.
TAGAAGGATAACCCGGCGTAATAGTAATGCGGTTTCCAGGTCCACATGTAGGGTTGGTAGGCGGCCAGTTCCCCGTAGGTCTCTTTCTGGGCGCGCTCCATAATTTCGCTCAGGTCGTCGGGACTGAGTTCGCTCTTTTCGCGCCGCTCGAAGACTTCTTTCTCGAACAGGTAGCGCGAGTAAATATCGACAATTACCTGCGAATCGCCGTTGAGCATGGTCTCCAGGATGGCGAGTTCTTCTTGCGGGTCGCTGACCTGCTGGAGGACGGCCTGCATGACAATCGTCTCGCACATGATGGAGGCGGTTTCGGCCAGGGTCATGGGGGTATCCTGCTGCATCATGGTTTTGCCGGCCTGGAAGGCGCAGTAATTGTGGAAGCCGTGACCAAGTTCGTGCGCCAGGGTGCTGACCTGGTCGAGCGAGCCGTCGAAGTTGGAGAGAATGCGGCTTTCTTTCACCGCCGGGACCCCCATGCAGAATGCGCCGCCGCGCTTGCCTTCGCGCTGTTCGGCGTCAATCCAGCGATTGTCGAAGGCTTGCCGGGCGAAATCGGCCAATTCGGGCGAGAACCTGGCGAAGTTTTCGAGGATGAAAGCGCGCGCCTGGTGCCAGGAGTATTTGGTGTCGGTTTTGCCGAGCGGGGCGAACAAATCCCACCAGGCCAGTTTCTCTTGCCCCAGGTGTTTGGCTTTGGCTTTGAAATAGCGCTGGAACATCGGGAAGGAGTCTTTCATCGCGCCGAGCATGGCCTCCAGCGTGGGGCGGTCGATGCGGGCTGCGTCGATGGCGCTATGCAGGGCATCTTCGCGTCCGCGCCGTTTGTTGAGGGTGTTGACCTCGCCTTTGACACCGTTCATGCAGGCCGCCAGGGACTCGCGGACCGAATCCCAGGCTTTGTTTTCGGCTTCATACGCGCGGCGGCGCACATCCTCATCGGGATGCGAGCGCAGGTTGATGAGCGCGGGCATTGGCAGTTTTTGGGTTTTTCCGTCGAGTTCGAACTCCACCGTCAATTGGGAGGTGACCGTGCCTTGCAATTTGCTCCAGGCGCTGGAACCGCTGAGGCTGAGTTCGGCGGCCAGGCCCTCCTCGGTTTCGCTCATCAGGTATTTTGCCTGTTCGGCGATTTCTTTCAGGTTGAAAGCGTGCGCCTGGGCGGTTGGGTTGCTTTCGATAGCGGAATCCAGGGCCGGGGGCAGTTTGCCCACCCAGGCCTGGAACTGCGTCCCAAGCATCTGTACCCGCACCATCATCCGCTGAAATTCGGACATTTTTTTCATTGCCAGCGTGTCGCGTGAATCGGTGGCAACGAAGGATTGGATGTACGAGTAAATGGTATAGCCCAATTCCTGGAGCGCGTTGAACCGGTCGAGGCTCTGGCCCAGCAGCGCGCCAAGTTCGGCGGGCGAGGTTGCGCCATCGGCTTTCTTCAGATTCTCAGAAAAGAATTGCTCCAGTTCTTCGATTTGGCGGGTGACGCTGGCGACGGCAGCCTGGAATTCCGCCGATTCGAGCGAGGGGTAAACGTTGGAAAGGTCCCAGCGGGGGATGTCGGTCATGGAATCTCCTT
>DAOTZM010000354.1:0-2502 GCA_034434035.1 Anaerolineales bacterium
GTGGCAGCGCCCTGTGAACAGGGCTAAAAAGTCCGATTTATCGGACGCTGCGTAATAGCCCGGACGTTTACGTCCGGGCCGGAAATAGCAAACCACAAATTCCGTTAGAACAAGAAAAATCCGTGTGATTCCGCATCATCCGCGCAATCCGTGTCCCAAAAGGTTTGCCTGCAATCGAACTCAGGTTTGTTTACTGGTCGTAACTCGTACCGCCGTATTCGCCTTTGAGCGTGGAGCGGTCGTTGTTCCAGTTGTAACTGAAATCCAGGTTGCCGGTCTTGCTCCCGCTAATTTGAGTCGAAAAACTGACCACGCTGGTCTCGAAATTGTAACCTCCGCTGCCGGTCATCTCGAAGCCTTTGGTGAAGGCGCACTTTTGGAATGAATACGCTGCGCCGCTGTCGCTGGGGCCAAAGGTGAAAGAACCGCCATACGGGCAGGCAAAAGATTCTTCTTCCTCCAACATGCTGTAATAATATTCGGGCATGCGGTTGAGTTCATCAACGATGGAGAGGAAAATATCTACCGGGTCCGAGAAGTCATTCACGCTTGCGGGCATGAGCGGAACGAACGGGTAAACGATGGAGGGGTCCCAGTCGCAGGCGATTTCACGCTCTGCGGGCAGCCTGCCATCTACCAGGAAGTCGGTAACGTAATCATCGGGGCAGGATTCGCCCCAGCCGAAGATGCCATGCAGCCCGCCCTTGACGTAGATGTGGTAGCCGTTGTCGAGCCGCTCGAAGACCGATTTACCCTCCCCAAACGGCGTGGCCGGGTCGAGGGTGGCGTTCAGCACCAGCACGGGCAATCCCGGCGCGACCAGCGGCGCGACGCTGACCGGTTCTTGGGGCGAGCTGGGCCAGAAGGCGCAGGTCAGGCCGGTATAGACGCTTCCATCCAGGCGGGGGACGGTCCCATTGGAGGCTTGCCCGGCTTCGATGGTTTTGGCAATCCGCTCTTCGGGCGCGCCGCTGAAATAGGCGTTATCGGTGCAGTGGACGCTGGTGAACATCGTGTCAGAGAAAGTCGGGTCGCCAACGTATTCGCCGGTGGCCGGGTCGATGTCACCCTGGACGTAGAGCAGGCGCGCCATCGGGACGATGTCACCTGTTTTAGCGGCTGCCAGCGCGCGCAGGAACAGCGAGCGGCTTCCGAGCGAGTACATCTGGTAAGCGGCCACGAATTCCAACTGGTTGAAGGTGAAGGTACGTTTGACTTTTGTCCCATCCGGCAGGGGAAATTCGTAGGCGATGGGCTGTTTGGAAACCCGCTCGGCGAAGTCGTCATAGACCGAGAGCGCGTCGCCGCCCAGAGCGTCGCGGCAGTCGGGGTCATCATCACAGGCTTTGAGCGCAGCCACCAGCACTTCGTCGAAGCCTTTCTCCTGGGAGTACGCGCCTTCTTCACCGCTCAGGGTCAGGTCAATGGTTCCGTCCAGGATGAGGCCGGCCAGGCGGTCGAGGTGGGCGGCGGCGTAGGTCTGGGCGACTGCCGTCCCGTAACTGATTCCGTACATCCAGATTTTCTCGTCGCCAATCGCCCGGCGGAAGGCTTCGATGTCCTCGGCCACCTGGTCGGTGCCGTAGAAGGCCAGTTTAGCCGGGTCGATGCCGATTTCTGCCACGCAGTCTTCGACGAATTTGCGCGTATCTTCGATGGCTTTTCGCTGTTCTTCGGGCGTATCCAGCCCTTCGAGACCAGCCCGGTCGTACTCGGTCAGGAAATCGGGCGTGCCGGATGCGTTGGCAACGGGGCAGTCGAGCGGGCTGGAGAGTCCCAATCCGCGCTGGTCGAAGTAGACGAGGTCGAAATGCTCGAGGATGCGCTCATCGAAGTAATCGTAATAGGCCGAACTGATGCCCTCGCCGCCCGGCCCGCCGGGGAAGGCCTGCACAAACATCCCGTAGCGTTCTCCCGATGCGGGCAGGACGCCGAACACGACCTGGATCGTTTCCGCGTTGGACGGGTCGAAGTGATTGAGCGGCACATCGAGCGTGACGCAGGTCAGGCCGGGTTGTTCTTCGCAGGGCTGCCCGCCAAGTTGTTCGAGGATGGGACGGATGTCGTCAATTTTGGCGGGCGCGGGCGGGATGACTGTTGCCGAAGGGGGCGTGGTGGCTGCCGGGTTCGACCTGGCCGGCGTTTGGGGAACATCCGGCGTATCGGCGGCTGGGGTGAACAGGCGGGTGACATAATTACAGGCCAGCAGCGACAGGACGAGCGCCAGCCAAGGGGGGAGCCATCGTTTTCGAAACATTTTTTTCTCCTGGATACGATAAAAATGGGTTAAACGTCTCCGAATTGTAAACTTTCGCCGGGCGATTGGCAAGCGGGAGATAAGGGGCAGTTCCGGCGCGCACGCAAACAGCAATTCCAAATTCAAAACTGAGTTATGGCGGCGCATGAACAATTTCCAAGCCATCCTCCAGGAAGGAGAATAAATCATCCCATGAGTCAAAGACCATGCAGCGAGTTCAAGCGCGCAAGTCATTGAAGAAGGTT
>DAOTZM010000355.1:0-1931 GCA_034434035.1 Anaerolineales bacterium
CCGCTTTTTCTCGAACGGATGTCACGTTTTCTTGGCGACGAATACCCTGCTTTCGAAGAATCGCTCTCCGCCGCACCAAAAGCGGGGCTGCGAGTGAATACCTTGAAACTCTCGGCAGATGAATTCCAGAATTTTTCACCTTTTGTGCTGGGAGAACGCGTGGCGTGGTGTCCATCGGCGTTCCTGCTAGAGGGCGAGGAGAAGCCAGGCAAACATCCCTACCACCTGGCCGGATTGTATTACCTGCAAGACCCTTCGGCCATGGCCCCGGCGGAATTGCTCTTTTCGATTCCAATGCGCCAGGGGGAACGGGTTCTCGACCTTTCGGCCGCGCCGGGCGGCAAGACCACCCACCTGGCGGCCCTGATGCGCGGCAAGGGGCTGCTTGTAGCGAACGAAATTAAAAACAAACGGGTAGGACACCTGACCCAAAACGTGGAACGCTGGGGCGCGGGTGATGTGGTCGTGACGAACGAATCACCGGAGCGGCTGGCTGACCATTTCGGGGCATTCTTCGACCGGGTGCTGGTGGATGCGCCCTGCTCCGGCGAAGGCATGTTCCGCAAGGATATGGGCGCGCGTCTCGATTGGTCGCCGGGCATGGTGGCGGGCTGCGCTATTCGCCAGGGAAATATTTTGCGAGTGGCGGCCAAACTGGTGAAGCCGGGCGGTTATTTGTTGTATTCGACCTGCACCTTCGCGCCCGAAGAGGATGAAGGAGTCATAGCGCAATTGCTGGATGAATCCCCAGATTTAGAAGTGGTGGAGTTGCCGCTGTTCGACGGGTTTGCGAGAGGCAAGCCGGAGTGGCTGGAAGGAAAGAGGGAAGAGGAAAGAGAATTACAAGGCGCGGTGCGTCTTTTCCCGCACCGGTTGGAGGGCGAGGGGCATTTTGCCTGCCTGCTCAGGAAATCGGATGTGGGAACGGATTGGGAAGCGGAGTGGACAACGGAGGAAGCGGAGAAACGGAGCGGGGGGAAAAGGCCAGGGAAGCGGAGGGATGCGCGGAAAACGGAATTGCCCGATTTGCGGTTTTGGCGGGAGTTTGCCAGGGATGCGTTAACTGTCGATTTGGCGGAAGAACGCCTGTGCGTGGCCGGCGAGCGGTTGTATTATCTCCCACAAGAGAATCCCAATTTTGGCCGCTTGCGCGTCGTTCATCGGGGAGTCTGGCTGGGGTCGCTCAAAAAAGGCCGCTTTGAACCGGCCCATCCGCTGGCGCTGTTCCTGAAGCCGGGCGAGGTGAAAAATTTTGTCAATTTTCCTGCCGATTCGCGCGTGTTGGCGGCTTACCTGCGCGGCGAGAGTCTGGAAGTGGATGCGGGCGGTTGGACGGTGGTCTGCGTGGACAAGTGGCCGCTGGGCTGGGGCAAGGGCGTGCAAGGGACGCTGAAAAACCACTTCCCGCGCGGGTGGCTGTGAGTTTTGGAAAGCGGATGATTTTGCTCTATAATTAAGTCATCGTCGTTTGGAGGAAAAATGGACCCTGTGAGCCTTGCGCCCGCTGTATTGACTGTTCTCGTCCCCTGCCTGGCAAAGGCGGGCGGGAAACTGGCCGATGCGTTGGTCGAAAACGCGCCGGAATATGCCGGGAAATTGTGGACGGCGATTGCGGAGAAGTTCAGGGATAAACCCGCTGCCGAGGAAGCCGCCCGCGACCTGCTCGAAAACCCCGCCGATGCCGATAGCCAGGCCGCGTTTCGTAAGGAACTCCGCAAGGCCGCCGAGGGTGACCCGGCCTCTGGCTGGCATTTCTGGCTGATTTGCTGGCGAAAGCCCAGTCGGAAACTGCGAGGCAGGTCAAAGTCAGCGGGGATAATAGACATTATCGGCAATAAAAACTTGGACGCGGACGAGAACGGACAAGAGCGGATTTTAAGATTTTTCTCCGCGTATTCGGCTCTTGTCCGCGTCCCAAAAATGGCGTTGAC
>DAOTZM010000356.1:0-10043 GCA_034434035.1 Anaerolineales bacterium
CATACCTTATTCTTGTCATTTCGAGCCGCGCAGCGGGGAGAAATCTTGCGCACTGGGAGAAGATTTCTCGCTGTCGCTCGAAATGACAAACTAACACGAAGTTTGTCCGGTAGAGAATCATAATTTTGGAGTACGGGAACACGCTCCCGCGCATCGAACGGCAAGCCGTTCGACTTCATAGGGAATGGCAAAAGCGCGCTTCTGCTCAAGTGACGGGAACAACCCTCTAATTTTACAACAGAACTGGCAGTTTCTACCCGCCAGGCGCGCCGGAACTGGCCGGGCTGGCACTTGCCTGCAAAACCCTAAAGGTTCTCCATGCTGAAACATTCCCCTGCAAGGCAGACAAAAACCTTTAGGGTTTCCTAGTCTGACAGCGGCCCGGTGCGCTCGTAGAGCAAATCCATCAGCACTTGCGCCAGTTTGACCGAATCATGCCGCCAGGGCTGGTCTTCATCCACCAGGTTGGCAGGATAGAGGGGATAACGGGCGGCAGCCTCGTCGATTTTCACCCATTCTACCCCATGCGGAAGCGGCTTCTCGTACCAATTGTTGCAGACGACGATGTCGAACAACCCCTGACCGAGATGCTTTTCCAAGACCGAAACATGGTCGCTGACCTGGTAGCCGCTCGTCTCGCCGCGCTGGGTGGCGATGTTGACCACATAGACCTTCAGCGCCTTGCTCACCCGCAGCGCCGCCAGCAAATCGGGGACGAGCAGGTTCGGCAGCAGGCTGGTATACAAACTGCCGGGGCCAACCACCACCAGGTCGGCGGTCAAAATCGCCTGGAGCGAGGGCGGGAAAGCGGAGGGGTTGTTCGGCTCCAGGTACACGCGCCGCACCCGTCCCTGCGCTTCGGGGATGCGGCTCTCCCCTTCCACGCGCACTTCCTGGGCAGAACCGGGCAGCTGCACGTCGGCAATCAATTGGACATCGTGCAGGGTGGCCGGCAGCACGCGCCCGTTGACCGAGAGCACCCGCCCCGATTCCGCCACCGCTTCCTCGAAACTGCCCGTCAAATCGGCCAGGGCGGAGATGAACAGGTTGCCAAACGAATGGCCGCCCAGCCCCGAAGCATCGGTAAAGCGATATTGGAACAACTGCGTCAGCATAGCCTCATCGTTGGAGAGCGCCGCCAGGCAGTTGCGAATGTCGCCGGGCGGCAAGATGCCCAGCTTCTGGCGCAGTTTGCCCGATGAGCCGCCGTCATCAGCCACTGTCACAATGGCTGTGATGTTGTTGGAGTGGTTTTTCAGCCCGCGCAGCAAGGTGGCCTGACCATGCCCTCCACCCATGGCAACCACGCGCGGCCCGCGCTCGCGGCGGCGATGACCGGTTATCTGGTCGATTAACCGCTGCCCGGGGCGCAGGAAGGGGTTGAGCAGGGCGCGGTTCAACCCGGCAATCCCCCAGATGACCAGGCCGAATCCGATGACAATGAAAATAGCCACCCGCGCCGGGCGCGGCCAAAAGCGCAGGGTGGCGACATCGAGGACATCAATGAAATCGTTCTCCGGGGCGGTACGGTAGATATCCAGCAGGAAATAGGCAACGCCAACTCCCAGGAAAGTGATTCCTGTGAGCAGCATCAACAGCCAGCGCTTGACCCCCAGCCCCGGTTTCAGCCACAACGCCAGCCCTGAAATTTCGGTATGCAGGGCAAAAAGCCACTTTCGCATGTCGCGCAGGGTGTTCCCTGAATGTCCCGCCTCGTTTAAGCGGGCCAAAATCGGGTTGCTTTTACAGCGCGCCGAAAGAAAAAGCCATCACGAACAGGGCAACGGTTTCGCACAGGCCCACAACGGTAATGTAAAGCCCAAACCCTTTGCCGGTTTCACCGAAAGCGTCCGCGCTGACAGCGCCCGCCCGGCCTTGGACAATGGCAGACATTGCCATGCCCAGGCCGCCAATTACGCCCGCGCCAAACAGCATGGCCGGGTCTTTTGTGGAGGCTAACATTCGCTGCAACAGGATGAACGCATAAATTGTTTGCGTAAGCGGCGCGCCCGCGAAAATGACCAGCAGGAAGGAGGCCGGTTTATTGGCCAGATAGTTGCGCTTCCAGGCGCCGATGGCGGCCTGCCCGGCTGTGCCAGCCCCAATGGCGGAACCAATCGCCGCAATTCCCAAAACAGCAATCGAACCAAAACTACCCAAGTCCATAAAAACTCCTTTGTATTTTATCCGTTTCCGTCAGCCCTGTTCTGCGCGGACAGAATCGGCAAACGGTTCGTATTTGTAACCGGACCATTGCATTCCCAAATGGCCGGAAAATTCAAGCATATTCAGGCGAACGCCATGCACAATCACCGAAAGCAGGGCCATCACCAGGTTGAGACCATGCCCAAACACCAGCAGCAAGGCCCCGGCAAGGAACAAAAGAAAACTTCCCAAGAGCGGGCCAGCCATATTATTCACCGTCTGGCTGATGGCCAGCCCCGCCAGGCCCACCGCCCAGAGCCGGATATAGGAAACCACATCGGCAAAGATGTTGACGACGCCCAGCAAGACAGGCACGATGTTTTTCAGGCTTTCCAGCACGCTCGCCTGGATTCCGCGCAATAAGTCTTTCGAATCATCGAAACTGGCAAACAGGAAATTGAGCGCGAACCCGATGCCAATGCTGACCGGGGCCCACTGCGGCAGCGGGAAGCGCGCCGGGTCAATGACCAGGTTCAGCACCAGGAAGAAAATGCCACCCAACATCATAATCTGGCCGACCTGCGCTGCCAGGCGGGGCGAAGGCCAATCGCGCAGGAAGTTCTTGACGTGGGCAACGCCCAACTGGGCCAGGCCGATGATGAAACACAGTATTTTGATGTTATCTCCCGATTCAGGGTTGCCATTGGCAATCCAGGGGATGGTGATAGCACGCAGGAAGGCCGGCAGTTGCTCCCAGGCAATGCCAAACCAGGTTCCGGTTAGAATACCCCAAACGACCGTAGCTCCAGACATAAAGAGCAACAGGTGAATGCCATCGGAGGCCGGCTTGCCAGACAAGCGGGTTTTGACAAAGATGGATAGCCCGACGATAAACAGGATGGCCCCGTACCCGCCATCCCCAAAAATCATCGCAAAAAAGAAGGCGAAAAAGAAGAGGAACAAGCCAGAAATATCGTATTCCCGGTAGCCCGGCACTGTGCCGAGGAAGTCGAAGACCGGCTGCACCATGCGAATGGCAGGCGGATTTTCTATTTTGGTTGGCGGATGCTCATCTTCTTTGGGGTCATCGAGGATAAGCCCCCAGCGCAGCCGGGCTGCCGCTGTCTTTATCGCTGCCGCATCCCTGGCAGGTATCCAGCCGGCGAACCAGGATACGGGGCCTTCGTTGTTCATCCCGGAGCGCAGGGTCTCGAACGCCAGTTCCCGTTCGAGGGCGGCAATGGCTGGTTTCAGGCTGTCGGCATAGCCGGCATATTCGGCCATTTTGTTTTGTTTTTCGGCCAACTGTTCGCGCAGGGATTGCAGTTCACGCTGATGCTGGCCCAACGACCGGTCGGACGGCGCAAACTCAACCGCTTCGTCAGGAAGTTCCAGCGCGCGGTCGGCGAACCACAAGACCCGGGCGCGCCCCTTGCCAGCCTCCAGCAGGATATACTCTCCGGGCAGCGCGGCAAGCCGCTTGGCGGGTAATTCTACCAGCCGCAGGGGAATGCCGTTTTGCGCCAGGGTATGGAGCAAGCCGGGGTCGAAATCGCCCCAGCTGCTTATCCGGTCGATTTCGCGCGTTTTTTCATCGCTGGCAGCATAAAGGCTCGCAATCTCGCCCGATAATTCGAGCACGCTCCTGCTGAATGCGACCGCCTCATCCGGCGTAAAGGCGCGTTTCTGTTGAACCGCTTTTGAATCCGAGAGCAGGAACCAGGCCTTTTCCAATCTGATTTTGTTTTCGGATAATTCCTCGAACGCCTGACCCCGGCCATCCACCGGTTCCAGGTGCATCAGCCCCAGTTTGCGCAGTTCACGCACGGCATTTTCTTTATCGCGCTCCATCACGACGACAAAAGCGCGCTTCATCGGAACAATCATGAGGCTGCCCTTTTTTCAACACGATTCTCATCGACCACTGTTCGGCTGAGCGATTTCTGCGAAGCCTTGTTCTTGGCGATTTTGCCACGCACAACCTGGGCAGTCTGCTGGTCGCCAAGATAAATGTGGATTTTGCGGATATTTTCAACCGTCTCCGGAATCTTGACCTTCTCGAACAGATTGGCGCGCTGGGTGGTGATAACCAGTTCCCGCTCCAGCCTGGCAATTTGTTCTTCCAGCACTTCGATTTCCAAATCGAGGGACAGGATGGAGCGCAGGTGTTCTAGCGCGCGGTCCACCCATAGTGGTTTGGAATACAGGCTGTAATCATCCACCGCAAAATCAGCCCTGATAAACACCGGGATTTCGACACCGGCAATATTGTCGGTATCCGTCACCACCGTCCCGCCGGAAAGAAGCCAACTGCCCTCGACGGTTTGGAGCGCCGATTGCTCGCCAAAGACCGCAATCCAGGCCCGCAATTCCCGCACCAATCGCTCCCGTTCGGCAAGCCGTTCGGCAACCCGAACCTGGACTTTGCGAATTTCGATTTGCAATTGTTGTTTTTTGAGCAGCAAGGTGGGCAGGTAACGCTTATACATCTTCAAAGCGTCTTTCTGCTTTTTGTACTCGTTTTTGGTCAATTTGATTTTAGACACTGCCGCTCCAAGATAACCGGCTCAAACAATGGCCCTGGGCCAGAATTTTTCAAGCAGCCGGGATTGAAGTCCTGTCTCTTCCGGCTCGAAGCAGGCGGCCAGAATCTCCCAGCCCCGGTCGAGAGCGTCTTCCAGGGGGATATTGACCGACAGGGCCATCATTTCGTTTTCGAACCGTTCGCCATATTTGAGCAATTTTTCGTCCCAATCGCTCATCTGGAATCCCATTGATTTTTTCTCCAGGGTATCACGATAGGCGGCGAATAATTTAATCATTCCATCCATGATAGCGCGATGGTCTTCACGGGTGCGGCTGTTGACCAACTGCTTGAGGCGCGAGAGAGAACCAAAGGGTTCGATATGACCGTCTTTAAGGTAAAACTGCCCCTCGGTGATGTAACCGGTATTGTCCGGCACCGGATGGGTCACATCGTCGCCGGGCATGGTGGTAACGGTCAGGATGGTGATGAAACCGGCATCGCTAAAATCGACCGCTTTCTCGTAGCGCGCTGCCAGCTGGCTATACAAGTCACCCGGATACCCCCGATTGGAAGGAACCTGCTCCTGGGTGATGGCGATTTCCTTCAGGCTGTCGGAGAAGTTGGTCATATCGGTCAGAAGCACCAGCACGTCGAGACCCTTCAAGGCAAACCGTTCCGCCACCGCCAGCGAAATATCAGGAACCATCAGGCATTCGACGACGGGGTCGGCGGCAGTATGGATGAACATGATGGTTTTATGCAGCGAGCCGCCTGCTTCGAGGGTGTCCTTGAAGAACAGGTAGTCGTCGTATTTGAGCCCCATTCCGCCCAGGATAATCAGGTCCACTTCCGATTGCATGGCGATGCGGGCCAACAATTCGTTGTATGGTTCGCCGGAGACCGAAAAAATAGATAGTTTCTGGCTTTTGACCAGCGTGTTGAACAGGTCAATCATCGGGATGCCGGTGCGAATCATCTGGCTGGGAATAATGCGCCGGGTGGGGTTGACCGAAGGGCCGCCAATCGGAATCAGGTTCTCATGCAGGGCCGGGCCATTGTCGCGCGGTTGGCCCGCGCCATCGAAGATGCGGCCTTTCAGGTCATCGGAGAAGGAGACCTGCATCTGATGTTCCAGGAAGCGCACTTCATCGCCGGTGGAAATACCGCGCCCGCCGGCAAATACTTGCAGTGAAACCAGGTCGTTATCGAGACGAATGACTTCGGCCAGCGATACGCCAAACCGGGTGGAAACTTCGGCCAATTCGCCGTAGGCAACCCCCTCGGCCTTGACGGTGATGACGTTACCGACAATCGATTCGATGCGTGAATAGACTTTCCTCATGGCGCGCGCTCCAGGTTTTCGATGAGTCGAAGGGCTGCGGGGTCGAGCCGGGTGATTTTGCCCTCCAGGTAAGCAAGAATTCTTTGGTCGGCCTCCCGCAGTTCGTCAGACTTCCAGGGCGTGCTATTGGCATCCAGGAACATCTGACGCAGTGAGTTGAAGGAATGGCGGGCTTCTTCTTTGGTTTTGAAGTCGAACGATGCGCCCAGCACCCTGACAACCCGGCTGAAAAACAATTGCTGACGCTCCGGGCTGACCGAAGCATCCACCGGGTCGAAGGAGTTTTGCTGCAAGTAGACTGCATCGAGAAATTCGCCTTTGAGGTAGATGATGAAATCGTCGAGGCTGGTACCTTCCTCACCGACCACCTTCATCATGTGGTCGACTTCCGCGCCATGCGCCAGGATGCTGCGCGCCCACTCAACAGCCTGGTGGTCGATGATACTTTTGTACTTCGACCACGAATCGAGCGGGTGGATGGCCGGGAATTTGCGTGCATCGGAACGCTCCCGCGAAAGGCCGTGAAACGCGCCGACCACTTTGAGGGTGGCCTGGGTCACTGGCTCCTCGAAGTTCCCGCCAGCGGGAGAAACGGTGCCGCCGATGGTGACGGAGCCGACCTGGCCTGATTTGAGACGCACGATTCCGGCGCGCTCATAAAAACTGGCAATGACCGATTCCAGGTAAGCCGGGAAGGCCTCTTCGCCGGGAATCTCTTCCAGGCGGCCCGACATCTCGCGCATGGCCTGGGCCCAGCGGCTGGTGGAATCGGCCAGCAGGAGAACATGCAGGCCCATCTGCCGGTAATATTCCGCCATGGTGACGGCGGTATATACAGACGCTTCGCGCGCGGCCACCGGCATGGAAGACGTATTGCAGACAATGACGGTTCGCTCCATCAGCGAACGCCCGGTTTTGGGGTCGGTCAATTCAGGGAATTCGACCAGGGTTTCGACGACTTCACCAGCGCGCTCACCGCAAGCCGCGATAATGACGATATCGACCTCAGCATAGCGGCTGGTCACTTGCTGCAAAACGGTCTTGCCCGCGCCGAAAGGCCCTGGCACGCAGTATGTGCCGCCCTTTGCCACCGGAAAGAAGGTGTCGATAATGCGCGTCTTGGTGACCATCGGTTCGACCGGCCTGAGCCGTTCGGCGTAGCAGTTGATGGCGCGCTTGACCGGCCAGTGAAAGGCCATTGTCAACGGGAAGGTTTGTCCCCTTGAATCCTGCAACACGGCGATTTCGTCCCTGACGGTGTACGCGCCTGCCGGTTGGATGCTTTTCACGGTGTAGGTTTCGAGCATGTCGAACGGGACCATGATGTGGTGGGTAAACGTCCCCTCCGGCACAGTGCCTAACAGGTCGGCGCGCTCGACCGCGTCACCCACCCTGGCAACCGGGGTCCAGTCCCACCGGGTTTCGGGCGACAGGGCGTCCATGTAAATCCCCGGCTCCAGGAAATAACCGGTTTTTTGGGCAACTTCGGGCAGGGGATTCTGGAGTCCGTCGTAAATTTTCCCGAGCAGTCCCGGCCCAAGCGTCACGGCAAGCAATTCGCCGGTAAAAACGACCGGTATCCCAACTTTGATGCCCCGGGTGATTTCGAAGACCTGGGTCTGGACGAGGTTCCCCCGAATGCGAATCACTTCGGCTTTGAGGTGTTTTCCATTGACTTCTATGAATGCGACTTCGTTGAGGGCGACCGGCCCGTCGACCTGGACGGACACCATATTACCGTTTACGCCAGTCACCCTTCCTGTGGTAGTTTGGGTCATACAATCTCTCCGGTTTGGCTGCGGCGCGTGATGGATTGGAGAACGGCGGAACAGGCGACAGAATAGCCTGCCTCGCCATCCGCCTGGCGGAATCGCTCCCGGCGCGCCAGGGCTTGGAGTTTGAGGGAGTAGGCAGCCAGGAAGTTCAAGTCAAAAAAACTGTTGAGGGCCAGCCGCTCAATCGATGCCCAACGCTCTTTTTCGATAAGCAATTCGGCTTCGAGCGGATTTTCGGCGGCAAATGCAGCCTGGGCAACCCGCAGCGCATCCCAATCCACTTCTCCAGGCAGGGAATATTTCTCGACAGGCTTACGCAGCCGCCCGGCGCGCAGGCGCGCCAGTTCGCTGCGCAGGCAATTTTCCCAATGGTAGTACGCTTTCAGCAGGGGCAGGCGGCTGGCAGGAAGCGGCGCGCGCCCGGCTTCGGGGATGAACAGGCTGGCCGAAGCCAGCACATTGAAGTCGGACTGGTTCAGGAAACGGCTGGCTTTTTCCAGGAATTCTTTCAGGGAAAACGGCGGGGCCATGCCCGGCAATAACGAGGGCAGGGTGGCCGCAAAATAGTAGTAATCTGCCATACTCACCTGGCGGCCTCGACGACCAACGCAGCCATGTGATTATTGAGGTAGCCTGCCAGCATTTCTGCCACGGCTTCGGCAGAAAAGTCATAATAGGCCGCCCCGTCCTTCTCCATGATGCGGAACCCAGCCTTGAGTCCCTTGAGCGGTTTGAGTTCCACTCCCCCCGATAGGGTTTTGCGCAGGTTGACCGCAGCCCAGGTCTCCAGGCTTTTAATCTGGTCTTCGGGAACCAATAGCGTCAGTTCTCTGCCATCTTTCGCGGCCCAGGCAGTCAATACGAGCGGGATGACCTGCTTGAGCATTTCCTCGTCATACACAGCCTGTGTTTCACCGCGCACCATTTTCTCCAGCACATTCTCCACCTCGCCCCGGAAGGCGCGGATAAGGTCGCGGGCGGCTTGCTGGAGCGCGGCGCGACCGGCTTCTTCGGAACGGCGGGCTTCCTGCCGGGCTTTATCGGTGATGGCCCTGGCTTCTTTTTCCGCGTTCGCCAGGATTTCCTGCCGCCTGGACTCGGCTTCCGCCAGCAGCCGGTCAGACTCAGCCCTGGCTTCATCGACGGCTTCCCGTTTAATTTTTTCCAAAATTTCCTGAACACGACTATCCATGAATATCCTCGACATTCTGTTATCGTAAGTTCAATGCAAGATGACCAAACCGGTCAGACATTTTTTCCCGCCCCGCGCGGCAACACTTCAGCCAAATCATCCCGCTCCGCCCTGGCGAGCGGCAAGCCGGTTTTATACGCGGCAGAGGAAATCGCGTGCGCGACCACCGGCGAAGCCAGCAAGAGCAGGATGATGATAAGCAGGCCTTTGAAAACGGTCAACCCCGGCAAAATGGCAACCGCAGCGCCGACCATCATCGCCGCGCCAAAGGCGGTGATTTTCCCGGCAGCATGCAGGCGGGTATAGACATCGGGCAGGCGTTTGACGCCCAGCATCCCAAGTGACGAAAAAATAACGCCGGCCAGCAACAACAGGGCTGCCAGTATTTTCAAGAGGATTGCCCACCCCTGTGAAATCAGTTCAACAGTATCCATAATTAGAACATCCTGTGGTCGATAATGTATTTCGCCAGGGCAATGGTGGACAGGTAACTGACCGCTACCAGGCCCAGGCCGACATCGACAAATAGCACGTTATCCACGTTTCCTCGTAACGGGGGGTATATCTCGCTCAAGATGGCAAAACTCATTAAGACGCAAAACAGCAGCACCCCCGCCAGGTCGAGGCCTATCAGCCGGTCGAAACTGTTTTCGCCGCGCCAGGCTCGCCAGACGGCAAGCATCAGGAAGAGAACGTGTATGAAGAGCGCGATGAGGGTTATCCCGAGAAGGGTTTTATCTAAAAACTGGTTGAATGTTTCCATAAGGCTTTTTGCGTTTCTCGTTTTCCTCGTCCATAGGACGAGTCTGCGTTCCGGCATCAGGCGACAATTTTACTCAACAAGTTGCGGCGCAGGGATTGGGCATCTTCCGCATATTCGTCCGAGCGGTCGATTTCGAGGGTATGAATGTACATGATTCCGCGCTCATCCATCGCAACCACCATTTCGCCGGGGGTCAGGGTGATGGCATGGGCGCTCAAGGCGGTCGCCAGTTCGCTCTGGCAGCCCGAATCAATCGCCACGATGCCGGGACGGATGGGAAGTTTGGGGTCAAGCACAAT
>DAOTZM010000357.1:0-2286 GCA_034434035.1 Anaerolineales bacterium
CAAAAACCTTTTTGGACGCGGACACTTGCGCCTGCGCTGCAGGTGCAGGTGTTACGCGGAGAAACGCGGATTTTTTGAGAAATCCGGCTAAATCCAGCCTTTTCCGCGCTCGCCTGCGTCCAAACCAAGGCTTTGAAAAATGAGCGAAACACGTTGTGCGGAGTTTATTCGGCTTGTCCATTAGAGTTTTTTGGCCTCGTTCCACAGGTCATCCAACTCCTGCAAACTCATCCCTTTCATCGCTCGTCCCATCTCTTGGGCGCGTTGTTCGATGAAGCCAAAGCGCTTCTTGAACTTCAGGCTGGTCGCGCGCAGGGCGGCTTCGGCGTCGATATCTTTCCAGCGCGCCAGGTTGACCAGCGCGAAGAACAGGTCGCCCAGTTCGGCGGCGAGTTCAGCGGGATGGGCCGACTGCCGGACTTCTTCGGTTTCCTCGCGGATTTTCTCCAACACCCCGTCAATTTCCGGCCAATCGAACCCCACCCGGGCGGCGCGCTCCTGGTATTCCTGGGCCTGGCTCAGGGCGGGCAGCGCGGCTGGAACACCATCCAGGAGCGATTTTTCGCCCTCGCCGTTTTTGCGCCGCTCTTCTTTTTTGATATTCTCCCAATTCGACAGCACCTGCCCCACCCCATCCACTTCCACCTGCCCAAACACATGCGGGTGGCGGCGGATGATTTTGTCGTAAATGCCCTTCAGGACTTCGGTCATCGTGAACTCGCCATACTCCTGCCCAATTTGGGCATTCAGGACGACTTGCAGGAGCAAATCGCCGAACTCCTCGCGCATTTTACCTGGGTCATCCGCGTCCATCGCCGCCAGGGTTTCGTAACTTTCCTCTATCAAATGCTTGCGCAGGGTCTGGTGGGTTTGTTCGCGGTCCCAGGGACAGCCGTCGGGCGCGCGCAGGCGGGCGATGATTTCCTGGAAGGTCTCGAAGGATGTCCCAGGGGGCAGCGGCGGCAGGTAGAGCGCGTACCATGTCCCAGGTTGGGTAAACGTCTCAGCCGGAATCGCGCCCAAATTGGTTTCGGTCACTTCTCCGCCGGGCAAACGCACCAGCCGAATCGCATGGTCGGGAGGATAGACGGCGCGCAAGACGCGGGCCACCTGTTCGAGTTGGGATTCGGTTTCGATAGCGGTGACAAGCGTCGGCGCGTCGGGCGGAAACGGCGGCATGTGCCGGGTGGAGAATGTCTTTCCATCCACAATCGAGAGCGATTGAATCGAATCCAATTCCAACAGGCGCGAGAGCGCGGAAAAATTTTCGGCAGAGAGCATGTCGACTCCATAAAATATTAATGCGTAATACGCAATCCGTAAGAAACTTACGCATTACGTATTACGCACTAGAAAAGCAACCCAAAAAGGGCGTTGACTTAACGTTTGGTGTAGGTGGGAGCCTTGCGGGCGCGTTTGAGGCCGGGCTTCTTGCTTTCCTTGATGCGGGCGTCGCGGGTCAGCAGGCCAGCCTTGCGCATGGCAGAGTTCCACTCGGCGTTCATTTTGACCAGGGCGCGCGCCAGGCCCAGCGTCACCGCGTCGGTCTGCCCGGTGACGCCGCCGCCATTGACGAGAACGGTGATGTCATAGGCATTGGTATCCTGCCCAATCGCGGAAAGGGGGGAAAGAATCGCGTGCATGTCGCCGAGACGGGTGAAGAAAGCTGCCGCTTCCTTGTCGTTGACGGTAAATTTGCCCGAACCTGCCGAGACGCGCACGCGGGCGGTGCTTTCCTTGCGGCGTCCAATTCCTTCGAAATACTGCGCCATACGTGTCTTACTCCTTATTTCTCAACCGCTCGACTGAGCGCTCGCGGCGAAGTCTGGGCGCCGTGCGGGTGTTCAGCCCCGCCGTACACCTTCAACCGCTTGATAACCTGGCGGCTGAACTTGTTCTTGGGCAACATGCCCCACACCGCATCGCGGATGACGCGGTCGGGGTGCTTGTTCAACTGGTCACGCAGGGAGACCGATTTCAGCCCGCCGGGATACCCGGAATGCTTGTGGTACATTTTTTCGTTTTCTTTGTTCCCGGTATAAGTGATGTGCGAGGCGTTGATAACGACCACATAATCGCCCATCGGGACGCCGGGGGTAAAGGTGGGTTTGTGCTTGCCAAGCAAGAGCGTGGCAATTTGAGCCGTCAGGCGACCCAGGTTTTGGCCGGCAGCATCCACCACCACCCAATCATTCTGGATTTCACTGGCTTTGGGGTAATACGATTTGTACACGGTTGTCTCTCCACTTACAGACATTTTTGACAAAGTCCCACGTTCTTTGTGGG
>DAOTZM010000358.1:0-3600 GCA_034434035.1 Anaerolineales bacterium
ACTCGAACACCGGGTGGATGGTCATTCGCATCCACGTCATGCGCATTACACCCCGGTGGGCGACGCCTGGGAGGAGGTGGATTACGCGATTTAGTCGAAGGCAACCGCCATAAAAAAGACCGGAGACCCCGGTCTTTTTTGTATTCATCCAACTCGCCACTGCTTGCCAGGCTTGGCAGTACAGTAAACTCTCATTTGATGCCAAATAACTTCCCATTCTGCATCCAGTACCGCCGGGCAGCTTTTTCGGCCACTACCGAATCGTGCGTAACGATGACAAAGGTCTGGCCCTGTTTATGCAAAGAGGCAAACAGTTCCAGCAGGCTGTCGCGGTTGGCGGTGTCGAGATTGCCGGTCGGCTCGTCGGCCAGCACCAGGTCTGGCTGGTTGGCCAACGCCCGCGCCACCGCCACGCGCTGTTCCTCGCCGCCGCTCAATTCACCAGGATAATGCCCCAAGCGGTGGTCCATGCCCACCTGTGCCAGCACCGAGCGGGCGCGCTGCTCACGTTCCGGCTTCGACACGCCAGCGTATTTAAGCGGAAGTACCACGTTTTGCAGCACATCCAAATCGGCAATCAGGTTGAAGGACTGAAAAATAAAGCCTACATGCCTGGCGCGGAATTGGGACAGGGCCGAGTCGCCCATGCGCGAGATTTCCTGTCCATGGAACGTCACCTGCCCGCGAGTGGGCCAATCCAATGCCCCTAGCAGGTGCAGCAAGGTCGTTTTGCCGCTACCTGAAGCGCCCTGAATCGCCGCGAAATCACCGCGCTGGACAGAAAATGAGACACCATCGACCGCCCGGATGGTTTCGACGCCTTTGGTAAAGTATTTGCTCACATCAGTCAGTGCTATCATCCGTTCACTCCATGCGCAGCATTTCGGTCGGCGCGCGCGAGGCAGCCCACCAGGCTGGCAAACCGCCAAACACAAGGGCAGCGACCATCGCCACCCCGAACGCAATGGCCAGCCAGGACAGATAGAGGGTCAGCGGCCAGCCAGAAGCATACTGGATGACCAGCGCGAGCAGAGTTCCAGCCGTCCCGCCCGCCAGCGCGGCGAATAGCGTAATTTGCAGCCCCTGGCCTAGCACAATGCGCGCCACATCGGCGCGGCTGGCCCCCACTGCCCGGCGAATACCGATTTCTCGCCAGCGGTTGACCACCCAGACAAAGAGAACATTCATAATGCCAAAACCGCCAACCAGCAGGCTGACCACCGCGAACGCGCTCAGCAGCAAGTACAAACGCAGCCGCCATTCCAGCAGTTCCCCGACTTCTTCAGCAGCCAGGATGAATTGCGGCGTTCCCTCGGGGTGGCTTGGCGCCAGCGCTTGTTGAATCGAGCGCGCAAATTCATTCACGCCAACGCCATCGGACGCAATAAAGGGGATTTGGCCGCCCGGGAAAGTGATTTGCTCCCTGCTCGCGCCAATCGGGACATAGGCTGCATCGGAATAAAACCCCAGGCCATAGCGCATTGGCCATTCGTCCATCACCCCAATCACCCGGTAAGAACGCCACGTTGTGCCGACCAGGGATTCGGGAGAGACACCCGTTTGTTCAGCCAATTGGCGGGCCAGGTCAAGACCAAGTACTGTCACCAGAGTTTGCTGCTTCTCCTCGTTCAGATTAAACCAACGACCGGCCAGCATTTGGGGCGGGCGGATGGTCTCGATACTCGCGCTGGCCTCGATAACTTCCACGCCCGACAGATTGCCCTTGCGGCCCAACCAGCCAAATTGCGCATCGGGGAATTGCTCCCGGAGAAATTCATAATCCTGGTAAGACAATTCAGCGATGCGCGTGTATACATCCCAATCGGTTGATACGTTCCAATCCACGATTGCGCCAGATGAACTGCCCCCTGACCAGCCAAGCACGCGGTCGAAGTAAACAATTGCGCCATCACGCAAACCGAACAAGACCACCAGGGCCAGCGTCCCGACAGCAAACCCCGCGCCGCCAGTCAGTGTTCCCTTGAAAGCACCGCCCGGCAACCCTGGCTGGCCTCGTAACAAAGCGGTGACGCTTTTTTTTAGGAAAATATGAACGGAAACAATTGTCACCAGGATGCCCAGAAGAAATCCCGCTATGATGGTGAACAGGCTGGACCAGGTTCCCAAGAAAGCAGGAAACGCCTCAACTGCGCTGTTTTGACGCGCCTGGAAATACGCGCCCGCGGCAGGCGTAAGCGCAAACGAGAGCATTATCCCGATGCTGATGGCGACTGCCCAAATCAGAAGGTTTTCACCCAACTGTTCCCCCAGGATTTGCCTGCGCGAAGCGCCTAAACTGCGCCTGACCCCGATTTCATACTGCTTTTTACGCAGGCGGGCATACAGGATAAGGCCAAGATTGACCGCGGCCACCAGCGTTACCAATCCGACGATGTTCCCAATATAAGGCAGATACGCCAGGCGCGCCTGGATACCGCCGAGAGCGCGGTAGTACTCTCCGCGCGTCATCACCTGGACGTAAATTTTATCGCTTGCTTCTTGTTTGAAGTAATTTCGTACCTCGCTGATGGCTTCCCGCTGATAGCCTGGCTTTGGCGATATCCATAAGTAAAAGACAGGGGTGATATAAGGCTTTCCACCCGGCAGGAACACAATCTCATCAAGCGGCTCGCGGTCTGGGATGAAAATACCACTATCCACCCATTGCGCGTCCGGGTTATTTGGCTCATAAAATGGGGCAAGGACGCCAATGACAGTCAAGGAGCGCTGGCAGTCCGGGCTGGTCATCGGGCTGGCTGCTAAAGTTTGCCCAATGGCGGATTCGGCGCTGCCAAACAACTTTTGCGCCGCGCCTGAACCAAGCACCGCAACCGTGGCAGGGTCAGCCTGGGTTGGCAACCGGCCTTGCGCAACTTGCAGACCATTTAATTCAAAATAACCCGACGAGACAAGCAGCAGGAAGAACTGGCCTTCGTCATCGCCGTTCGCGTAAAAATCGCAGGAATAATTGCGCCACCAGTATATCTCATCCACATGAGACAGGGCTTTGATGCCAGCCATTCGCGCCGATGTGAAATAATAAAATATTTCGCCGTTGCCGTTCTCGGTCGTGTTTTTATCCAGGATAATTTCCCCACCTGGCGCAAAGAGATTGAACTCATGCGCCTTGTTTTCGCGCAATCGCGTTATCGTCTCTGGCGAGAGTAATAACAAAGAAAAATCATCCGCTCCCGTCTCTTGCAGCCAACGGCTGACCTGGTTTTCCAGGCTTTCGTACACGGATAACGGAGTACAGATGGAAGCAATCACCAACCCCATGCAGAGGATGAGGGAGATAGTTTGTACTTTGGATGGAAGGGTGGTGTTCATCGTAAGTGTGCTGTTACAGCAAAAATATTTTCAAAATTTGTAACTACTCACCGGTGCATGTTTTCCCCGCTTCGCCGGGGGCTGCCCCTTCGGGACGCTTCGCAGAGGCCTCCGGCTATGAACAGCATCGGAAAGTCCCCGACAGGGGATAATTCCGACTTTTACACCGTCCATCACGTTGATTTTAGACGGATAAAGCCCTGTTTACAGGGCGTTGCCACGCAGCCGGGGGATTGATTCCCCGGCGGGCCGGATGGGTGAGTAGTTGCC
>DAOTZM010000359.1:0-2827 GCA_034434035.1 Anaerolineales bacterium
CTGACGGAACTGGTTACGCAGCGCATCCAGGCCATTCCCGGCGTGCGCAGCACCGCGACTTCCATGGTGGCGCAAGTTTATAAGCTCAGTTACCGCTGGTCGCCTTCGCCGGAGGAGGGTTGAACAAAGCGCGGCGCAGCGTTTGATTTCGCGCTACAGCACCAGTTTCTCGACCAACGGCCTGATATCGACTGGGATATACGCTGCCTGTTGGCCTCCCAGCGTCCCGGCATAGAGCAGCCCGGCCAGTTTCAGGCGGCCCGGCACGCTTTCGGGGTCGTAGTATTTCCACCCGGGCGATTCGTCCCAATCATCGCCAAATTGCGCCGTGAATTCCTGCCAGGGCCGCCAGCCGCCCGCTTCGATGACCGTTTTCAGGGCTTCGCGTTCTTTATCGGTTAATTCCTGCGTTATCTCATCGAAAATTTCGGCATCAAGGATGCTGGCCTTCAGGGCATCCACCAGGGCTGGCTTTTTCCCAGTCCCATAAGTTTCCCAAAACCGGCACATCGCCGACAGGGTCTCATTGGTCAAGTTCCCAAGACAGGCTTCCAGGGTCATTTCGGCAGTCAGCGGGGTCTTGAGGGCCTTTTTGTGGAAACGGTGCGCGCTGTCCCTTTGGTAAGTCGCAACAAAACTATCCTCGCCAAACATCTGATTCAAGCGAAGCATATTTTCAATTTTTTCAATCGCCGGATTATCAGGATTCATTTCTCTTGCGGTGTCGAGATGGCGTTCAGCCCGCTCGAAATCCTTGTCATCGATAGCAATCACCGCGTATGCCAGGCTGGAGACGCAAGCCGTCTGATAGGTGATAATTTTGGCTTTTTGCACATGGAGCAACAGGTCGAGCGCGGCTTCCTTGTTCCCGCGCTGGGCCTCGATGAGTCCCAGGTTGGCAAAGCCAAACGTATAGGTGGGGTCCATCTCGATAGAGCGGCGTATCAAGCGTTCGCCTTCCTCCGTCTCGCCCTTTTGCCGCAAGAAGGCGCCCAGGTTGTGCATCGCCATAGCGCACGCTGGGTCAACTTCGATGGCGCGGCGCAAGAAGGCAATCGCATCATCGGGGTTCTTGGCTTGCTGGGCCTTCTGAATAAATGGCATGGCCTTTGGGCTGATGGCATAGGCTACATCACCAATGCGCTGGGAGAACAAGTGAACTTCCTGCCATTTTTGTTTGGTTTCATCCCAAAAACGAATCGGCTTTTCGGCATTGAGGCGTTTCGCATTCACCAGCAGCATGGCAGCGTGCAGGCGTTTCCCGCTGTCGCCGACATCGCTAAAGGCAAAGCGCAACAGTTCGGCATCGGCCTCGGGTTTATTGAACAGCGCCAGGCCTCTAGCCCCGGCCCGGGAGATTTCTTCTATCCACAACATTTTTTTGAGCGCAGCCAGGATAGCCGGATGCTTTGCAAGGAAAGCATCGATTTTTCGCTGCTGGGCAGGCGAGGACAAGTCGCCCTCGATACTTTTAACAATCTGATCCCATTCGTTCAGTACACGGCCAGACACCATCAGTTCGAGGCCGGGGTACGCGGGCGGCCAGGTCAGGCGGGTCTGCTTCCTGTGCATCGTTTCGTTAAGTCGCTCCAATAATTCGAACGAGAGCATATTTCCATCTTCGCTGGCTTTCAAAAGCAGGGTTTTCGCTTCTTTGAACTCTCCCTTACGGATAGCCGCCACCCCCAAAATATGCCAGGAACGAAAGCTGAGGTGGCTGGTCGGCTTTCGGCGATAACGCCGAGCCAGTTGCCAGAGATGTTCGGTGTCCTCGACCAGCGACAGGGCGGAAAGAACAATATCCATTTCATCCGAATCATCAGAGTAGCCTGACGCCAGCTCAAACAACTGGCTGGCCGCCGTTGCTGCCTGTTCAGGATGCCCCAGCCCGGTATGGAAGAGCGCCAAATTATTCAGGGCATGGAGGTTGTCCGGCTCATCGGATAAAACCGCTTCAGCCTGGGCAATTGCTTCGAGAATTTTCCCCAGCCTGTAGAGCGCATGGGCGTAATTGTTGCGCGGCGAAACCCAGCGCGGGGCAATTTTGAGGGCTTCCCGGCTGGCGCGTTCTGATTCGCTCAAACGATTCTCCAAAACGGCCAACTGCGCCTGTTCGTTATGCCAACTGGCCTGTTCGGCCTTTTCGCGCGAAATATTTAGCCTTGCCGCCAACCCATCCAACCGTTCGCCTGCGGTTTCGATAATATCCTGCGCCTGCTCGCTGGCCTCTTCATCGAATTTGGCGGACTGGGCTTTACGCGCTGCTTTCAAGGCATGGGCAGGCCAGTTTTGCATCATATACCAAATCGAAAGCGGCAGGTAGAGCGGCAGGAAACGTGGGTTCTTGCGCTCCATCTCGCGCAGGAGTTCGCCCGCTTGCTCGAGGTCGCCGGCCTGCATCAGGACAGAGACCCGCATCAGTCTGAATTCGTCACTTTTTTGCATCCATTTCGGCGCGGAATCGAGCATTTCGAGCGCCGCCTCAGTGTCTTCCTCTTCCAAAAGACGAAAAACTTCGCCCATGTCGAAAGGCTGCCCGGATTCTGGGCGCAGAGGGAAGGGCGGGGGAACAGACGCGGCACTAGAAGCCGGCCCGGAAACGGGGAAATTGGATTTCGACGAACGATGCCGATGACGAGGCATTATTTTTCTCCTGAATTTGATTTTGATAATCGCAGCACATGATAAAAATCTATGTGATGCTATCCCCCGCCCCCGCCCGAATTGGTTTCGGGAATGTGGACGGTTTTCTCTTTTCCCAACTCAATTGAGCGCTCGTAGGCGGCCCAGATAGCGCGCGAAACCGCCGTGCGGAAACCGGCTTTTT